>NZ_CP009286.1:92500-404500 GCF_000758685.1 Paenibacillus stellifer
ACGTATGTGTTGTATCTGTATGTGTAGCGACCATCACGTTCGCGGACGCCTGGAGGAAGCTTCTTTTTTTTCTTGGATTTCTTAACAATGTTATCCATATTGTTCTCCTCCTTGTCGCAGTTTGAACTATGTATTATTTTTCTGTGTTGCGCTCCATCAGTTGAATGAACAATTCTAGATCCTCTTCAGAAAGAGACATAACCGCCTTGATGGCTCTCTTTCTATTTTCGCTCAATCCATCGGTCAGTGAATCGATCGTTAACTCAATTTGTTTTGGAGGTTCTGCGAATAACAGTTGGTCGATGTCGGTTTCCAATACATCCGCTATCAACTGCACTTTCCCCATCCGCGGCTCATTTTTACCGCTCTCCCAGTACCCAACCATTGCTCCAGATACCCCGACTCTCTTTCCTAATTCTTCCTTGGTCAACCCCTTTAATTCCCTAAAACGTTTTAAATTATTTGAGAAATATATTGTCTTCACTAAACACACTCCCAATCTAATTCTTTAGATAAATAATAACACTATATATCTTGTTTTACCAGAAAAAATCTAAATTATACTTTGGAATTTTTGATTTTGCGTTGACATCAAAGTTAAACTTAATTATCATAGGTTTAGGTCAAAGGAGGTGATCGACAAAATGATTGCTACAGAAAAGACCGCAGAGACCAAATCATTAAGGGAATGGAGGTTTTTGAGGGATCTCCCCAAAAGTGCGGTTGCCAAGGGCATAGGCGTCCATCCATCGACATATGACCGGATGGAGAAAAATCCCCTGAGTATTTCTATTGCGAATGCTGTGGCCTTGGCGAGTTTTTTTGGATGCGAAGTTAAACAAATAAAATTTTTCGAGTAAAACTTAAGTTTAACTTTAATAGTCTTCAACGCTTAAGTTTTATTCGGAGAGGAGGGAATCAAAATGGAACATATTCCGCACATTTTAACCCTCAAGCAAGCGGCATATCACTTGGGTCTGAGTGAGATTACGTTAAAAAGAAGAATATACGCCAAACAGCTTAAGGCATATAAGGATGGCGGATATTGGAAAATCAAGCGCGAATGGCTTGATGAGTATCAGAACAACCTCATTTCAAAAACGGATGAGGAGGCAAATGCCATTGGAATTTGACCAAGCCCATGAGCAGTACAGCATTCGAACCGCCTTACACGCATGTTTAGATGCCGGAGCCGATCCGGAGCTAATGCAGCAGTTGGTTGACCTATTCCGGCACCGTTGGATGGACAACCCAGAAATGCGACGGTATGTAGACGACATGGAGGTAAGGTATATCACATTGTTGTAAAGGGGTTTCCAAGCCAGTAATACCTTTGAAAGGAGCGACGCAATGAATCAACTGCAAGTCTTTAATTTTACCGGAAGCGAAGTAAGAGTAGTTATTCATGACGGCCGCCCGTGGTGGGTGGCAAAGGATGTCTGCCAGGCTATCGACATCGACCAGAGTCAAACCAGACGCCTTGATGATGATGAAAAGGGGTTGCGTTTAATACAAACCCCTGGGGGATCTCAAGAAGTACTCACCGTAAACGAGCCCGGCCTTTACTCTCTTATTCTCGGCAGTAGGAAGCCGGAGGCGAAAAGTTTTAAACGGTGGATTACGCACGAGGTTTTGCCGGCGATCCGAACAACAGGGATGTACGCGGCTGATGAGCTGCTGGACAACCCAGATCTACTGATTGAGGCAGCAACCCGGCTAAAAGAGGAACGAGCCGCGCGGCGAGCACTTGAGGCGAAGATCGAGAAGGACCGACCGAAAGTCATTTACGCCGAGTCGGTGGAGGTTTCCGAAAATACGATCCTGATCGGTGAGCTCGCAAAACTCCTGAAGCAAAACGGGATAGATATAGGTCAGAATCGGCTGTTCAAGATTCTTCGGAGTGAGGGTTACCTGGGAGTCCGCGGTGAGTATTGGAACATGCCGACCCAGCGATCGATGGATCTCGCTTTGTTCGAGATTAAGACCCGGACAATCAATAATCCGGACGGAAGCACACGGACAACACGAACGACCAAAGTAACAGGCAAAGGTCAAATCTATTTTATCAACAAATTCAAAGGAGCGATGAAACCATGATGTCGAGAAAACAACGTATCCGTATTTGCGGAAATCTGCTTCAGTTGATCGAGACAGCACCATCCATGCGCGTCCGCAATATGTACATCCTTCAATACCGGGCGACAGCATCCCGGATAAACGAAAAACAGCCTACCGGATCCTACCCCGGCAGACTGTCAGTAGCTTTATAAACATTATTACGGTCATCATACATCGAATCGAGGTGTTTTGCAATCATGAAGACGAATTTACCAGAGAAAGAGGATGTCACTGTAGTGTCCCTCTGTGCAAACAAGGAGTGTCGGAAACCGATCCTTCACGGGCATCCGGCGGTTAAAGTCGGAAAGTCTCTTTGCTGTAATTTCAGTTGCGCTAGTCAGCATATGTACGCCAACAAATAGTGTAAGCGGGTGGTGAAATGGACGGCTGGATCAAACTCCACCGAAAAGTAATGGAAAATCCAATCGTTTGTAAGGATGGTGACCACCTTGCTGTGTGGATGTATTTGCTGCTCAATGCGACGCATAAAGAGGTTCCAGCGGTGTTCATGGGCCAGAGAATTTCTCTACAACCCGGGCAGTTAATCACCGGCAGAAAGGTCATTTCGGATAAATTTAATATCTCAGAAAGTAAGGTGCAACGAATACTGAAATCGTTCGAAAATGAACGGCAGATTGAACAACAAAACGGCAATAAAAACCGCTTGATATCGGTGATTTCATGGCCTGAATACCAAGAGTGTGAACAACAAGACGAACAACAACTGAACAACAAACGAACAACAACTGAACAACAAGTGAACACAAACAAGAATGTAAAGAATGTTAAGAACTTAAGAACAAAAGAAGATATAAAACCATTGTGTGATTCGCCTCCGGCAGAACCACACGTTGATTCTTATCATCCTGACTTTGAACGATTCTGGAAAGTCTTCCCGACAAGACGCCGGAAGGACAAGGCAAAGGCCTTCGCAACTTGGAAAAAGAAAGTCAAGCAAGCCGAGAGAGAAGCACTCATCCAATGCACAATCCTTTATTCTCAAGACTTCGAAACTATCGGCTTGCATTCCGAGTTTGCCAAGATGCCGACAACCTACCTCAATGCCGGAACCTATAAAGATTACCTAGGAGGCGATGAAAGTGGACCTGAAGGACTTGAACCTTCCGGAAGAGGACAAGCGGCTACTGGAGAATACGATAAATTCGGTCCACCGCCGCCCGAACCGGACGATTACATCGGCGCCTATTACGGCCATGCTTCGCGAAATGGAGGCGGCAGTGAAGGTCGAGGACGTGCTGAAGCCGGTTCGGATGACGACATCTTTGTTCGCCGATGACGAGCATGATGGGACATATTGCTGCCTCGGTTGCCGGCAGACAATCGGCCGGACATACTTTCCGCCGAATGGGAAGTGGGGCCTGAAGAAAGCCTGCGCCTGCGTCGTCGCCGAGAACGAGGCCAGAGAGAAGGAGCAGGAGCGGAAGCTGCGCCGGGCCAAGATGGAGCGGATCTATGCTAAGTCAATCATGAACGAAGCTCTCCAGAAGGCGACATTCCACAACTTTATCCAGCGCCCTGGAACGGAAGCGGTTTGCAAGGCATCGGCGGATTTCGTTCGTAGCTTCGAAGGTCGAACAACCGGACTCCTGATGTATGGGAAGGCAGGAAATGGAAAAAGCCATTTGGCCGCATCCATCAATCACGAACTGAACCGACGCGGATGGGTATGCCTCTTCTTGGATGTTCCGCAGTTGTTCAACCTGGCGAAGGACACGAACCGGAAGGACTCCAAGACAAGCCTCACGGACATTATCTCCGGCGCCATTGCAGCGGATCTCCTCACACTGGACGAGTTGGGCAGCGGCTACCTGACGGAATATGAGTTCAACGACATTTTGTTCCCGATCATCAACGGACGGCAGGGCAAGCCGACGAACTTCACGACAAACCTGGACCTGGGCCGGCTGGCTAACTGGTTTGAGAAAGACAAGAACGGCGCGCCTCTGGATACTGACGGACGGATCTACGACCGAATCCTTGGGAGCACGGACATTTACGAGAATCAAGGCACTTCGAAACGTCGCGAAGATGCGATAAAGCGCGCGAACGGAGGGAGACAGTGAATGAAATGCTCAGTACCTTCTTGCCGGCTTGAGGCTACAGCAACATGGGCGACCGTACCTGTATGTGCTCATTGTCGGGGAATCATCAAGCAAGAGCAAAAGGAATATTATGCCGGGAAAATCGCAGAGCATGAACGGCGCCGGTACATCCGAATTCGATATATGACCCCATTCTGGGGCAGCATCCGAAAGGAGTTGGACCGACTTGCAGGATACCACACAGCCTCTTAACCATCAGCAGGTCCAGCAGACCGGTCTCCCTGTTTGCATTCCGTGGGAACGCCAAATCAACGGAGCATGGGCGCGTGGCGGTGACTGGAAGCCTAATAAGCCAGTTGGAGAAATCTTGCTTAACCCGGCGCGCTGCGCCGCACTCGGGGCACCAGTAAAGCAAGGCGAAGAACCTGCAGGCTATCTCTACAGTGCGAAGATCAAAACGCCGTATCGCTATACACCTCATTTTTCACGGCGACACGATGAACTGGATTGGTCGAACGCCCTGCCGGTCGAGCTGATAGCCAGGGACGCCGGACCCCGGAAATGACGCTGGTATGTCTCCGGTGCGCAGCTGACATGATCGAGATACAACCGGACATACACCGGTGCCCGGCATGCAGCTGGGAAGCCGAACAACTCAGAATACCTGGAGGTGATCAGAATGGAGCATCAGACCTTTTGGAAACCAGAACGGCAGGAGAAGCCGAAGAAGACCAATGGGATCGGCCGGGGCCGGAAGGAACGGAAGCAGCTGCCGGAGTGGAAACGGAATCTCTTCCCGGACCATCAGCCAGGCAAGAGCAGCGCGGACCGAGCGGTATTCCCGCAGAAGGTCGTCGCGGAGCTGATTGCCGAAGCAGGCGGACTCTGCCGGTGCTGTAGATCACGGCCGGACACCACGACTCACCACGTTTACCCAAGAGGCCGAAAAGGAAGAGGGGTCAAGACGAACGGCCTGCGTCTTTGTGGAATCTGTCACGACATGATCCAGACGGATGAAGAACTGCTGCAGGAGTGGATCAGCATCTTCCGGGACCTGTACGGAGACCACTTTTGGTTCGATGACCAAGATTGGGAAGAGTACAACCGCAAGGCATCCATTCAGGCAGAGGCTGAGCGCGAGCAGGATGCCCGGAGACGGGAGATTGAGCCTGTAGCCGACTTAGTGTCTACCGCCGCCGGGCGACCGCTGAGAGCGAAAGAATTACGGCTCATAGAGTCTTTCGACCGTAAGACCTTGGATGTGTTCGCTGGTATGATGCGGGACGCGCTGAACGGATACGCCGCCGGCGGACATTACCGTCCGGTGGATAGGTTCGAGGACTGACTTATCAACAATTTTATACACATAACAACGGGAGTTGGTGGCAAATGAACTGGAAAGCAGCCACTCGTGAGGAGTTATATACCGTCCTTCAGGACGAATTTGCCCGCCCATGGGAACGACAGGAGGCCGAGGAGGAGATCCTGCGACGCTGCCGCCCCGCTTGGGTCCGGGTACAGCACAAGATCAAGGAGGTACCTGCAAGGTGATTAAACTACCAACGTATGCCGGTCACATGGGAGGGAAACCGGGCGATCGTGCAGGCGAAGGAACTGGCGTAACCAATAAGAGAGGATGAATAACTATGAAAAAATATGTACTCACCGAAACCACTAAGGAATGGATGGGCATTACACTCTATCAGATCAAAGCTGTACGTGATATCCCGGAACAGGATATCGAAGAAGGCGAGCTGGGTGGCTGGATCGCATCCGAGAAGAACCTGGATCAAGACGGCGACGCTTGGGTCTCCGGCGACGCTCGGGTCTACGGCAACGCTCAGGTCTACGGCAACGCTCGGGTCTACGGCGACGCTCAGGTCTCCGACAACGCTTGGGTCTACGGCAACGCTCAGGTCTACGGCAACGCTCGGGTCTACGGCGACGCTCAGGTCTACGGCAACGCTCGGGTCTACGGCAACGCTCAGGTCTACGGCGACGCTCAGGTCTCCGACAACGCTTGGGTCTCCGGCGACGCTTGGGTCTCCGGCGACGCTCGGGTCTACGGCAACGCTCAGGTCTACGGCGACGCTCGGGTCTACGGCGACGCTGGGGTCTACGGCAACGCTCGGGTCTACGGCAACGCTCGGGTCTACGGCGACGCTCAGGTCTCCGACAACGCTTGGGTCTCCGGCGACGCTCAGGTCTCCGGCGACGCTCGGGTCGAGAGTCGGAAGCATATCTTCTGGGCATCGTCGGTCGGCTCTGAGGGCGGTACTCTGACAGCATACACGATCAAGACAGGAGAGATCGAAGTGACGCGCGGCTGCTTCCGAGGAACGGTCGAAGAGTTTGAAACGGCGGTACGCAATCGGCACGACGGCAGTCGGTACGGCGAAGAGTATCTGGTGATGATTGAGTATATCAAGCTCAGATTCCGGGAAGTCACGGTGACGGAAGTAGACGAACCTGAATCCGAAGATGACAGAGAAGCGATATAAACCGGGGCAAGTAGCCTGGGTAATCCGTGTAAATAAGGCAGCAACAGTTGTTTTAAGGGACAAGGAGGGATAGACACCCATGAATCAGATCATGCTCGACATACCGCAATATGGTCCTTGGATGCGGGTACAAAAAGCTGATGACTCCTGTCGGCAGTTGGCGGACCGGCATTACAGTCGTCAGACGGTTGGAGCATTGCAGTTTACACGGCCCGGCGACAACCTGGTTTTACGGACTCCGCTCGGAAATGCCTTTTGGGTGACATGGCGCGGTATCCGCGACGATGGACTGGACGCATGGGAATGCACTCATTTCCGGAACGAGGCACCGAGCATGTATCTCAGTTCGAATATGATCCGCGCAGCTGTCGCGGCCACGCTGGCCGAGTGGGGACCGCCTCCACCGGACGGAATTATCACCTATGTTGACGCGGATAAGGTGCGTAGCAGAAACCCCGGCTGCTGCTTCAAGGCAGCGGGGTTCCGGAGAATCGGACAGAGCAAACGGCGTGGGTTGGTGCTTCTTCAATACTTGGAGGGATAGACACCCTCACCCATTTACAATATATCGGGCTTGGCCCGAAAAAAGGGAGCGATAACAATGAGCGAAATGGAGCAGACAATCGAAAAATTAAAAGGTCTTGCACGCGATTCGTGGTCTGGAGAAGAAGGAGAACGTAGAGCAGAAAGACTTGAAAAATATTTAAGAGCGAAATTGATTGAATACTCTGAAGCGCTGAACACACCTCAAGAAGAAATTCTGAGAGCGTGGGAAAAGAAAAGGGACTACAGCGCCATTAATTATTATCAGGAATGCAATCAACCGTCAATCCAACCTGGAAAGGTAAGGGTTTTTGAATCGGTCGGAGATATGCTGCAGGCGATAGGAGAGAAGAAATTCAGATGCCCAGCTTGTGGAGGAATATCAACAGATCCATATCAATGCGACAGTGGAAAAAAGGTTAAAAAGAAGACTTGTGATTGGAAAGTATACGGTTTTCTCGGAGATTTAGGCAAAGGAATTCATGTGTTCTGCAAGGATAAAATGCGAGGTGAAACCATCTTTATGCCAGTGTCTTGGGAGAGTAGCAGCGTCACAGTCGAAAGCTGATCATTGGCCGTCAGGCCTCCGAATCGACCGAATCACCTAGCGACAGCGGAGGCCGAATCAATCATAGATCGGGCATAGGCCCAAAGGGAGGATACACATGAGCAGGTTCAAAGTTTCGACGCAAAATAAGATAGATCAACATATCAAAGAATTATTACGACCTAAGTTAATTGTTGGAGCAATATATCAATTCCGTGGACACGCTTATGACCCTATAGTTGAGCGGAAAGTCTTGTCCGTGGATGAAAGAACAGTCACCTATCAGAAGCCAACTGGTCCAGCAACATGCTCAATAAGCACGTTTCAAAGGTTATACGAAAGTCACGGAGTCGGAATGGTGAGGGGAGAGGTACAGTCATGAGCAGAGAGATTAAATTCCGGGCGTGGCTGAAAAAGGAACGCCGAATGCTCGATAAGGTAAATCTGACATTCCCAGGCGCCGAAATGGTGATCCAGTGGTACGACAGCCTGGACGACTATTACGCCGGTTCGCTTTCTGATTGCGGCGAACGTGATGTGGAAGTCATGCAATACACCGGCCTGAAAGACCGTAACGGACGGGAGATTTATGAGGGCGACATACTGCGTGACCGTGCATCACACGACGAAATCTATTACTACAAGGTAATATGGTCAAAATCAAATGCCTGCTTCTACTTTCAAGACTACTTCGCAGACCATGAACGATTCGGAGGAGAAGATATTGAATGGTCGCAGACCGAAGCAATCGGCAACATCTACGAAAACCCAGAACTATTAGGAGAGGCGGAGAAAGCAGAATGAGCAACGGATATATCGCTCATGGATCACTGCCGGGGTTGTCGGAGTTAGTCAAGAAAATGGGGGATAAGCCAGTGACCGAAGGAAAAGTTACCTTAACGCCGGAGCGGATCGCGGAGATCAAACGAGAAATGGACGAATGGGACGAAGCGGTTAAGAAACACACAGATTGGAAAGTAAGTGCCGGACAGTGGCCAGAATGGTTGCGTGACTCTCTGGATGCTCTGGTTGAGGCACAGCAGACCATAGCCCGGCTGACCGATGCACTGGTGTTTTACAAGGAACGGAATCATTATATGCCTACGATCGAGCATGTAACCGGCACGATGTTTTCCGAAGTTGATGTGGATTGCGGCGCTCGTGCCCGGGATGCCCTTGGTGAGGGAGATAGCAATTCATGCACCCACAAAAACATTCGCAGAACAGGAGACATTTTGGTCTTATCGGATGGTTGTGAGATTGGCATAGCGATTTGTAAAGATTGCGGCAAGGAAGTTCCTGAGAAGGAGGATGAGTCATGACACAGACGGACAAACCAAAGCTTGATCTTAATAATCTGGATCATCAATTAATCGTAGCGGCGATGGCAAATATGGCTGAAAAGGGAATGACGCCGCATCAGATATTTGAACTGCTGGAGGACATCAAACGGCAAACATTTCATTCCCTTGCGGAGCTTAGAAGGGAGGCTCAGTCATGACACAGATACCAAAACCACCGATTGGCCTTCGACCACGTTTCGTATGGGAATACGAGCGGATTAAAGAAATATCGGCAGCAATCAGACGGTGTGCTTCGGCTAATCACAATATTCCAACCGATTGGATTGAAGAATACAACGAGCTGATTGATCGGCAACGGGAGGCAATCAGATGACACAGATACCAACAGACCAGGAGATTAACCGGGCGCTGGCGGAGTTGATGGGGTACAGTCTGCACAAGACAGCTGGTAACTATTACGTGGTCGAAGACAAAGGCGGGAGTCCAGCGACATACTATTACGGCACAGCGGACATAGCATGGTCCAAGGCTCCAGATTACTGCAATAACCCTGCCGCCTCTCTGGAGGTACAGGCAGCAGCTATTGCCAAGGATGCAGAACTATACGTGACGAGACTATTTGAAGTCGTGCGCGGAGAATTATCTGCACTTTATACAGACCTTGAGGCTGCCGACATGCTCACCGCCACCCCCAGAGAGCGGGCTATGGCAGCGTGGATGACATTAAAGACTGATACGGCCTCCGGCTCTGCCTGAGCGTATTCGGTCGATACGATGGCGCTGACGCGCAAATAACGAAGGAGTGACTGAGAACATGAAAGCATATCACGTTCGAGATAAGGAGAACTCTGGAGAAGAGGCATACCATGAAATTGTTTTTGCCGAATCTCATTCACAGGCCAAATACAAAAGCGAAGCGTATAGCGATGGAGTTCCTTGGACTGATATTTCGGCTGCACGCAAACCTGAATTCGATCAATATTCTGAATCCGGTGTAGTGCCGAGGAGTGCATATATAGAGGATGGATGGTATTTTGATTGCGATCAGTGCGGAGGCGGACTCACGGGCAGAAATTACATTGACGGAAAGACTGTCTGCGACTCGTGCCTAGAAGAGATTGAACGGCCGAAGGCCACCGGAACGACCGAATAAACCTAGCGACAGCGAGGGCCGGATCAGGTGATCTTGCTCCTATATAACAGGAGGGATACACAGAGTGAAATTGATAGCGAAATGCTTCACATGTGGAAAGGAATACGACATCGGTAAATGGTCAGCCCACAAGAACGGAGTACGCTGTGATGCACCTGGTTGTGATGGTTTCGTCATCAGTCCATCTGGTAAGGTGCAATTCAAAATCGAGGGAGAAATAGAACCAGGAGAGCCAACACTGCAACTGGTTGAGGAAGGAGATAACCAATGACACTCACAAGGGAAGAGATACTGGCGATGGAACCGGGGCGGCTGCTGGAAGCTAAAGTCGCTGAGCTGGTAATGGGCCTGGATATGGTCGAAGGACAACTGCCGCACCTGCCGAGGTATTTCCTGTCAGACTACGAAAAGACGATCCACCGCGACGTTCCGCTGTACTCTTCAGACATATCCGCAGCATGGGAAGTAGTAGAACATATGAAGTCAAAAAATTGGGAATTTATTATTGCTTCAGAAGACGAAAAAATAGACGTTACCTTTTATTGGGACGTACATCGGATGGAAGGCGCTGTGTTCGTCGGAACAGCTCCTCAAGCCATATGTAAAGCTGCTCTATTAGCAGTACTTAACTTATAAGTGGGGGTAAGAGATATGAGCACAGTAAATTATCAATTATCAGATGCTGCTGGTCTGAGCAACATCATAAATAAATCGCTTCACGCATTTCCGAAGTCCTTTATCAATAACAGCAACGAGATAATCCTCGAACCAAGAAATAACGTGTACTTCCGGTTGGAAGGTGTCAGTACAGAACTTGACTTCAAATGCAAAATGTTTGCATGGGTTTCCCGGCCGATTGCAAAGGGACTGAACAAATACTGGGCGCCGCGGGTTCTGGAAAGTTTTAATCAAGTGTTAGGGACAAGATTCACCAAGGATGAAATGTATGAAATCTATGATCGGTTAGGTAATGACGTGAATCGAAAGCTAACCGTGCAATTCATTGAATCCGGGTACGACATGGCGCTGCTGGTGCGTTAATCATGGGCCGAACGGCCTCCGAGACGACCGCACTACCCAGCGTAGCGGGGGCCGAATATTATCCAGGGGAGGATACAAGCAATGAACAACTCCAGCCGCAAACTCAAACACAAAGAGCCGATCCGCTCCAGCTTCCCGAAGCCGATCCTGACAAAAGTCCACGGAGAGGTAACAACCCGGCAGATGACAGAAGAGGATTGGGCCAAGTACGGTCCAAAGAGCGATATCAAGCGTCATGGTAACCACTACATGGCTAGACCCAAAAAACAGAAAGGAGACATATAGCATTGATCTACGGCGATCTCTGGGCAGCTCTGGAGGATGGCGAACGGGAATTTGAGTACAAGCGCGGCGGAATCGCCCAGGTGCTTAAGTATAAGAGTGGAGGCGTAACGGTCAAATGCACCGGCCGGCAGCCGCCGACATTTATGAGGATCGAGATATTTGCAAGGTTGGTAAGCGGGGCTTGCTCCCTGACGGAGTCGGACGTGAGCAAGGAATAACAAACATCCATATTAAGTTCCTCAAATCACGGCTTTATATATCGATAGTGTGACATAAATCCATGCGAGGTGATCTCTATAAATTGTTACAAATGCGGAAGAGTGTTAAATCCTTTTTGGGATAAGGTCTGTTGCGGAAGAATCCATTTTTATGAACAGCCACATAGAGGCAAGGTAATCCGTTCATCCCCTGAAATGCTCGAAGATGCGAAACGGAAAAAATCAAAGCGAAAACGCAAGAATGTCAGCGTTCCAATAAGAGAGCTTGTCTATAAACGTGACAAGAGACGCTGCTGCCGTTGTGGCAATAAGAAAAATCTGCACATCCATCACAAAATCCACGTCGAAGACGGAGGAACTAACGACCCTTCAAATTTAGAATTACTTTGCGACTTGTGCCACGCTTTAGAACACGAAGGTGAACCTATATACAACTTAATGATCAAATCTTCCTTTTGGGAATACGAAGATGCGATAAATTTGTAAAAGGGCTGGTGCGAATGAAGGATATGGCTCTGATTGCTAGTTACAGGGAGACCAAGAAACAGCTTAATAAAGCAATCGCCTTATTGGATAAGCAGCTCGAACCAATGAAGGAAGAATTAAAAGGGACGAAGGACAAGCAGGAACGCGCCATGATTCGAGAACGAATGAGCCCGATCAAAGCGGAACGAAACGCGCTTACGGCGAGCGTCAGCGACCTGGATTACTCTATCGAATGGATGGACACCGGATATCCGCCGGGATGGCGCCGGCCGATGGAACGCCGCAGCATACACCAACGGACGAAGGTTTGGGACCCTCAATGGATGGACCATCTGACTTCATACGAATTTGAATTCGAGGTTGCGGAGATCGGAAGGCCATTAACGAGAGAACAGGAATGGATGATCGAAGATGCCCTGCGTAATCTGAGTGAAAGAGAGCGTCAATGCTACGTGCTGTATCACGCTTTCGGAATGTCGATGCAGAGCATAGCTTATGAGATGGGAGTCAAGAAAGGTTCGGTCCAAGTTATGCTGAACAGGGCAGACTTGAAGATCGAATACAACAAGGCGAATAACCTGTTCCTGCTGTGCATGTGATTTTTTGTCTTACGCTTGCCACCTATATATAGGAGATACCTATTAACGGAAACTCTCTTATTACACTCCACTCTTGCATAAGGGTTCATCTCTTCCCCTTGTTGCCGTGACCGCAGCGGTTAAAGAGTGGATCGCGGAGGCAAGCCGGCCGCCTCAGTAAGAGCCGGTACATATCATACTCATATTCCCAAACGCTTGGGATTTTCAGAGGGTCGCCAATATGGCGGCTCTTTTTATCTTGAAGGAAAGGACGGTGGCTGCATTGATATTCCAAATTGAGTTTTTCAAAAGACTGATGGAAAAGTACATACCCGGACGGATTCCTCAATATGGGCAGTTCAGGATCAGTAGCCGATTCACCGCTATTCTGGATCGAGTGCTAGGACCACAGGGCGGAGGCAACAATCCCGGCCCTTCACCAGAACGTGTATTGATTGCGGCAACAAGAGGTAATCCGTATGCGCAGGGAACGGCCGGAACGATTGCGACATCTGATGTGGGTACGACATACCGGGTCAAGCACACGACACCATCTGGCATTAAATGGGTGACAGGGGCCACGGCGGATGGCACACATCCGAACTATGGGACATGGCACCAAGCGATCGCCCTGAGAGTGGATAAGGAAGGCTACACCTCGTTCCAGATATGGGACCTGATGCAGCGCCTAGGGCCGTTCATGGGCTTAGGAAAGAGAGAACCATTCAAGGGAGATATGATCTTCTTGGATGGCAGGCAGGTGGATGCAGATGCCCCTTAAAAAGTTCTGCAGGAAGGCGGGATGCTCCAACCTAACGGATGGAGAGGGATACTGCCCAGCGCACCAAGGCGAGGAACGAAGCTACGACAAGGACAGAGGAACGGCCGCGCAGCGGGGATACAATCGAGACTGGCAGCGGGCGCGTGTTCACTTCCTGCAGCAGCATCCGCTGTGCGCCGACTGCGAGCGTAGAGGTAAGGTCGCCGTAGCCAACGTAGTGGACCATATCATCCCGCACAAGGGAGACCCAGCGCTGTTCTGGGACCGCGGTAACTGGCAGGCGCTGTGCACGCCATGCCACAGCCGAAAGACCGTGCAGCAGGACGGCGGGTTCGGAAATCCGCTGAGGGGGAGGGGGGGTTAAATCCTTCCGAGGGCCTCCATTGAAGACCGCCGCCCCCTTTATTCGCGCAAAAACTCGTTTTTTGAAATTTTTAGTGTATTTGGAGGTGAGCCCGGATGGGCAGGAACGCAAAACCGGTATCCCTGCACATCGCCCAGGGCAATCCGAACCGACTGACAAAAGAGCAGTTGCAGCAGCGGCAAGAAGCCGAGGTGAAGCTGGGAAAAACTGAACTCGACAAGCTGAAACCGCCGGCCTTCGTAAAGAATGACGTGATCGCCTTCACGCATTGGAAACAGTGCTTGAAGGAATATAAAGCCGCGGCTGCGCAGGATATCAACCTGCTGACGAGTTCGGACGTTGGCTTGTTGGCGATGTATTGCAAGACCTATGCCGAGTACGAACGGCTGCAAAAGTCATATCAAACCATCGACAAGGTGGCCTATGACAGCGAACAGCTGGATGAATATATCGAGGACAGCGACGAATTCGATACCCGGGTGAAGCGTCAGCTCCGCAGCATGATTGCAGTCGACGGCCTGCTGCGGATCGAGACGGCCATCAATAAGAAAATGGACATGCTGCTCAAAATGCAGGACCGCTTATTCCTCAATCCGCTCGCCAAGGTCAAGAATGTGCCGAAGCCGCAGAAGAAGGAAGAGGCGCCGAGCCGTTTCGGAAGATTCGGAGGGGGCCGAGGTGGCTAACCCGCAAATCTATCCTTACAACACGGTGGCCGAACTGGACAGGGTAACGGCATATGCGCAGGAAGTGGTTTCCGGCCGAATTGTGGCCGGCAAGACGCAGCGCCAGGCCTGCGAGCGACATCTTAGAGACCTTGCCCGGCAGGGGACGAAGAACTTCCCTTATGTCTTCGATCCGGACCGCGCCCATGAGATCATCGAATTTGCCGAATCACTGACACTGGCCGAAGGAGAGGAGCCCGAACCACTCCGGCTGTGGGGCTTTCAGGACTTCATTTTCGGGAGTTGGAACGGCTGGCTGACCATGGACGGTTACCGCAGATTCCGCACCTCCTATGTGCAGGTGGGGCGGCAAAACGGGAAATCCCTCGGGAACGCGGTGCCGTCGCTGTATTACGGTAACTTCGATGGGTACAACTACCCGCAGGTGTACTGTACGGCAACCAAAGAGCTGCAGGCCCGCATCGTCCTGAAAGAATGCGTCAAGTTTATCAATGCGGACCCAGAACTTGCCGGATCAAAGTACGAGGCCGGCTTATTCACGGTCAAGGATTACGCCAGCAAAATCCTTTGCAACCTGACGCACGGCGAGATTCGGGCGCTCGGGCGGGATACAAACAGCATCGACGGTTTCCGTCCCTATTTTGCGTCGGTCGATGAGTATCACAAGCACAAGGACAATCAGATGTACAAGCTGCTGTCCGACGGCCAGAAGAAGCTGCGGCAGTGTTTGACCTCGGTCATTACGACGGCCGGCTTTGACATTAATTCGCCGTGCTATGAGCTTTACGAATACTGCAAGCTGATCCTCAGCGGAGCCCACGAGGACGAAACACAGTTCGTATTCATCTGCGAGCTGGACAAGGATGACGATATCTGGGATGAGGCGAACTGGCCGAAGGCGAACCCGCTCTGGACCGATCAGACGCTGGACAGCCTGCGGGCGGATGCGCTCAAGGCCCAGCAGATGCAGGGCGAAGAACTTCGGAACTTTATGACCAAGTCCCTGAATATCTGGGTGCAGTTTGCGGATACGCAGTACATGAACATGGAGCACTGGAAAGCCTGCGCTTCGGATACAACGCTGGAGGATATGGCGGGCCGGGAATGCTATCTGGGCCTCGACCTTTCATCTGGCGGCGACTTGACCTCCGGGAACCTCGAATTTCCGCTGGACATAGACGGACAGCGCAAGTATTACATTGACTCACATAGCTGGATTCCGGCGGCGCGGGTGGCTGAACACGTCAAATCAGACAATGCGCCTTATGACATGTGGATTCGAGAGGGCCTGCTGACCCCTACAGAGACGATGGGCGGCGTCAAGACGGACTATAAATACATCCTGACCTATTACCGGAACCTGATCAAAAAACATAATTTGAAGCTCAAAGGCATCGCTTATGACCCTCATAATGCGGATGCCTTTTTGTCTGACCTGGAAGAATTCGGCGTGCCATTGGTGGAAATCGTCCAATCGGCGCGCAGCCTGAATGATGCGACGGTCGATTTCCGGCTGGAAGTCGAGGCGGGCAATGTGATCTATGACCGGCGCAATAAGCTGCTGACCTGGTCCATGGCGAACGCCAAGACGGTCAGCAACAGCTTCGGTGAGATCAAGATTGACAAGGACCCGAAGGCGAAGACCAAACGGATTGACCCGGTCGATGCGGTAATCGACAGCCACAAGCTGACCCTGTCTATGGCGGCCAAGGCCAAACGATCAGCTTATGAAACGTGGGGAGTGAGACAACTTTGAAGGATGGAAAGGCGGAGGAAACCCTTCGGGAATTGCTGCTGGTGGCCGGCTTCGGGGCGCTGGTAACGGGCCTATGGATGATTCATCCGCCGGCAGCATTGATTATTGGCGGCGGCCTGCTCATTTGGGTCGGATTGCCGAAAAGGAGGGATGAGTGATGGGGATTATATCGCGGGTCGTCAGCGGTAAGCGGGCTTACTCGCTGGAAGACTTCGACCGTTCGATGTTCTTTCGCTCACGGGGGCACACCCTGTCTGGAGTGAGTGTAACGGAGGAGTCGGCCATGCGGTTCATCACCGTCTTTTCCTGCATCCGGGTACTGGCGGAGGGGGTCGGCGCGCTGCCGCTGCATGTCTACCGGCGGCGAGCGGGCGGCAAGGGAAAGGACCGGGCGGAAGATCACCCTACCTTCGCCCTGCTGCACGATGCGCCGAACAACGAAATGACCTCGCAGGCCTGGCGAGAAAGCCAGGTTGGGCAGCTCGCCAGCAGCGGGAATTGTTATTCGGTGATCTCGCTCAACCGGCGTGGCCAGGTCGCGGAGATTTATCCGGTCGCCTGGTATAACTGCCGGCCAGTCCGCAACCTGCAGACGAACCTGCTGGAGTACGAGTTGAACGACCGCGGGAAGATCGAGAAGCTGCCGGCCGAGCGTATCCTGCACATTCCGGGATTCGGCTTTGACGGCATCGTCGGGTACTCCCCGATCCGGATGGCAGCGGAGGCGGTCGGCCTGGGCATGGCCGCGTCAGAGTTTACATCCCGCTTTTACGGCCAGGGAATGAACATCGGCAGCGCCATCGAGTTTCCGAATGCCATGTCTCCGGAGGCATACGAACGCTTGAGAGCCTGGATTAACGAGACAGGTCCGGGTCTGGCGAACTCCTGGAAGCCGATCATCTTAGAGGACGGCGGGAAATTCAGCCGTTTCCCTCTGACCTTCGTCGATGCTCAGTTTATCGAAACGCGCAAAATGAACCGAGATGAAATCTGCGGATTGTTCCGGGTGCCTCCGCACATGATTGCCAATCTGGAGCGCAGCACGAACAACAATATCGAGCATCAGAGTATTGAATTCGTGATGCACACCCTGATGCCGTACCTGACCCGGATCGAACAGGCCTGCAACCTGAAGCTGTTCACGCCGGAAGAGCGGGCTCAGGGGTACTACGTCAAGTTTAACGTTTCCGGCCTGCTGCGCGGCGACTACAAGAGCCGGCAGGAAGGACTCAACATCCAGCGCCAAAACGGCATTATCAACGCCGACGAATGGCGCGAGATGGAGGAAATGAACCCGATTGAAGACGGCAGCGGCGAAGCCTATCTCGTGAACGGCAACATGATCCCGATCGAGGACGCCGACAGCCTGAATGATCCAGCCGGGGAAGGGGGTGAGAATACAGATGTCACAAGTTCAAATCAAAGGGGTAATCGTCGCCAATGATGACCTTTGGATTTACGAATGGTTTGAAATGGAGGCGACTTCTCCGAACAAGGTAGCCGAGGAAATTGCCGCGGCGAACGGCGAGGAACTTGAGATTTACATCAATTCTCCGGGCGGTGACGTGTTTGCCGGTTCCGAAATCTATTCGATGCTCAAGGAGTACAAGGGAAGCACCACCGGAAAAATTGTCGGGATTGCTGCAAGCGCCGCTTCGGTAGCTGCGATGGGCATTAAGAACCTGCTCATTGCGCCGACAGCGCAGATCATGATTCACAACGTTTCGTCCATGGCGGCGGGGGATTACCGGACCATGCAGCACGAATCCGAAGTGCTGAAGAACTGGAACACCTCCATCGCCAACGCCTATGCCTTAAAAAGCGGAGTCTCGACGGACGAACTGCTGCGGATGATGAATAAAGAGACCTGGCTGACTGCGCAGCAGGCCCTTGAACAGAAATTCGTGGACGGCATCCTGTTTGATGAGGAGCGAACGCTGTCCTTTGCGGCGGCAGCCGGCGGACGGGGACTGCTGCCGCGGCCGGTCATCGACAAGGTCCGGAACGAATTGCTAGCAGCCAGAAAACCAGTTCCACCCCCTGAAGCAGAGCGGACGCCTAAGGCACCGCTTTCTTTGTATGAGAAAATCAAAGCCCACAACGAAAGGAAGTATGTATAAATGAATCTTCAACAACTGCTGCAGGCCCGTGCGGCCAAGATTGACCGTCAAGGCGAAATGCTGAACAAGGCGAAGACCGAAGCCCGGGACCTCACGAACGAAGAGGAAACGGAATTCGACGGCCTGGAAGCGGAGATTGCGGAGCTGGACAACAAGATCAAGGTTGCCCAGAAGCGTGATGAGCGCCTGGAAAACCACGAAGCGCGCATGCGCGATCTGGATAACAGCAGTGAGCGTCCTTACCGCAACCCTGTACCCGGCCCGGCTCCGTCGGACAAGAAAGAGAATTACGGCTTCTCGTCCTTCGGCGAATTCGTGGATGCGGTGCGGTTCGGCGACAACAAAGGCCGGCTGCGTGCTATCCGCAATGATTTCTCCATGGGGAGCGGCACAGAAGGCGGATTCGCAGTCCCGGAACAATTCCGTGAAGAGATCCTGCAGCTGATGGCTGAACAGTCCGTTGTCCGCCCGCGTGCGCAGGTCATCCCTCCGGGAACACCGCCGGATGCCAAGATCACCATCCCGTCCTTTGTCCAAGGCGCGAACGGCGCATACGGCGGGGCGACAGTCTCCTGGATCGCAGAAGGCGGCGCCAAGCCGAAGACCTCCGCAGAGCTCGGCGAAATCACGCTGGAGCCGTACGAAGTAGCCGCGCACGTTATCGTGACGGACAAGCTGCTGCGTAACTGGAGCGCTGCTTCTGCGTTCATCCGTAACCTGCTTTCTCAAGCGATGGTAGCGGCGGAAGACACGGCGTTCCTGAAGGGCGATGGAACAGGCAAGCCTACCGGTGTTATTCCGGCCGCGGGCCGCGTCCTCATCAACCGGGCTACCGCAAGCAAGATCAGCTACCTTGACCTGGTCGCCATGCGTGCGCGCTTCCTGCCGAATTCGCTGGAGAATGCCATCTGGGTTGTGGCGCAAAGCGCCCTGCCGCAGATCATGACGCTGCAGGACCCGAACGGCAATTATATCTTCATCAACGGCGATGCGTCGAAAGGTATCCCGGCCACACTGATGGGCATTCCGATCCGCTTCACGGGCAAGACTGGCCCGCTCGGCCAAGTCGGTGATGTGTCGCTGCTGGATCTGTCCTACTACCTGATCAAGGACGGCTCCGGTCCGTTTATCCAGGCCTCCGAGCATGTCGAATTCGTCAACAACAAGACGGTCATCAAGTGCTTTTGGAACGTGGACGGCAAGCCGTGGGTAGCGACTCCGCTGAAGCTGGAAGACGGCGTGACAACGGCGAGCCCGTATGTCGTGCTGGGTGCTCCGTCTGTATAATCTGAGCCCTTCGGGGCTCTTATACCATTTGAGAGGAGATGAATCATCGTGGCGAAGAAGACCTATCACGTTATCGCTGATTTCACCGACGCGGTGACCGGCGAGGAAGTCAAGGCCGGCAGCCTGTACGAAGCCGACGAGAAGCGCCTGCCGAAGCTGCTGGAAGCGGAAGTCATCGGCGACGAGGCGACCAAGGCAGATATTGACGCGGCAAAGAAGGCCGGTGAGGGCGATGCTGACGAGTCTTAATCGGGCGCGTTCCATGATGTCCGGGGTGGACGAATCTACCCCGGATTTTGTATTGGAATCCGCGCTCGAAGCGGCCAGTATCGCCATTGAGCGGGTTTGCGGCCGCAAATTTGCGCAGCAGACGCATAAGCAGTGCCTGAACGGTTCCGGCACCCGGCTCCTGCGGCTCCGAAACTTTCCCGTGCATTCCGTGGCAGGGGTCAAGGTTTGCGGCAAGGACCTGGCGGAGACGGATTATGTGATCGAGCCGGATAACGGCATGCTGTTTAAGGCTTCGTTTTGGCCGTCTGGCGAGCGCAATATCGAGGTTGAGTATTTGGCTGGGTATATCCTGCCGAGCGACGCAGACGGCGCCCCAGCCCCCACACTGCCCCGGAATTACGAGCTGGCCTGCATCCTCTATGCCCAAACCCTTCTGCAGCAGACGCCAGGCGTGGCATCGGAGCGGGTTGGCGATATATCCGTTACGTATGAGACGGCGACTGCTGGAGAGCTTCCGTCTGCGGTCGCTGCACTTATCCGATTGTGAGGTGATAGTTCATGGCGAGATCACGTGCCCGGCGTGCCGGTGTTCAGGTCACTGGCGAAGATATTCTTTCTGAGCTGGTCGCCAGGCTACGGCCGCTTACCCATAAGAAGGTCCGTATCGGCATGCAAGGCGACGCCGAACTGGCGATGATCGCCGGTGTCCATGAATACGGGTCGGTGAAGATGAACATTCCTGCCCGCTCCTTTATTGGCTCGGGTAAGAAGAAAGGGCAAACACCGATCGGCAAGCTGGTCCGCGGCAGCGTCGGAGAGATCGCCCGCGGTCGCAAGCAAGTGGACGAGCTGATGCAGGAAATCGGCGAGACCGGATTAGACCGGATGGTTAAGAACTTTGACCGCATCCGTCAGCCTCCGCTCTCGGCCCGGTATGCCCAGGTCAAGCGCGGACCGAACAAACTGCTTCAGCGGGATGAGGACCTGCGTGATAGCCTGACATTTGATGTTGTACCAAGGAGTGAATAACGATGCGGCGTTTTGGCTTTGCTGGCGTTCTCCGCAAATACGAGCAGCCTTATGATATCGTCCGGATGGCTGGCGGAAGCCGTAATGATGATGGCGATTGGATACCAGCCACCCCGGAGCGGGTGACGTACCGGGGAAGCGTTCAGCCGATCAGCGCCCGCCTTCGGGCGGCGGAAGGCGGTATGTACACGGAGACGGACCGCATGCTGTACACGACGGCCCAGCACTCTACCGGCGATCTGGTCGATGTGGCCGGCGTGCAGTACAAGGTGGACGAGACGACGGAGCGGAGTTATAGCGACGTCAATCAATACCTGCTCCGGAAGGTGGTCGCCAATGCTCCCGTTTAAACAGATCCGATTGACCATCGCCCGCGGGCTTAAAGCGGCAGCCGGCGTCCCGGCCATCCCCCTGAATGATAACGGTGATATTCCGAAAGGATCATTCCTGACCTATTCTTTCAGCGAATTTGGGGACACGGACGACGCCCGGCCGATCATCACCCAGGAGGGCGATAAAAGCATTCGCAGCAAGGCTGTGACGTTCACCGTTTCTGTCCTATCCTACGCCGATTCGGTAGATGATAGCGTCGAAAACGCCATGAAGGCGCAGGACTGGTTCAAAGTGGCTGGCGCAGAGCAGTTGCGAGACACGTTGGATGTCGTCGTTGTCCGTGTCGGATCCGTCGAGAACCGGGATATCAATATTGGCGAGGAATGGGAACGCCGGCAGGGCTTTGAAGTCGACCTCCGGGCAACGGATGTGGTCGAATCTACCCTGAATTGGATTGAAACAGCACCAATTACAAAGGAGTGATTATTTTGGCAGGATTGAGTGACGTTACCGTTACAATATCGGTTGCAACACCGACGCCGATTCTTGGATTCGGCAAACCGCTTATCATCGGGACATCAGCGGCAGGTAAAGAGTATAAGTCTTATTCGGACTTGGCGGGCGTAGCAACTGACTATGCAACCGGCACCGAGGAGTACAAGGCCGCGAAGGCCGTTTTCGCGCAGAAGAATCCGCCTGCAGAGATCGCCATCGCCCAGCGCAAGACGGGTGCACCGGCGGATACGGTAGAAGGATTTATGGCGGCCATGCTGCTTAAGGACTGGCATTTCCTGATCCAGACGAGCGCAGCCGTGGCGGACATTACGGACGTGGCGGACATCATCGAGGCGGACAAGTCTCGTCAGTACATTGCCCGATCGGCTACACTGGCTGACCTTGCGACGATTAAGGCCGAGGGATACGAGCGAACAGCGGTCATCTATCATGAGGACATCGCCAATTATCCGGATGCTGCTTGGGTGGGTGCTGTCGGCAGCCTGCCGGTCGGAAGCGTGACCTGGAAGGACTGGACGCTGATCGGCATTGACCCGTTGGACCTGACGGCTTCGGAGCTGGCTGCCATCCATGCGGCCGGAGCCAATACTTACGTAACCAAGGCGGGGCGTAACGTCACCAGTGAGGGCAAGACAGTGTCCGGCTCTTATATTGACCTGGTGCATAGCCAGGATTACGTCGTGTTTAGCATCCAAAATGCTGTTCAGACGTTATTCGGCTCCGTACAGGATCAACGGCAAAAGGTGCCATATGACAATACCGGCATTGCCATGATCGAGGGCCAAGTGCGAACAGTGCTGCAACGCGCGTTTAAAAACGGAATGATCGCCACGGACGACGACGGGCAGCCGCAGTTTACGACGACATTCCCGCGCGCTTCCGAGGTCGATGCTGCGGACAAGGCAGCACGGCGGTATCCGGATGGTAAATTCAGCTTTGTGCTGGCCGGTGCGATTCACAGTGCGTCCATTACCGGCACTATTACATTCGAGTAAGGAGGGCTAATAAGTGGCTGAAGCAAGAACGTATGATGCTAATGACATTACGGTAACAGTCGACGGCGTTTATCTCACTGGATTTAGCGAGGACTTGGTGACCGTTGCCAAGGATGAGGACAATATCTCCGTCAAGGTGGGCGCGCAGGGTGATGTCATTGTCAACAAGGTCAATAATCCATTAGGGACGATCACCATCACGCTGCAGGCGACAAGCCCACAAGTCCCGTTTCTGGATAAGTTGGCCCGAACCGGACAAAAGGTCCCGGTGATCGTCACTAACAATGGCGAACCTAAAGAGATCGGTACGGCGACCGAGGCCATTATCAAAAAGCCGGCAGATCGGGAATACGGCGCTGAAGCGGGCGACCGCAGCTACGAATTCCAGTGCCTTGACCTGGACATCGCTTAAAAAACGGAAAATCGAGAGGAGAATGAAACGTGGCAACTAATACTCAGAAGAAGGTAAAGACTAAATCCGGCAAGGAATATCTCCTGCAGCATCCCGGAGTACGTAATGTAAGCAAAATCACGGACCGGATCAAGAATAAATTCGGAGTTCCATCCGGTGAAAAGCTGGCGATTGAGATGCTGACACACGTTGTTGTTGAACCGAAGCTGACTATCGACTCGTTTGAATCATATAAAGAATTGGATGACATTGTTACTCGCGCGTTTGCGTTTGTGACAGAAAATGAAGACCTGCTTGACGACGCAGATGATGTTGACGAAGGCTGAAGCGAAGCTACGGGCCCGGGAGAGATGGAATTATTGGCGCCTCCTGTTGTCTGATATGGGGATCACTTACCGCGACCTGCTGGAGATGGATGATGACGATGTTGCCGAGGCCAACGCAGCTCTGGATATCCATATCGAGCAGCAGCGAAAACTAAATAAGGACAAATAGCGGCGCCCATCCCGGGCGTCGTTTTTTTGCTGTCCGGAAAGGAGGGAATATGGCAGGCGGAATTATTGACTCTTTGATGTACAGCGTTGGCTTTAAGTTTAATAATCGCGGCATTCGCGACGCACAAAGCGGCGTAGACAGACTTACCCAGCGCGTCGAAGGCATGGGGCGGTCGATTGGTAGGGCGGTTAAAAGTTTTGGTGGACTCGCTCTTGCTATCGGTGGTGTGAGCTCGGCTGCAAGCCTGTTCAAAAAAACTATTGGCGGTGCTATGCAGCTTGAACAGACCCAAATGCAGATTTCGGCTTTGGTAGGATCTGCTGAAAAAGGGCAGGAAGTCTTCGACATGATCAACAACATGGGCCTGAAATCAGTCTTTTCGGAAGATGATTTTCTGAATGCTGGCAAAGCCTTTTTACCGATCACCAAAAACGTCAAAGAACTGAATTACATGCTTGGTGTAACCGAACGCTTGGCATCGGCCAATCCGCTTGAGGGGATGGAGGGCGCGGCGTTTTCCATGAAAGAGTTGGCCAGCGGTGACATCGCCTCTATTGCCGAACGTTTCAATATTGGCAAGAATGATCTTCGGGCATCAGGATTTGATGCCAATGGTGGCGCACTGGCTAATATCAAGGCACTGGATAAGGTGCTGAATCAATATGGATATACCTCAGAGTATGTCAACGAGGTCAATCAGTCCGGCGCAGCGCAGTGGGACATGCTGCAGTCCAATATCGGAAATGCACTGAAAAAATCAGGAACAGAAGCAATGAATTTGCTCAAGGGCCCGCTTGAAAAGGTAAACCAGTGGATGGGAGCAGGTGGACTCAGCAAAATCACAAGCGTGTTATCCAATGGGATTGCCGGAGTCGTCCGTTTTGCCATTAATGCAGGTACCAACATCCTGAATTTTGTCCAGCGGGTAACGCCGAAGGTCAAAGATATGGCGGCATCAGTCGGGGCCTGGTGGCAGGATGTAGCTCCGAAAATTCAGGCCTTGTGGGATCAGATTCAGCCTGTGGTAAGTCTGATTGCGGATAAGCTCGTTTCCGGCCTTCAGGCGCTGTGGCCTGAAATTGTGAACATCGCACAGGGGATTGCCGACACAGCAAAGAGTTTTGTCCAGTGGGATGGCTTTTTGCCGGTGGTAGCCGGTCTTGCAGCAGGGATACTTACCTTCAAAGCTTACACACTTGCTACGACGATAGCGGTTAAGGCGTGGACGATTGCAACAAAGATTCACACCATGTGGACACAACGCGCGACGCTCGCCCAAAAACTTTTCAACCTCGCAACAAAGGCGAATGTCATAGGGCTGATTATTACAGCTTTAGTTGCCCTGGGCGTCGCCTTGTTTGTGGCTTATAAAAAATCAGAAACATTCCGGAAATTTGTAGACGGAATGTGGTCCGGAATCAAGACCGCGACCATGGCGGTGCTTAATTTCTTCAAGGTGACAGTGCCCAAGTATTTCATGATGGCTTTCAACGCCGTCACCAATTTCCTGAAAAACTGGGGCCTTGTTATCCTGGGTGTGATCGGTGGTCCTATATTTCTGATCGCGGCGCTTGTCTATAAGTACTGGGACCAGATCAAGGCGGTAACAATCAGCGTATTTACGGCTATCGGATCGTGGCTCGGATCTGTTTGGGGCAGCATCAAAAGCACGGTATCCGGTGTCGCTGTCGCTATTTGGAATAAGGTAACAGCTGCCTGGAACGGCTTGAAGACGGCTATCTCGTCAGCGATGGAAGGCATAAAAAGTACAATGTCGTCAGCATGGGATTCTATTGTTTCTGCAGTTTCCGGAGTTGGTGAGGGGATAAAATCCAAGTTATCCGGAGCTTGGGAGGCCGTAAAATCAACATTCCTTAGTGGAATAAATTGGATTATTGGAAAATTCAATGGGATGATCTCATCCCTGAATTCGGTATCCATAAAAAATCCGTTCACCGGCTCCGAGATCGCAGGAGTCAACATCCCATTAATCCCGACGATTGATGGTAGCCACAAGAACGGTCTTGCGAGTGTTCCGTGGGATGGATATGTTGCGGAGCTTCATAAAGGTGAACGCGTCCTTACGGCAAACGAAAACAAGGTGTACACTCCGGAATCGGCGCCAGCACGTTCGGCCTCCGGCAGCACCGGTAGGGTGACAGTGAGCCCATCAATCAATATCACCGTTGAGGGCAACGCAGATAGCGGCACTGTCAGCAGCCTGAAAACGACCATACACAATGAGGTGCTGGAAATCATCATGTCTGCCCTGCGTAGCGCCGGATTGGATGGTGCGTAATGGCAAAGATTGACGGCAAGTACATCACAGTAGAGACGGAGGCGCCGGATTATCCGGTAACCGTCACGGAGCAGCCGGTCGAAAAAGGGGTCAGCCTTGTCGATCACGTCCAAACCGGAGCCTGGACCATGTCTCTCTCCGGTTTGATCGTAGGTCCGGATGCGGACAAGACTCGTGCGTACATTATTGCAGCCAAGGACAAAGGTAAAATCGTCAAATACATTGGGCGTAATAGATTTACCGGGGTCATTACGGCATTTAGCACAAGCCATGATTACACGGTGGCCAATGGTATGACCTTTTCGATGGATCTGCGCGAGGTACGTATCGCTACATCGTCCTATGTTGCGACGTTGCCGGCCCCGGTTAAGGCACAGGCTGCTGCCGTCGCCAACAAAGGGACACAGCAGCCAAAGAATAAGTCTAAGAGCAAAGGCAAGGGCAAAGGCGGAAAGAAAAAGACATCCAGCTCCAACACGAAGAACAAGAAAGCGACCAGTGCCAGTAGCGTCATAAACAAGCCTACCCGCGCACCGATCAAGCCCGGCAACAAGTGGGGCACAGGTAACCTGATGTGAGGTGAGCCATGGATTATATTGAGATCGACAAAGACGGCCTGCCGTACCGGTTTGATATCTCCATCGCGGACGAGCTGTTCACGATGGAGATCCACTACAATGCTGAGTATGACTTCTTCACCGTCGACCTGGAGGACGCCGATGGCAATACACTGGTGACGGGTGAAAAGCTCATCTATGGCCAGTCTCTTTTTGCGGATGTATGGGACTCTCGCTTCCCAAAACTTCCGATCGTCCCATGGGATGAATCTGAACAAAGTACAGAGGTCACGTGGAACACGCTGGGCACCAGCGTGTTTTTGTATATCGTGGACGAGGAGGACGAAGACGATGGCTCTTAAGAATTTCGGCCGGATGGTCGAAGTCATGACGACCAATATGTCGTTTTCCCTGGCGAATTACACCATGGAGGGCACCGTGCCCTTTGACTCCGACTCCTTGCCGAACGAATCTGAAATCCGGATTTGGAACCTCTCTCAGACAACAATCAATCGCATTGTCAAAAATGCCGTGTTGATGGTCAACGCCGGATACACCGGAGATGTCGGTACCATCCTCCACGGCCGTATTTCGGCGGTGCGCACCAAGTGGGAGGGCGTAGACAAGATCACGACGATTAATGTCCTGGACAGCGAGGATTTGTCCACACGCGAGATAAAAAAGGAGATTGCTTTTGCCAAAGGCAGCTATGCCAGTGCCATCATTAAACAGCTGGCCGGACTTATCGGGCTGCCCATTGCGCAGATGCAGCTCGCCAAGGACTACCGGTACAAAAGTGGGTACAGCGCCAAAGGCAAGGTGACGGACATCATTTCGGACGTTGCCAAGGACTGCGGGACATCGGTTTATATCAATCAAGGCAAATTGTACGTGCGCCCGCTCCGAATCGGCGCCGACTCCGTATTTGAGCTCAACCCGGATACCGGGCTGATCGGCTCCCCGGAATATTTTGAGGAGGACGGACACAAGGGATATAACTGCTCCGTACAGCTTCAGCGGCGGATCACGACGGCATCAGTCCTTAAGCTGACCTGCCGTGAATGGTCCGGCCAGCTGCATGTGAGGAGCGGAACGCACAAGTTTAGCAATACAGGAGACTTTTCGACGGAAGTGGAGGCGATTATGTGAGCAAATCAAGCGCGGCAGCAGCACTCGGCAAACTCTTAGCCTCACACAGCGGGCAGCAGGCGGATAACCTCGATGTCGCCATGACCTGCAAGGTGCTGACCTTTGATCCGGCGGCGCTGGTGGCCGATGTGCAGCCGCTTGTCCAGACAGGAGACGAGGCGCCGGCGCCGATCTTGGAAGTCCCAGTAACTGGCCTGCGGGTGTTGTTTGGCGGCGCGGAAACAGTCCTGCGACCGGCCCTGCATGTCGGGGATACGGTGCTGGTCGTCTGCTGTGACGCAGAGATACAAAATACGCTTTCTGGACAGGTTGCGGCGCCGGACACCGCCAGGCGGCACAGCCGGAATGATTCCGTCGTCATAGGAGTGATGCCATGCTGTCTTTAAAGGTAGACGATACCGGCGACCTGGTATTTTCCGGCGGGGAGCTGCGGATGGTCTCCGGTCCAGAGGAGATTGCGCAGTGCTGCCGGATGATCCTTGGAACAAATAAAGGCGAGTGGTTTCTGGATCTGGATTTCGGTATCGACTTCAGCCGGATTCTCGGCAAAGACGTGACTGAGGAGGATGTCAGGGACGAACTGACCGAAGGGATGCTCCGGGAACCACGTATCCAAACCGTTGATAACGTAGATGTGGTATTTGACCGAGCTGCCCGAACGGTTACTGCAACAATTACGGCCACGGCCATAAACGGCGACATCATCACGGTGGAGGGGGTGGAAAAGATTGTTGGATAGCACGGGTTTTAAGCGAATGAGGTACGATGACCTATTCGCTGAAATGGAGGACAAAGCAAAGCAAGATTACGGTGACGATACAAATACTTCGAAGGAATCTCCACTCGGAATAATCCTTCGTGACTTCGCTTGGTTCTTGTCCATCATCTGGAGCACGGCCGAGGATGTGTACAACAGCGGGTATATCGGAACAGCAACAGGTAACAATCTCGATCGGCTTGGCCCGCAGGTTGGCATCAGCCGAGTCCTGGCACAATGGGCTACCGGCGCTGTCACGCTTACCGGAACTGCTGGATACACCGTCTCAGCAGGTTTCCGAGTGGCGACCGAATCCGGATTGACCTACCAGACGGTAGCTGACGTTGTGTTGGCTGGAGGCTCCGGAACGGTCGCCATTGAAGCGCTGGAATCTGGGGCTGGTAGCAACGTCGCAGCCGGGGCTATAACGGTCATCGTTAACCCTAACCCGGACGTTACAGCCGTAACCAACGCCGCGCCGGTGACGGGCGGCCGGGAAAAGGAGACGGATGCCGAGTTTCGCAGCCGGTTTGAGCTTTCCACCGCTGGCGGCGGGGCGGCGTCCGTGGATGCCCTGCGCAGCGCCCTGTTGCGGCTGACCGGCGTCCGGGCTGCGACGGTAATAGAAAACACTAGCCTGACTACGGACAGCACAGGACGGCCAGGAAAGTCGTTTGAGGCATATGTCCTTGGCGGCGATGATCAGACCATAGCGGACACTATATTTGCAACCAAATCGGCCGGCGTTGAAGCGCATGGAGATATAACGATAACAGTCGATGACCTAGCTGGCGAACCTCATACCGTCAAGTTTTCACGGGCGGCAGAGGTTGCTATCCGCATCACCGTTGATGTCACCAAGGGCGATGAGTACCCGGCAGACGGCGACGCTCAGGTACAATCAGCGTTGATCCGGTATGTAGGCGGGTCTGACGCCGCCGGAGCGTACTATAACGGCCTTAACATGGGAGCGGACGTGATCTATACCAAGCTGATAAGCGCTGTCTACAGCGTAGCTGGCGTAGAGGACGTAACATTGACCGTCGGTAAGGTTGCGGGCATCCTCGGGTCGGCAAATGTCGATATCGAGCCTTACGAGGTGGCGCAAGCCGTCGCGGCCAACGTTGGGGTGACGAGCCATGTTTAGTGTTAAGGACATGCTTAAACGGCTGCCGGATACCTACAACAAGGACCCGAATAGTGATCTGGGCAAACTGATCGGCAATCTGCACGAGCAGCTGGCTGCGATTGGAGACGCGTTGGAGACGGTGCGCGATTGGCGTGATATAGACGCCGCTAAAGGCACGACATTGGACCGGATAGGAACCAACATCGTACAGCCGCGCGGAGCGGCGACAGATGAGGTTTACCGGGTGCTGCTCAAGAGTAAGATCGCCCGGAACCTGTCCAAGACGGATGTCAATACGATCATCAAGGTGCTTGCCTTGGCGTTGGATTGTGACTACAGCGATATCCGGATACAGGAAAAATTCGACGATCCGGAAGACCCGGAGCCTGCCGCGATTAACCTTATCCGAGTGCCGACACAGCGGCTGAATGAGGTCGGCATGTCGCCGTTTCAGTTCGCCAGGATCGTACAAAAGACGGTTGCTGCCGGCGTGCGTGTGGCGCTTATCGAGCTGGCCGGCACGTTTACCTTGTCCTCACAGTATGACGCGCTCGAGACAAGCGCTCTTGGCCTGGCGGATATCGACATGACAACGGGCGGGACGCTGGGCGAAGTATACTTGCCGGGCGACGATTACCCGCTGCCTATATAGGAGGGATTATATGCCGGATTTTAACGAACAATTGCCGGATTGGACAGCTGACGGAATTGAGCCTCCAGAGTCAAAAAAGAGCGACGGCTGGCAGGTTAACGACCATCCTCCTGCTGGATGGCTTAACTGGTTATTTAGTAGGGCACACGCGGCGCTGGTGGAGATTCGTACTGTGTTTTCCGCTCACAAAGCCGATACAACTGCCCACGTTACAGCCGCAGAGCGGACCGCTTGGAACGCCGGAGCCACAGCTGCATCAAACGCCATCCCCACATCCCAAAAAGGCGCTGCATCTGGTGTCGCCACACTGGACGGTACTACCAAGCTCCCGGCCGGGCAGCTCCCTATCAGCGCCGTACAGGCGACGACAGCAGACATTACCTACTACGTCCGGACAGATGGCAGCGACAGCAACAACGGGCTGGCCAACACGTCGGTGGGGGCGTTTAAGACAATCGGGAAGGCAATTAGCATGCTGCCTCAGACAATAAACCATGCCGTGATAATCAACGTTGCTGCAGGTGCCTATTCAGAGGACTTATTAGCAAAGGGGTACAATGGCAGCGGAACTCTTGAAATAACTGCTTCCGGCGTAGTTAGCGTTCCCCGCATCTTGACGCAAGGAAATGCAATACAAGTCACGATAACTGGGTTTATCGCTACCACAACGATGGCCAATGCGATCGAATTGACAAGCAATGTGTGGGTATGGTTGCAAAATTGCTATGCGACAGCTAACGCAGGGAGTTATTACGGGGTTGTTGTATACGGAGGGACTGCTGTTATAAGTGGCGGAACCTACTCAAACAAAACAACTTCAATATGGGCCCGTAGTGGGGCGAATGTGTTTGTGACTGGAATTGGAGGTAGCGGCAGCGGTATTGGTTATCTAGCGACAGAAGGAGCAAAAATCGGAGGACAAGCTGGAACCCTGAGTGCCACGTCATACTTAAGCATTACTCAAACAGGTGGGTTTATTTCTCTCGGCGACGGCGTCCTCAATCCATGGGGAGATAATACGGCAAGTCAAAGGTCGTTTTGCCACGCTTCTCATGCCACCCAACAGACCTTGTCTGCGAGTGTGTGGACGAAGATTGTTTGCGGCACAGAGGGGGCGGACAATCTTGGTGAATACAACCCATCAACCGGCGTGTTTACCGCACAACGAGCCGGACAGTACGTTGTCACCGTGTCCGTGTCCTTCACAAACTTTCAGGATGGCGATGAGATAAAAGTTGGTGTAGGAGGCGCTTCTGGAGGACCATTCCTTGCAGCGCCGCCACAGCGCGTAAATGGCGCAGGTTATTCTGGCATTTGCTTTACGACTACTGTTGGTCTTAGTGCCGGCGGTCAGCTCGCGCCTTACGCTCTTAGTGCCCGAGCTGGTACATTAACCAATCCTGACGGCGTATATTCGTTCTTTAATGTAGAGCGCTCGGGTTGAAGGAGGGAATAACATTGGATTTATTTTTTGCAATAAAGTATTTGTTTTCTGACGCTCAAGGCGATTCGGATTTTAAAATCGTAGACGACGGACCAACGCCTGTACTTCGCCCGGGCGCGGAAGAAAAGGGCCGCGTCCGTTATGAAATCAAGCCTCCCGAGGCGGAAGAAGCTCCCGTCGAAGGCGTTCATTTTCGGTACGGCATCGACTATAACCTGCTGACTGAGGGCGAGGATTACGACCTGGTAGACAAGGGACCGTATATCGCCATGTGGAACCTGGAGGCACCGCAGCCTACCGAGGCCGAATTAGAAGAAGCATGGCAAGCATACCAGGAGGCGGAAGCCAATAAGCCGCCTGACCCGCCGAGCGAGATTGAGCAGCTGCGTATGGACAACGCTGGCCTACTGCTAGAGCTGGCACAGGTGCAGGCCCGGCAGGATCAGGCTGACGCTGACAACGCCGCTCTGCTTCTGATGCTCGCGGAAGGAGGTGTGGTTTAGTGGACTGGTACGCGACGATTAAACGGTATTACGACGCCGGGTATTATTCGCCGGCACAAGTGCAAGTCTTTGTCACCGCCAAGAAAATAACGGCTGAACAAGCTGCAGAGATTACCGGCGCCGCATAGGCGTATTTTTTATGCCCTCGGGATCCCCGGGGGCTTCTTTTGTGGAGAGAGGGGGAACAGTGTTTGATCAATCACATTAGACAGCTTGCAACAACAATCATAACGGCAGCCGTGGGGTCCGGTAGCCGGGAGGTCGCCTTGGGCGGCGTTACATCTATGGCTGGTGTGCTGGCTGTGGCAGTGGGCTGGCTGGGCGGCTGGGATAAGCCCTTGGAGCTGCTGGTCTTGCTCATGGTTGCCGACTATGCCAGCGGCGTAGCAGGGGCGTTCAAGACCCATACGGTATCATCGGATATTATGTTCTGGGGCGGCGTCCGAAAGGCAGTCGTCCTTTTTGTTGTCGGGCTGTCCGCGCTGGTGGATGACTGGCTGCAGCCGGGCGCACCAGTGTTCCGGGCGGCGGCAATCTTTTTTTATGCGGGACGCGAGGCATTAAGCGTCGTCGAAAACTTCGGTGTCCTGGGCGTACCGCTGCCGGACAAACTGCGGGATTACCTCCTGCAGCTCAACCAGGACAAGGCCCGCAATAACCCGGCCAAGCCGGAGCATCCGGACAATGCCAGCGGCGGGGATGACAAATCAGCGTAGGAGGTATCCAGAGTGTCATTAACACTAGAACAGCTCTTATCCAAGTCTGCGACCAAGATCGCGACGCTTCAGGAACCGCTGCGGACCGGCTGCGCGGCGCTGATCGAACTGGCCTATAACCGGGGTGTCATGCCGATCATCACGCAGGGGATGCGGACATATGCCGAGCAGGACGCGCTTTATGCGCAGGGCCGAACGAAGCCGGGAGCCATTGTCACCAATGCCCGAGGTGGATACAGCAATCATAATTTCGGATTCGCGGCCGATTTTGCCTTGCTCCTTCCGGATGGTCGAACGGTCAGCTGGGACACGCTCCGCGACGACGACAAGGACAGCCTGCCGGATTGGTCCGAGGTGGTCGATCAGATCCGGCGCCTTGGCTTTGACTGGGGCGGGGACTGGCTGTCCTTCAAGGACATGCCGCACTTCGAAATGACCTTTGGCCTGACAACTGCTCAGTATCGCGCAGGCAGCCGACCGAGCGCGGCCAAAGTCGCCGCAGCGGTGGAAAAGATCAAGACAATTTTGAAGGAGGAACGAACAATGATTGATGATCTGAACAAGCGGCTGACAGCAGCCGAGCAGGCCATTGCCGTGCTGACGAACAGCAAGGACACACTGAAGCAAAATCAATTGGAGCAGGGAAAGGTCATCGCCAATGTTGCGGACCGGGTGACCAAGCTGGAGGATCGCGGCAGCCTGGAGCATGTGCCGCCTTGGGCGCAATCGGCTGTTGATGCTGCAATGGCAGCCGGGCTGATTAACATGCCAGAGGGAGGCAGCCAGGACTTCTACCGGGTGCTGACCGTGCTTCAACGGATCGGCTTGCTTGCAGCTGGAAAGGAGGCGTAATTGATGGACAATCAAAACTTAACGGACGTTCTGGCCTTCGCTTCTGTGTTGGCCGTATTTGTGTTGGCTGGAGTGCAGTTTATTAAGACAACCGTCAACGTCCGCAAGAACCTGGTGCCGTTAATCGGCGTTGTGATCGGCTTGGTGATCGGCTGGGCAGCTGCTCCGTTTACGGACCTGGGATTGACGCTGCGGCTGTGGGCGGGGGCACTGGCGGGGTTGTCAGCGACGGGGCTGTTCGAGCTGGCGTTTAACAAGTCTTCGGGAAAAACGAAGGAGTAAGAACAAGCCCCTGCTGGCCGTGAATGGCTGACAGGGGCTCTGTCATTTTAGATTATTTCAAATGATCGACCGCGTATTGCGCCTCAGCCTTAGTGAATTTCTCCCCATACTCCGAGGTCAATTGATCGTAGATGGCTGAATTTGACATGCTCATAGACTCTGCGTAGGTCTGTGCCTTTTTTAGAGCATTTTCTTTCCAATCAACTACAACATTATCAATAGCATACTGAGCGGCTTCTTTGGGGAAATTCTCCCCATATTCCGAGGTCAATTGCTCGTATAGACCCTTCTTCGACATATACATAGTCTCCGCATACATTTCCGCTTTAGCTAATGCTGCCGTATATTCCCTAGGGACGCTCTTCTCCGCCGCCGGTGCTTTGGTTGGTGCCGCGGTCGCCTTGGCCTTTGCTTCCTGAGCAGCTGCCGGAGCGGCTTTACTTGAGGCTGCGGGCTTAGTTGTCGGCTCGCTGGCGGTTGACTCGCCCCCACCGCTATTTCCTCCGGCAATAGCAATTACTACGATTACGACCAGCGCCCAAAACCACCATCTCTTAAAAATCGGTTTCTTCTTCATAATTTCCCAAATCCCCCTATTATACGAAATAATTTTCGAAATATAGTGTATCAGACATAGGTAATATTTACTAGACACTATTTCATATTGCTTTAACTCTTGCATACAGACCAGCATAACCTGGCCATCCCTCGACTGTGACGGCCGTCAGTGCTTGTGTGATCGTCAAAGGCTCGTACAGGCTGCCGTTGCGCACCTCAATGATGCAAGCTGATGACAAGGGGATGAGGCTGCCGTCGTGCTTCTGCAGGCCGACCGATCTATCATCAAGATCGACGACCAGGCGACCCGTAATATAGCCTGACATGATGTCTGCAGTCTCTTTCATGTGCTCGTTAATTTCCATATCCAACACCTCCCTCCACTCAAAATATGGATTCGCATGGTTAATTCTGTATACAATTACCGAATTAGATTCGACATTAAGTGACAACATTCACAATGAGTAAGTACTACAATACGAATAAACGAACATATAGTCCTGAAAAACGCTTAAAACAAAGGATTAATAGCGAAATATGTATAGCCTATACTATACACTCGCCCGGGAAGAGCCGACCGGCTCAGGGAAGCAACATCAACTCGTACAAGTCCTCCATGTGGCAGTTAAGTGCGTTCGCTACCGTTGCAGCAGCGTCAAATGACATCATCTCCCGGTTATTCGCCCAGTTAGAAACTTGTTGCCGTGAGTAACCAGTCCTACGCGCCAATTCCGCCTGAGTGAGCTTGCTCTTCGTTAATAGGTACTTCAGTCGGCATCTCCCACGGGAGAGCTTGACCATTCGAACGAAGTCCCTTCATGAGTTAAGGATAGGTTCGAGCGGATTATAACACATAAGCCAACGAGTACCAATTAGAAACATATGTTCTCATAATTTTGAGACTATGCTATAATGTGATTACAAAAATTACCCTTAAAAGGTGGTATTCATCATGGAAATTGATTCCAGTCCGAAACACGCCAGAAAGCAGACGATTAAAGAAATTAGGCTAGAACAAGGTTTTGATTTGAAGTACATATCTCGCTTGGTTGATATTCCGGAAAGTCTTTTAATTGAGTACGAGAACAATCCGGCGCACATAACAATAGGTCTGGCTGTAATTATTTCTTCTATATATAAAGCGCCCCTTTCTTCCATTGAATTTACAGAAGACAATCCACCCCACAGTTAACCCACAGATGAACGGAAAATGCTATTATGCTGTTGATACGCTGTGATTCAATGAGACACCATATAAATCTTGATGTATCAGCGTTTCTTCTCGTTATTGCCTATGATGTTATGTTGATGATATAATCTGATACAATCAAAAAAAGATGGCAATAATATATTTTTGGACATGCCGCTCCAACCTACTTTGAAGATAAGAACCTGAATACTTTTTAACCGGAGGCTCTGTCTTTCATGGACGGACGATTCCGGCAGGTATGTTCTTTATTTATAAAGTTTGCGGGCCGTTAGAACACAAGAATAAGGGAGGAATGACCCAAGTGTGGGAAGATAAGTTTGGTAAAGAGGGACTGACTTTTGACGATGTACTGCTGGTTCCGCGTAAATCGGAGGTGCTGCCGAAGGAAGTGGATATTTCCACTGTGCTCAGCAGCAATGTGAAGCTGAATATTCCGCTGATGAGCGCCGGCATGGATACTGTTACCGAAGCAGCTATGGCGATTGCCATTGCACGCGAAGGCGGCATCGGCATTATCCACAAGAATATGCCGATTGAGAAGCAGGCGGAAGAGGTAGACCGGGTGAAGCGCTCCGAGAGTGGCGTTATCACTAATCCTTTCTCGCTTACACCGGAACATCTGGTTTCCGATGCTGAAAGCGTAATGGGCAAATACCGGATTTCCGGCGTGCCGATCGTAAATGACGACAACAAGCTGGTGGGGATCATTACGAACCGCGATCTTCGCTTCATTCATGACTTCAATATTCCGATCAGCGATGTGATGACGAAAGAAAACCTCGTAACCGCTCCTGTCGGAACCACGCTGGCTGAGGCCGAGGTTGTGCTCCAGCATCATAAGATCGAGAAGCTGCCCCTTGTAGATGAGAATTATGTGCTCAAAGGGCTTATTACAATTAAAGATATCGAGAAAGCCATCCAATTCCCGAACGGTGCCAAAGATGCCCAAGGCCGCCTGCTTGTAGGCGCTGCGATTGGTATCTCCAAGGACTCGCTGGAACGCGCGGAAGCGCTCGTTAAGGCGGGAGTGGATCTGATTGTCATGGACTCGGCTCACGGACACCATATCAATATTATTGATGCGGTTCGCCAGATTCGCCAGATCTATCCGGATCTGACGATTGTGGCGGGAAATGTAGCTACAGGCGAAGCCACACGCGAGCTGATTGAAGCCGGTGCCTCCATCGTTAAGGTTGGTATTGGACCTGGCTCGATCTGTACAACCCGCGTTATCGCCGGTATCGGCGTTCCGCAAATTACGGCAATTTATGATTGTGCTACCGTTGCTCGTCAGTACGGCGTTCCGGTTATTGCAGACGGGGGCATCAAGTACTCCGGAGAAATCACCAAAGCGCTCGCAGCCGGTGCGCACGCGGTTATGCTGGGAAGTCTCTTCGCAGGCACGGAAGAGAGCCCGGGCGAATCCGAGCTGTACCAGGGCCGGAAGTTTAAAGTATACCGCGGCATGGGCAGCATGAGCGCCATGAAGCAGGGCAGCAAGGACCGTTACTTCCAGGATGACGACAAGAAGCTCGTTCCTGAAGGCATTGAAGGACGCGTCGCGTTCAAAGGCTCCTTGTCGGATACCGTTCACCAGCTGATTGGCGGTCTGCGTTCAGGCATGGGATACTGCGGTACGAAGACGCTGGATGAGCTGCGCGACAATACTTCGTTCATCCGTATTACAGGAGCAGGGCTTCGCGAAAGCCATCCTCACGACGTGCAAATCACGAAAGAAGCTCCCAACTATTCCCTATAATATTAGATCCGCTTAAAATCCGGACGGACAGGACGAATTTCGCCCTGTCCGTCTTTTTTTGGGTGTACCCCTGTGTTAGAATAGAACAAGCAATTGAGATGAGGACAGAAGGAGAGTTTAAATCAATTGAAGTCCAAGCGTAAAGCCAATGTGAAGAAAATGGTCGTTCAGACTGCGGCAGCAGGTCTGATTTTTAATATGCTTATGTCATCCCCGCTCCCTGCTACGGCCGCGAGCGCATCTTCCCCGGCGCCGTCAGCTGCAGCTGGTACGGCAGCGACAGCCCCGGCGAAGACTTCAGCTGTGACAATCCCGTCGGTGGATAGCCTCGGCTTGAATCTCAAATCGGCGGTGCTCATAGAGCCGACAACGGGCCAGGTGCTGCTGTCCATGAATGCGGATCAGCCGCTTCCTCCCGCCAGCATGACCAAGATGATGACGGAGTATCTGATCGCCGATGCTGTCAAGAACGGCAAGCTGTCCTGGGATCAGAAAGTAACGGTAAGCGAGAATGCGGCTAAGCAGATCGGATCGCGTATTTTTTTGGCACAGGGCGATCAACATACGATTGAAGAGCTGTACATAGCAATGGCTGTCGGTTCGGCGAATGATGCTACCGTTGCTCTGGCAGAGACGCTCTCGGGCTCCGAGCAGGAGTTCGTCAAGCTGATGAATGAAACGGCTCAGAAGATGGGCATGAAGACAGCTTATTTCATTAATTCGACCGGCCTCAGCCGTGACGATATGCCGAAGAAGTTCCGGCCGGATACGGACAAAGAGACGGTAATGTCGGCGATGGACGCGGCGATTCTGGCTCAGCATATCGTGCTGGATCACCCCGATTTTTCCAAGTATACGACGATTCAGTCCTACAAATTCCGCGAACGCGACAGCGCCCCGATGATCAACTATAACTGGATGCTGGAAGCGAACAAGGACATCGCCAACTTCAAGCAGTACGCCTACCCGGGGCTTGACGGCCTGAAGACCGGCCATACGTCCGACGCCGGGAACTGCTTCACCGGGACTGCGGTCCGCAATGGCATGCGTCTGATCAGCGTGGTCATGGGGGCGAACTCGGAGGCTCACCGCTTCACCGAGACGAAGAAAGTCCTGGACTTTGGATTCAACAATTTTGAGATCAAGCAGGTTGTAGCGGCCAAATCGACGGTTGCCGGCAATGAGACGGTCGCCATCACCAAAGGCAAGAAGAGCGACGTGCCGGTCGTTACCGACGCAGGCGTAACGTTCATCGTACCAAAAGGCACGACAACCCCGCAGGTTGCGGCAGTAACTAAGATCAATGACGCTTCGACGCTGGTGGCGCCGATCAAGCAGGGAACCAAAGTCGGTTCGGTAACCTATACGTACAAGGTGAACGGCATGGAGACGCAGGAGAAGACCGTAAACCTGATCACTTCGGAAGAAGCGCCGAAGGCGGGATGGTTCAAGCTGCTGTTCCGGGCGATCGGAAGTTTCTTCAGTGATTTGTTCTCTGGAGTGAAAAATTTGTTTTAATTTACCGAGATTTTCCGTGTAATCCCTAGTAAATCAGTTGTATATTTATCCGCCATGCGGTAAAATAAAAAGTTAGATTATGATTGAATATCGGGAGGATTGAAGAAATGGAAACAGGAACTTCTAGAGTTAAAAGAGGTATGGCTGAAATGCAAAAAGGCGGCGTCATCATGGACGTCATGAATGCGGAACAGGCGAAAATCGCCGAAGCTGCAGGCGCCGTGGCTGTTATGGCCCTGGAGCGCGTACCTTCTGATATCCGGGCAGCCGGCGGTGTAGCACGTATGGCGGACCCTACGATCGTAGAAGAGGTCCTTAAGGTCGTCAGCATTCCTGTAATGGCCAAAGCGCGTATCGGCCACTATGTAGAAGCCAAGGTGCTGGAATCGCTCGGGGTTGACTACCTGGACGAGAGCGAAGTGCTGACTCCTGCCGACGAGGTGTTCCACATCGACAAGCGCGAGTTCACGGTGCCATTCGTCTGCGGAGCGAAGGATCTGGGTGAAGCGCTGCGCCGGATTAGCGAAGGTGCTTCGATGATCCGTACGAAAGGCGAACCGGGAACCGGCAATATCGTGGAAGCTGTTCGTCACATGCGCTATATCAACAGCCAAATCCGCAAGGTTCAAAATATGTCGAAGGACGAGCTGTATGCCGAAGCGAAAAATCTGGGCGTAGCTTACGACCTTCTGGTTGAAGTCCATGAGCTGGGCAAGCTGCCTGTTGTTAACTTTGCTGCCGGCGGCGTTGCGACTCCTGCTGATGCCGCGCTGATGATGCATCTGGGCGCCGACGGCGTGTTCGTAGGCTCGGGTATTTTCAAATCGGACAGCCCCGAGAAGTTCGCTCGTGCAATCGTTGAAGCAACGACGCATTACACGGACTATAAGCTGATTGCCGAGGTTTCCAAGAACCTGGGAACACCGATGAAAGGCATCGACATCGCAACATTGACCGCTGCCGAACGGATGTCGGAACGCGGCTGGTAATATAGAGAGAAGGTTTGGGGAATGAAGATAGGAGTGCTGGCGCTTCAAGGCGCCGTAACGGAACATATCGTAAGCGTCGGCAAGGCCGGTGCGGAGGGCGTGCCCATCAAGCGGGTAGAGGAATTGAAGGAAATCGACGGTCTGATTATCCCGGGCGGCGAGAGCACTACCATCGGCAAGCTGATGCGGAAGTATGACTTTATCGAGGCGATCCGAGAGTTCGCGGCTGATGGCAGGCCGATTTTTGGCACATGTGCCGGCTTGATTGTGATGGCCAAGGAAATTGCAGGCGGGGAGCCTCCCCATCTGGAGCTGATGGATATCACCGTGGCGCGTAACGCTTTTGGACGCCAGCGGGAGAGCTTCGAGTGCGACCTGGACGTCAAAGGCATCGACGAACCGATCCGCGCGGTGTTCATCCGTGCCCCTCTCATCGAGAAGGTAGGACGCGGCGTTGAGGTGCTGTCCGAGTATAACGGAGAGATTGTGACGGCGCGCCAGGGCAATTTGCTCGTATCTTCCTTTCACCCAGAGTTAACCGATGATTACCGGCTGCATCAGTATTTTACGGACATGGTGCAAGCGGCCCGGAACGTCGGGGCATAAAACTGTATACCACACATCCTGACTCTTTCAAAGGCCCTTACCGGCGTTTTGAAAGAGTTACGGCTGTTTCAGGAGGGAAAATGTCGTGTTAGATGTTAAAATATTGCGTACCGATTATGCCAAGGTGGAGCAGGCCCTGGACAACCGCGGAAAATCACTGGATTTGATCTCCGGCTTCACCGCGCTAGATCTTCGCCGCCGCGAGCTGCTTCAGGAGACGGAGAGCCTTAAGAACCGCCGCAACACCGTATCCGGTGAGGTAGCCAAGCTGAAGAAGACCGGAGAGCCGGCAGAAGAACTGATCGCTGAAATGCGCAGCGTCTCGGACCGGATTAAGGAGTTGGACGACGAAGTTCGCGAGCTGGAGAATCAGATTTCCGAACTGATGCTGAGCATTCCGAATATTCCCCATGAGTCGGTTCCAGTAGGTAAGACCGAAGAAGACAACGTGGAGATTCGCCGCTGGTCGCAGCCGCGCGAGTTCGGGTTCACGCCTAAATCGCATTGGGAGCTGGCGCAGAATCTGGATATCCTGGATTTTGAAGCGGCTGCCAAGGTAACGGGATCACGCTTTGTCTTCTACAAAGGTCTCGGAGCCCGTTTGGAGAGAGCACTGATTAACTTCATGATGGACCTTCATAGCGGCGAGCACCATTATGAAGAAATGCTGCCCCCTTATATCGTCAATAAAGACAGCCTGTACGGAACAGGACAGCTGCCGAAGTTCGAAGAGGATCTGTTCAAGCTGCGCGATACGGATTATTATCTGATTCCAACAGCTGAGGTTCCGGTAACGAACTATTACCGTGAGGAGATTCTGAACGTATCCGATCTGCCCAAGTATTTCGTCGCTTACAGCTCCTGTTTCCGTTCTGAAGCAGGCTCTGCCGGCCGCGATACCCGCGGACTGATCCGCCAGCATCAGTTTAACAAGGTGGAGTTGGTCAAGCTGACCTCGCCGGATACTTCCTATGAAGAGCTTGAGAAGATGACTGCCGATGCCGAGCATGTTCTGCAGCTGCTGGAGCTGCCATACCGGGTACTTGCGCTGTGCACGGGCGATATGGGCTTCACTGCGGCCAAGACCTATGATCTGGAGGTATGGCTGCCTGAATCAGGCATGTACCGCGAGATTTCGTCCTGCTCCAATACGGAAGACTTCCAGGCGCGGCGCGCCAACATCCGTTTCCGCAAGGAGCCGAAGGCCAAGCCGGAATTCGTGCATACGCTTAACGGATCAGCGCTGGCCGTCGGACGGACAGTTGCAGCCATTCTCGAGAATTACCAGCAGGAGGACGGCAGCGTGCTCATCCCGGAGCGCCTGCAGCCTTATATGGGCAACGTCAAGGTTATTCGTCCTAAAAGCGAGTAGCAAGAAGGTTGAGGTTGCTTACATAACCGTTTCCATGGTATAATCTCTATTGTATGTGGCGTTTGCCGCAGATCATGGAGAGGTACCGAAGCGGTCATAACGGGGCGGTCTTGAAAACCGTTAGGGTGCAAGCCCACATGGGTTCGAATCCCATCCTCTCCGCCAGTTTTGCATTTTCCTTGCTGCATAAGGATTTGTAGCGAGTTTGACTGAAACGCACTTTACCGTTGGATAGCGGTGTGGTGCGTTTTTTAGCGTTCGTGACCGTTGGATCGGAATATTGCATTCCGAATATATTTTGCAGATAGTTATCAAGAATACGAAGGGGCTCGTGTAAAGCTTGGTTCGGAAACTTATGAGTTACCTTATAGCCAATTCTCGGAGGCACCGATACCGATAGTTTCTGAAGAACAAAATCTCCCATCTGCATCATATGTTCGCCGATCGAAGCGGGAACGATCGCCCATTGTCTGGCATCCTTCAAAAAAGTAGTGATAAGTCCCGCTGTGTCCAGATGAACACGGGACGGGCAAAGAGGGTCCCACCACTGATCATGTCTGAATTGAAACTCTCTGTTCCAATTGATAAAGACTTCGTCTTGCGCCGCCAATTCTTCCATTTCAACCGGATCTCCGGTCTGCCGCCCCGGCACTGCCAGGCGCAACAGCACCATTTCTTCAGTGAAAAACGGTTTGACAGTGACGCTGGGCGACACGATTTCCCTCACCACAAACGCCACATCCATTTCGCGCCGCTCAATGCTATCAAAAGCTTCCTGCGTATGCTGCGTACGAATTTGCAGCCGGATGGGCGGGGTATGCTGATTAAGATTCGATATACCGGCGGTAAAACAAAGTGACTTATACTTTCGGCAGCGCTTATTGCCAGACTTAACTGCGACCCGCTAGCCTGCAAGATTTGTGTTTCCCTCCAAAGAGCTTCCCATCTTTCCGCAATGCTAAAAAAGTTTTCACCTTTCGGGGTCAGACTAATTTTGGGTGCCCCCTTTCTTCGCTCAACCAAAAGGCTGCCCATTTCCTTTTCCAATGTCTTTAACCGATAGCTTACTGTAGCTTGTGACAGGTGCAGCAATTCGGCCGCTTTGCTTATGCTCTCGGTTCGTACGATAGCTAAAAATGCTTCAATCCCGGGAAAATACATTGAATACCTCCCACTATAAATTAATAAAATCTCTTGTTTACTCACTCTTTCTCGGATTTTCACTCATTGACAGATCGAGAGATGGAGAAGTCATGTAAGGATGACATTATTTTCTGGAGGAGCCGGTGGCGGGAATAGAGGTCGGGGGATTATTTCCAACCCTTAGATAATTCCTCTGATCGCACCTTGGATATCCACACCTTCTTTTGACGGCTTACCCTCCCATGTCACGCTGGGTCTTAGCCCTTACATTCCTTCGTTCTGCCTCTCAAAAGGTGGACGCCGTTTCTTGCTCCTTTACAGGGTCGTTGCCCTTATGGAATAATTCCTACGGCTGCTCCGTGCTTCCGTTGTCTTGGCTCATTCCGGTCCGGCGGTAAACATGAATTCGGTTTGGCTTAAGCTGCCATCTGTAACTGAGCCTGACGCACCGGCCCTAACACGTCGTTTGCGTTGTACGGAACCTGCTTGGTTCCGAGCGTATGAAGCACGCGAATGAGCTTCCCACACAAGGCTACAAGGGATTGCTTTTTCTTGAGCGGATTTTGACTTCGCTTGGTGAAATACTGGTGCAGTGCCTTAAACTCGGCGTTCTTTGCCACCATGGGCATCACCGCCCGGAACAGCAGCGCCCTTAGGCGTGCGCGTCCACGTTTAGTAATACTGGATTTGCCCTTTTTCTTTCCCGAACTGTTCTCCTTGAGGTTTAGTCCGGCGAGCCGAATAATCTGCTGTCCATGCTCGTAACCGCTCAGATCCCCGACTTCGGCGAGAAACCCTGCCAACGTAACTACGGCTACGCCCGGAACGGTAAGCATCTCTTTCGTTCCCGGAATTTGAGCAAGGAGACGTTCCACCTCGGCCAGAATCTCTTCGAGTTGTCTGGCGAACATCTCATACTGCTCCAGAAGCGTCTTGATCTCCACTTTCGCTCCGGGAAGTCCTTCCGTAAGCCCGATGGAACGCCTCGCCGTTTCCATGAGGTGCAGCGCTCGTTTCGCCCCTACGGCTCGTTTTACGTCTTTTTTCCACCGCTGGACAATGGCCTCTGTGCCCATCTCTACGATTTCTCCTGGCGTTGGAAACTCGCTAAGCGTAATGCGTGATGCCTTGCCTTCCCAGTCTTTGAAGACCTGCGTGTACTCCGGAAAAAAGCGGTCCAGCCAGTTCTGCACCCGTCTTTGCACCTGCCCGAAGTTCACCATGATCTTCTCCCGAAGATTCATGAGAATCCGCAGGTCGGCGTAAACGCTCGTTGGCAGTTTGGGCTCGCTGTACTTCCCGTTTCGCACCAAATCGGCAATGACCTTGGCATCTTTATAGTCATTTTTCGTGGGTGAATTGTCTTCCAGTTCTTTGCTTTTGTGTACGTGATGCGGATTCACAATGACCAAAGGAATGCCCTGCCGCCCTAAATATTCCGCCAGCGTAAACCAGTAGTGTCCGGTGGGCTCAATACCGAAGAGGACGTCACTCTTGGCATGCTCCTGCTGAAGCTCCTTCATCCACTGAACCAGTTGCTCGAGTCCGGCACGGGTATTAGAGAACACACAATCCTTACCCAGTTCGATCCCTCGAAAGTCTATGGCGCGAGCCACATGGGTATCTTTGGCGATATCTGCGCCGACCACGAGGGTATTTTCGGAAATTCGGGTGATTCGTTGATTCTGTTTCTTCGATTGTTTATACTTCATGATAGAGTGCCTCCTATGCTGAAATTGTTCTTTGGTCGGAACGTTTCCCAGTATACAGAAGGCGCTTTTTTCATTCAAACCTCAGATTAATTCATTACAGGAATGGCTCCTCGAAATATAGAAATGATTAATATAGTTTACAAGATATTTGAGTTTTACAGCATTATTCTTTAGGTTTAAAATTTCCAAGAAGGGAATAGGTAATGAAAGGTGGTTTAGCGATGAAGATTGTCATAGTCGGCTATTTTAGCGAGACCTCGAAATCAAATATCGTAAGGTGTTTTCCTCAAGACTGGAATGTTGTCATTGTCCCGCCCGGAAAAGAAATGCTGCATCATATTGAAGATTGCCAGGTAATCATCCCTGAACATATTAAAGTGGATCACAGCCTGCTTTCTGTCGCAAAACAATTAAAATTGGTACAGACGGGTGCAGGATTCGATAATGTAGATGTCCCTGCCTGTACACAGCTTGGCATCTGGGTGGCCAATGCTGCGGGAGTGAATGCACAGGCAGTGGCCGAGCACGTAATGGCACTGATATTGTCTTATTATAAAAACATACCATTTTTGGATACTTTCATGAAAAACGGGATGGATGAAAATCAATTGGACTATACAGGGAGTGAATTAAAAGGCAAAACGATCGGGATTATCGGTCTGGGCGCTATCGGAAAAAAAGTAGCTGCGTTTTGCAAGGTTTTTGATATGAATGTACTGGCTTATGCAAGAAATCCTCTTGTACAATCTGGCGGCCTTGTGAAAATGACGGATTTCGATACTCTTGTAAGCACATCGGACATAGTCAGCGTACATGTATCCTTAAATCAGCAAACCAAACAACTGATCAACAAAGCGACATTCAAGAAAATGAAGAATACCGCTCTTTTTATCAATACGGCCCGCGGCGGGATCGTCAACGAAAAAGATTTGATTGATGCAGTAAAAAACGGGGATATTTCAGGCGCATGCCTGGATGTGTTTGAATCTGAACCGCTTCCGATTGACAGCGAGCTCCGGAATCTGCGTAACGTGATCCTTACTCCTCATACGGCAGGAATGCCTGATGGTCGAAAATTTCATAAAAAAAGATATGATTTCTTTATCAACAATATAAAACGTGTAGAAAACGGCGAAGAGCCCGAAAGCAAGCTCAATCAGTTATAGCCGCTTCCTTCGGGGAGCGGTTTTTTGCATAGTTAGAGCAATGAAAACCGGGAGCAGATAGTGTCCTCAGCAATGCTGGAAGGAAACGCGGAATAAAAAGCTCTCTTTTTCCACAATGTATGAAGTGAACTTAAGAAAGGGATGCGGAGATGTGATAACGCTGACTCACGGCTGTTGCCGGGGCACAAAGCCCTAAATCTCAAGTTCGCTTATGCAATAAGAAAAAGGAGGCTGATTCAGTCATGGAGCAACCATTACAGCTGGACCAAGGGCGGCTTGTCTCCGCCTGGAAGGAGAGGCTGCCGTCTTTTATGGACGAGGGGGAGAGTTATACGGTACAGGCAGATGAGAGCGACCGCAAAAGCCTGCTGATCCACTTTAACGCTGCGGGTCATCAGGATTATGAACTCGATTTTCGCTGCACGTATGTGGACAGCCGTGAGGTTGCCGTTACTTTTCTTGATGTGGAGAAGGCCGGACGGAGTACGGACGAGCATTCAGCCGCAGTTCAGCAGCTAGCACAGAAATATACGCGCCAGATTCACGAATGCGCCCAGGCATTGAAGCCCGTTACCCAGCCTTGATCTCTAATGAAAGGAGGATGACCAATGAGCAAACCTAAAACGATACAAGTTCCCGGCACCCAGCCGTCTGGCGACAATCTGAACAAGCGTCATTCCAAGGGTCCCGAGCCTCTGTCCGGCTCCAAAAAAGTGAAGCAGGCCAATCATGTGAGCCACCACAATACGGAAGGTTAACAATTTACAGGAAACGGTTTATCAATTCGTGTAAATCGTTTATCATTGAAAGGGGGGTAATTATTTCTTTAATTGGGAGAGGAGAAAGAGAATGTTTAGGAAATGGGGCCTCGCTGGGGCGTCGATGCTGCTCGCGGCAGCTGTTATTTTGCCGGGATGCGGCAGCAAGCAAGAGCCGAAGGAAGCGCTGCAGGGAGCGGCGACCAAAGCGGCAGAAATGACTTCTTATGAAATGCAGAGCAAGCTGGTGGTCAACAACCTGACCATCGATGAGGCGAGCTCGGAATCCGCGGATATGACAACACAAGTGATGAGCATGCTGAAGAACGCGGACATCTCGGTTGACGCCGTGTATCAGGCAAAGCCGATGCAGACGGAAATGACGCTGGTTCTTAATTTGAAGGGCGATATGTCGATGAGCTTCACGGTTCCGATGGTTATGACGGAAGAGAAGCTCTACGTCAAAGTGCCAAGCATACCGTTCCTGCCTATTCCTGAAAGTGTTGTCGGCAAATTTGTGGTGTTCGATTTGAAGGAATTGGCCGAGCATGAGGGAGCCGAGTTCAATCCTGCCATGATGGATACGCAGAAGATGCAGAAGCTTAGCAATGAACTGATGAGCGCTGTATTGAACGAGTATGATGAAGCCAAGTACTTCAAGAGCGTTGAGCCTAAGGATGCTGGCGTGCCTGAAGGGGTTGACGCGAAGCAGGTGGTTCAGTTCCAGGTGACGAACGATAATGTGAAGGAAGCGCTGAGCATCTTTGGCAACAAGGTGATGCCTAAGATTCTGGACATTATCTCCAAGGATGAGTACAAGTCCATGCTTCAGATCGAACAGTCGGTGCTCGACGATGCCAAGGCGGATGTACAGGACGGCGAAGCCAAGGCTGAATTCGAGAAGACATTGAACGATCTGGACAAATACCTGACCGTGAACAAATTCCAGCTGAACACCGCCATCAACAAGGAAGAATTCCCGGTGTACCAGTCCCTGGACCTGGACATTAATGTGAACAATCCGGATGATGGCACCAAGGTTGGCTTGTCGCTTACGGGAAGCAACCAATACAGCAAGATTAACGAGAAGGCCGAATTCAAAATCGGCATTCCGAAGGACAGCGAAGTCATTACGCAGGACCAGCTTGAACAGCAATTTAATACCTCCGCGCTGGAGTCGAACTAATCCGATTTCAGCAATACACAGCGAACGCCTTCATCTCCATTCGTGGAGATGAAGGCGTTCTGCATTAGAGGGCAGGCAGGTTATAGTCCGGCTTCGTGGGACAGCAGTGCGTAAGTCCGGTGATCCTGCCACCGGCCATCGATTTTGATGAACTGGCGGGCGATTCCTTCCGCCTGGAAGCCGCTCTTCTCCAGCACGCGCCGGGACGCGTCGTTGTGCAGAAGAATCGCGGCCTGAAGGCGGTGGAGGCCAAGCGATTTAAAGGCATAGGCCGCCACAAGCCCAACGGCTGCGGTCATGAAGCCTTTACCCTGGCATTCATGGTCAATGAAGTAGCCAATATCGGCAAATTGGCCAACGCCGCGCACGATATTGCTGATCGTGATCTGCCCAATCAGAAGGTCTTCTCCGGAAGCGTATATGCCGAACATATAGGCACGGTCCTGTTCGGCGTCCTCTATCCGCTGAGTGATCAGCTGCTCCTGGCTGTCTAGCGTGAAGAAAGATTCTTCCCGCCTGGGTTCATAACGGCTGTGAATATCGCGGTTGCGCAGACGCAGGTCAAGCAGGCTGCCAGCATCGGCAAGCGTAAAGAGTCTCAAGTAAATTTCGGCTGAATGGCTGCTGAGTGTAAAGGTCATGATGGACTTACTCCTCTATATTGGATTTAGACTGGCGCTTCTGCCGCAGCCGGCGGAAGAAAGAGGTAAGAAGCTCGGCGCATTCTTCTTGAAGAATGCCGGAAATGATCTCCGTACGGTGATTAAAGCGGGGTTCTTCCAGCAGATTCATCAATGTTCCTGCACAGCCAGCCTTGGGGTCGGGCGTTCCGTATACGGTGCGCGGAACGCGGGATTGTACCATTGCTCCGGCACACATGGGGCAGGGCTCCAGGGTGACGTACAGTGTGCAGTCCAGCAGACGCCAGGAATTCAGCGCCTTGCTGGCTTCCCGGATGGCGACCATCTCGGCATGGGCGGTTGAATCAAGCGTCGTCTCGCGAAGATTATAGCCTCTGCCGATAATCGCTCCGCCTTGGACGATGACCGCGCCGATTGGAACTTCGCCAAGCGCTTCCGCCTTGCGGGCCTCGGCGATTGCCTCGCGCATCCACTGTTCATGTTCTAGTTGCAGATCCAATGCTATGTCGGTGTTCTCCAAAAATTCCCTTCCTCTCCGCGAATCGGCCGATTATTCCACGAACGAGTATTCGTTCTTAACAAGCTGTGAATAACTCTGTGGAAAACCGGAGTATTATCCACATTTTTATGCACATGGAGGATGTTGATTTGTTTATATGTGCATAACCTGTGGATGGTTTCTTTCCTAATTGTAGAGAAAGAAGCGGTATTTTTCAATCGAGAGAGCTCGAAAAGCAGGGCACAACCGCTTTTCAAAAGCAAGGGCAACAGTTATGATATTTATGGAATGATATTATAAGATTTACCAGCCCGTTAAGAGGTGAACAGAGAGCTTGTCCATTAAAACGAAGCTTTCCGCCATAATATTCGGCTCGGTGCTTCTGATCTTGGCGCTTAATTTAACGCTGAATACATACAGCACACGAGAAAATCTGCGGAACGAAGTGGAACGTAACATGAGGACAACGGCCATGCAAATAGCCGTCTCCGTGGAACAGAGCAATTACAGCTCCAATTACGCGGAACAACTACTTGCCCAGAATTTGCGGATGGCCGCTGTCTATATTGCAAGCCAGCTGGATCCCGATATAGACAATGTAAGCAACTCGGAGCTTAAGGCGCTGGCAGCGAAGGCAGGCGTGTCCAACATCTCGCTGCTGGTCAGAACCAAAGACGATGTAGTGGTTCAGAAGTCCTCCGACTCCAAGGAGCTAGGGCTCCCGACCAAGGGCTGGGGTTACTGGTATACTGCTTTTATCGATTTATTCGAAGGACGGGATGTATCGGTCGCGAAGGGGCAGCGGATGGAGAATTTCTGGTCCGGCCCTTTTGAGTACTCCTCATCCAATCCGGAGTTTATCGAGAAGTGGGGATACTACCATGACGAGAACCATAACTACATTATTGATCCCTATATCCGCAGTACGGCAATCAGCGATTATGTCCGCATCATGAGCCCCGAAGAAATCGTTCAGCAGACGATGAAGGTCAACCCCGATATTCTGGAGATTACAGGGATCAACCCGGTCACCTTCGGCTCGCCTACAATGGCTTCTGACGGCACTGACAGCGTGAATACGAAGCTGCGCAACCGGCCGATCAAATACGGAACTTACCGCTACGGGAACGTTGAGGAGGACAAGCAGGCGGTGCAGGAAGCATTGAGCAGCAAATCGCCTGTTATGCTGGAGACGAAGGCTAACGGGGCCCGGGTGCTGAAGAGCTTCATTCCTGTGACTCTGCCTGACTCCGGCGTCTACGTCATCAGTGTGGTCAGCAGCTATTCCGTCATTTCATCGGTGCTGAAAGAGCAGATCTGGAACAGCGTCCGCATCTCGTCCATTCTGCTTGCCTTCTTTCTGGTGGGAAGCTATGTGCTGGCGGGATTTATTATCCTGCCGATCCAGGCGATCCTTGCCAAGGTGCAGGATGTATCCCAAGGCAAATTTGATCCTCCACTTCTTGTAGGCAGCCGCGATGAGCTGGGCCAGCTGGCGCTGCGCATCAATTCCATGACGCGCAATCTGGAGCTGCATACAAGCCGTCTCCGAAGAACGCTGGAGGAGAACCGTGAAGTGAAGGAACATCTGGAGTCCGTCATTAACGGAACCTCGGATGCGATTCATACCACCGATATGGACGACCATATAGTCAGCGTGAACCGGGCATTTGAGGAGCTGTATGGCTGGAAGAAGAGCGAGGCGTCCGGGGAGTCGCTTCTCCTGATTCCGGACTCCGTTCAGGAGGAGGAGAACGACAGGCTTGAGCGGTTAATTCGCGGCGAGCAGCTTCCGCCAACAGAGACGCTGCGTCTGAAGCGGGATGGAACGGTGGTGGAGGTCAGCGTAAGCACTTCCGTCATTCGCGACGAGAACGGCCATCCGATGTCTTTTGTCCATGTAACCCGTGATATGACAGAGCGCAACCGGATGGAGGAGCTTCTGCGGCAGTCCGAGAAGCTTACGACAGTCGGACAACTGGCTGCAGGCGTCGCCCATGAAATCCGCAACCCGCTGACGACGCTTAGGGGATTTCTGCAGCTTCAGAAGGAGAAGAGCCTGCTCATTCCCCTGCACGTGGATTTGATGCTCTCTGAGCTGGACCGGATCAATCTGATTGTCAGCGAGTTCCTGATCCTGGCCAAGCCGCAGGCGGTCCGGTTTCAGCGAAAGGATGTGCGCCAAATTTTATGCGATGTCGTATCGCTGCTGGACAGCCAGGCGCATCTGCATGACATCCAGGTCGAGAACCGGTTTGAATATGGCCCTGCCATGGTACACTGTGAAGAGAACCAATTGAAGCAGGTGTTCATTAATATTATCAAAAACGGAATCGAGTCCATGTCTTCAGGAGGAACGCTGACACTGGAACAGAAGCATGTGGATAACTCCATCGTTATCATAATCACGGACGAAGGCGAGGGCATCCCCGAGGAGGTTCTGCCGAAGCTGGGCCAGCCGTTCTTTACGAATAAGGAGACAGGGACGGGGCTCGGCCTTATGATCAGCCAGCGCATCATTCAGGCCCATAAGGGCCAGCTGGAAATCGACAGCCGGGTCGGTTATGGAACCTGGGTGACGATCACACTGCCGGAAGCCGGAGAGCGTGAGGGTGATATAGATTAGGGAAGCCCGCAGCAAGGACAAGAAAGAGAGTGAGAGCGCAGCATGAGAATTAACAAGTTTATTAGTGAGACGGGCTACTGCTCCCGCCGCGAAGCGGACAAGCTGGTGGAGGACGGAAGAGTAACGATCAACGGTCAGAAGGCTGTTCTGGGCAGTCAGGCCGAGTCCGGGGATGATGTTCGGATTGACGGAAAGACGCTCCGTACCGAATCCAGGACAGTCTACATCGCGCTCAACAAGCCGGTCGGCATTACTTCAACGACCGAGAGCCATGTGAAGGGGAATATCGTCGATTTTGTCGGCCATCATGAACGGATCTTCCCCATCGGCCGGCTGGATAAGGATTCCGAAGGACTGATTCTTCTAACCAATGACGGCGATATCGTCAATAAGATTCTTCGCGCCGAGGGGCGGCATGAGAAGGAATATGTCGTAACCGTCGACCGTCCGATTACGCCTTCCTTTATTGAGGGTATGTCCAGCGGGGTCAAGATCCTCGGGGAGAGGACGCTGCCTTGTCAGGTAACCCGCATAACGGAACGGGTATTCCGGATTATTTTGACCGAGGGCAAGAACAGGCAAATCCGCAGAATGTGCAGTGCCTTCGGCTATGAGGTGCGGCGGCTGCAGCGGATCCGGATCATGAATATCCGGCTGGGGAACCTGAAGGCGGGTACCTGGCGTGATCTGACGCCTGCTGAGAAGAAAGAGCTTGGGGACATGCTCGATTATCAGCTTCAGTGACCATACGATCCTCTTTCGCTCCAGACAGGAGCCGGAAGAGGATTTTTAAATAGACGAATGTATAAACTGCGCGCTTATCATAGCCTTCTATTTCTCGGTAAACGCATGGCGTCTAATGACGCCGTAAGGCGTTTATCCTTGTATGAAAACTCATAGTATACGGGAAGCAGGCCTTACTACAAGGGTTGGGTCAGGATCTCCAGACATCCGTCCAGTTGGGAGGCTGCTCATATGCAGGAGTCACGAACGGCTATTTTTTATTTTTCAGGAACGGGAAATACCGAGGTTGTCGCCAGGCTGCTGTCCGAAGCATTAACCAGGGAGGGCGGCAGAGCAGACTTGTTCAGGATTGAAGACATTATCAAGGGGCATCGAACGCCGGATTATGCTGGATACGGTTTAACTGGATACGGTTTAATCGGGATCGGGCATCCTGTTATGGGCTTTGGAGCGTCCAGCCTGGTAGAACGGTTCGTCAGACAGCTGCCTCCTCCTCAGGGACTCCGGTCTTTGTCTTTAAGACGGCATCTTCCCCTCACTACATCAATTACGGAGCCTCCCATGTCCTGCTGAGGAGTCTGAAGGGCTACAGCCCCTTTCATAATTCGCTTCTCGCCATGCCCTGCAATCTCTTCATGAAATATGATGATCGGTTGAACAAACAGCTGTACGAGGCTGCCAGGAGGAAGACGGAGGAACATCGGGAACGAAATCAGGGGAAGGATGCCCCGGGAGCTTAAGATGAACCTGTTACTGAGAGTGGTATTAAGGTCAGTGTATTGGGGAGAGGGGATTGCCACCAAAATTTTCGCAAAAGGTCTGTCGGCTTCCTCCTCCTGCACGTTGTGTATGAAATGTGTGCGGGAATGTCCGGTATCCAATATAAAAAAGACGGAGCAGGGCATTTCTTTTGGCAGTGACTGCGCTGAGGATTCAGGAAACGACGGCAGGTATGTGACGAAAGACTCCAAGGGCTATTACAGGCACTTTATAGATTATTTAGAGGAGGAGTAGTGCCTTTAACAGACAAATCCCCTCCGGCTTACAGTTCTCGTTCAGCTTGCTGTGAACGCTCGCACTGTATGGGTGGAGGGGATCTACGTTAAAAGGGATAAGAGTTATTTCGCGGATACTGACGTCGTCTTCGTGGTATCCTGGTATTTCCGAAGGATCGACACCTCAACCCGGCGATTCTTCGCGCGTCCGTCCGCCGTGGAGTTATCGGCTACCGGATGGTATTCCCCGTATCCGATGACGCTGAATTTCTCCGGATTCAAGTACGGATTGATCAGCAGAATTCTCATGAACTGCAGGGCCCGATTGGCGCTGAGGTCCCAGTTGGAGGAATACTGGTTGTTCGAGATCGGAATATTGTCGGTATAGCCTGACACGACGACACTATAATCCGGGAACGACTGAAGGATGTATGAGATCGATTTGGCCAGCTGCCGCGACTCCGGCTTGACGTTAGCCTGTCCGGAAGGGAACAGCGCGTTGTCGCTTATCGTGATAAGAAGCTGCGACTGATTGAGCTTCGTTTCGAGCAGATCCGTCAAATTATTCGCCTTGATGTACTGGTCGAACTGCTTCTTAAGTTTCTCGAGATCTTCCTGCTCTTTCTGGCGGAGCTTGGCAATCTCGTTCTCATTGCGATTGGTGTCCACCACGTTGTCGTTCTTCTTTGCCTTGCCTTCATCGAGATTGCTATTGGTAGGCGCCATCGATTGGTAGTCCAGCACCCCTGTCCCGCCGTTCAGAGCGCTGCTGAAGGCCTGGGCCATCTCTTCAAACTTCTTGGCGTCCGTTGCGCTCATGGCGTACAGAACGAGAAACAGGGCGACAAGCAGGGTCATAAGGTCGGAATAAGGAAGCAGCCAGGATTCGTCGGCATGCTCTTCATGATCCTCGTGCTTAGTCTTTTTGCTCATTCGCCCCACCTTCCTTCTGATTCAGCTTGGCGCGCTCTGCGGGCGTAAGGAAGACGGACAGCTTCTGGTTAATGGCGATAGTGGAGACGCCGGATTGGATGGAGAGCAGTCCCTCCAGCATCATCATGCGGATCTCCATTTCCTGCTTCGACAGACGCTTGAGCTTGTTCGACATCGGATGCCATAAGACATAACCGGTAAAGATACCGAGCAGTGTGGCGATAAATGCCGCGCCGATTGCGTGAGCGAGCTTCTCCATGGCGCTCATATCCGCAAGGGCGGCGATCAGACCGATAACGGCGCCGAGTACCCCGAGTGTCGGGGCGTACATGCCGGCTTGGGAGAATATCAGGGCTCCGACTTTATGGCGCTCCTCGGTTGCATGAATATCCTCCATCAGGACATCCTGAACGAACTCCTGGTCATTGCCGTCGATAATCATCCGCATGCCGCTGCGGAGAAAATCATCCTGAATCTCTTCCACTTTGGATTCAAGCGCCAGCAGGCCTTCGCGGCGGGTGATAGACGCCCATTCCATGAACATGGAAATGACCTCTTGCTTACTGATCATTCTCTTCCCGCCGGCGAAGATGATCTTGAACAGCTTCGGTACCTTCTTGATTTCAGACATCGGGAATGCCATAAATATGGAGGCAGTCGTACCCACAAGAATGATGGTAAAGGCGGCGTAGTTCTTAAGCGCGATGAGCGGCGCCCCTTTGAGGAACATCCCCAAGATAACAGCTACAAGACCAAGAATCAGACCGATAATTGATGAGATTTGCATGCATACACCTCGTCCATGAGATTTAAATATTGAACTCCGCAGCTTTCATCCATGAATGGCGGCGGGCCGATCGGCGAAGAACAATGAAGCCATAATTTATTTATCGACAGCACGGCCTTTTTTGTGAAGGCGTTTAGGCTATAATGGGTAAGGAAAGGGTATTCATAGTCTTTAGAAGCGGAGTGATAGCAGTGGGTGTGAAGCATGGAAGAGATTACGGCGATATATTGAACGATTTAACGAAAGCGGTTGAATGTATACCAGACAGCTATCTGTTCTTTGAAATGGACCCGGAGGAGTGGCAGAAGCTGCCGCGTGAATCGAAGCTGGAAGTATGGGAGGCGCTCGCGGAGGATCTGTTCTTTGCTTTGGGCAACGAGCCTGTCATACAGGTGGGCAGCGGTGTCGTGATTTATGATAAGGAAGGGCATCGGATCAATATTCTGGTAGGGGAAGAGGATTTGGAGTCTGTCGCGCTGATCTGAGGACTCCGCTCATTTGCCCCGAATGTGCCCTCATGGTAAAATTGGGGGTGTCCAAGGTATAAATGCCGGGAGCCCAGAATACATTAAACCGAAAATAAGCCTTAGCCTGGCGCATCCCTTGGATTGAAGACTGAGGGATGTTTGTTTTAAGGAAGGCTGCGGGAAGCCGGCGGCTGTCAAGGGAGGAAATCTAAAGTGCTGTTAACCGAGGGAGAACTGCAGGAGCAGATAGGCAAACTGGATGGCTGGAAGCTGGATGACGGAGCCATGGTGCGCAAATATGTGTTCAGCGATTTTATGAAGGGGATTGCCTTCGTGGATGAAGTAGCCGCCATTTCGGAAGCGTTCGCCCATCATCCGCATATTACCATCGACTATAAAACGGTTACTCTGCGTCTGTCAACGGGTGAAGAAGGCGGAATTACCGCGCTCGACGTTCGGGAAGCCCATGAATTTAATGAGGCGTTCGAGAAAACACGGTAAGAGAAGACACGGTAAGCCCATTACCCGGAAGCTCAAGAATCGCGCAATAGATACAGCATTAACAAATACGCCTTCTTTCGCTGAAGCCGCGAGGCTGCAGGATGGAAGGCGTATTTCTGTTTCTCGTGTATCTCCTGGCGTCTAAAAGACCGCTGCAGGCGTTTGTCGCTGATACTCCGTTTATTGCTTCCCGGACAACGGCAACGGCAGGTCACATGGCACGCCCGCAATTTCCTCTGGTTCGACTGCGTATCCGCTTCTATAGTCAGGCCCGCGATTTATCGTAAACCATGCAATAAAACGGCTTAACTCCATTTGGCGTACGGCGCTCGTAAGCATCGGTAATGGTGAAGCCGGCCTTCCGGTAAGCGCGGATCGCTCTCTGGTTCCAGGTGAGGACCTCCAGGTCGATTTCCCGCCGGGGATACCGCTTGCGGGCTTCCTCGATGATTGCACTGACGAACAGATGCCCGGTGCCCTGGCCGCATAAATCGGGATGCATGCCGAGCCCCAGCCTTACTGTGCGGACCTCACCGTCTAAAGGGAATAGCTGGGCAAAGCCGCAAAGCTCGTCATTCTGATTCATAATCGAAACATACTGCTCCCGGCGGATGCGCGGATCCCCGAATTCGATGCCGAGCGCCTCCATCTGCTCCCAGGATAGCCAGCCGTAAATATTGTAAGGCGCCTTGTAATGCCAGGTGCAGATATCTTTGGCATGCGCGGCTGTCATAGGGACGGCGTGAAAAATTACAGGTGAGCTAATCATAAGTTCAGCGGCCTCCTTATCCAAGAGTCAAGACCCTGTGCTTCTGACCTTTATTTAAATTATATACAAAAAGGGCCGGACCGACGCAAAAACTTTCCTCGGTGTCCGTACCCAATTTCTCAAATAAATCGCCGAAATTTGTCATTTCCTTCATAAACGGCGTTTGACAAATTTTGAAAGGGGTAAATGGTAAATAAGACGGTCAAAATGTCGCGTATCAAATAAAAAACCCTGCGGTCAGCGACCGGCAGGGGCAAATCTACATTAATAGTACATTATTGAACGTTATCGTCATCTTGCGCATCGGCAGCCGCAGCCTGGTACTTGGTGTTGCTCATAACGCGCTTGGCGCCGACGTAGCGGTTCACATAGTAGCTGTCACTCAAAGAGGTAATGATAACGCCTCTGGAAGTGGAAGCATGGGCGAATTTGCCGTCGCCGACATAAATGCCGACATGGGATACGCCTTTTCCGCTAGTGTTGAAGAACACGAGATCCCCCGCTCGCAGTTCGCTGCGGGATACGGCTTCGCCCATCTGATACTGGGAGCCGGACTGATGCGGCAGATCAATTCCGATTTGATTGAACACATACATGGTGAACCCGGAGCAATCAAATCCGCTCGTCGTTGTACCGCCGGATACATATTTGGTTCCGATCGCGCTGCCAATCACCTTATCCATTTTGGAATCGGCGAGTGCGCTGCCTGCTCCGATTGCTAGAACGATGGAGAAACTGAGGAATGCTGCCACCAACTTCTTCTTCAAACGATTGGACTCCTTCCAATGCCTGCGAGGTTAGCTTAAGGGTTCGGTAGAAGGTCCCCTATGACCACTCTTTAAATAGGAGGTCAATTCACCCAAAGATGGTTCCCCCGCTTCCCTGCTTCAGGGAACTCGGCACCTACTGTAATTGTGATTTCGATGTATAGCGATTCATTCGTAACAAAAAGATCGCGAAAACGTTAATATTCATTACAAAAATGTTACTAAGATTTCATTGCGATAATTGTAACAAACCTTTAGCCGCTTGGCAATCATTTTGTACATAGCTGTAATCATTTTTATAACGCTTTCATTTAGGCGCTTACCTATGAATTTGTCCAAAACCCGCGAATTCTCTGGGATTGAGCATCTTTGAGGACCGACAAAAAAATTTGTTTTTCATTTCTCGCGGGGACTGTTTCAGGGCGAATGATCTGGTGTATATTTACCTTAAATAGGAAAAAACCCGGAATTGATCGGAGAAATCAGATCCGGGTGGGTAATGATTGCAGATCATTAATCGTATGCGACCGATTGATAAGCGGTTTTGCTCATAACGCGCTTGGCGCCTACATAGCGGCTGGCCCAGTACGACTGGCTCAGTGAGCTGATCGTGACGCCGTGCGAGGAGGAAGAATTGGCGAATTTGCCGTTGCCGACATAAATACCAACGTGGGAGACGCCTCTTCCCGTCGTATTGAAGAAGACAAGATCGCCGGAGCGCAGCTCGCTGCGGGATACGGAGGATCCTACTTTGTATTGCGCTTGAGAAGTGCGAGGAAGTGAAAGACCTAGTTTCGTGAAGACATAGCGGGTATATCCCGAGCAGTCGAAGCCGGCTGTTGTCGTGCCGCCGGTTTTATAAGAGATTCCGATTGTTTTAGAGATAACAGTGTCCATCTTGGAGTCTGCGAAAGCGCTTCCGGTACCCAATGTGAAAGCCATCACAACACCCAACGCAGCGGCTGCGATTTTCTTCTTGAACGATTTCAACTGAAATTCCCCTTCCAAATGCCTGCGTGGTTAGCTTAAGGATTCGGTTTGAAGGTTCCCTATGATCCCTCTGTTACGAGATCAATTCACCCAAAGAAATGGTTCCCCCGCTCCCCGGTGCCCAGGGATTTGGCTTGTTGTGCACCTCAATATGAATTCGACATAATTAGACTACAGTCGTCAAAATAGCTTATCTTTTTAAAAGATTACAAACTTGTTACCCTCAACACAAGCCTCATTGTAGCAGAGGTTTTCTCGTTTGGCAAATCCTTTTCGTCCGAGGAAGAGTTTGGAGAAGGGGAAATAAAAGAAGAGTTCAGATTCCCGTCAAGGATTCTGAACTCTTTTTCTTGAAAAATAGCATAAATGAAAGGGTTTTCCAGGGGGGCTCAGGATCTTATTCGTTCTCCCCGCCAAGTATGATATTGAGAGGCAAGTCCCCAGAGGCCGAATACGAGCGAGGGCAGGGGAGCAAGCTGTCTGAGAAGCAGAGCAGGGAAGCCCGGAAGCAGCAGGCCTGTGGCGGCGCTGATTACAAGGACGAGCAGGCTTCCGCCACCCATCAGGAATCCGATGCCCGCGGCGGAAGGGAACCGGCGAAGGGCGGTGAGCAGAGATGGCAGGATGCCGGTCTCTCCGGTGTATCCGAACTGCATGTACAGCAGCAGCAGCCGGATGAGCCACACATACAGCAGCCAGGCCAGGAGGACGGGGAGGACCGTGAGCAGGAGTGAAGGTCCGGAGGGTGAAGTGTGCAGCAACTGCAAGCCCTTCGGGAGCAGCCAGTATAGGGGGAGAAGGGTGAGCACCCACTCGATTGCGCTGAAGAGCAGGATCGGCAAGCCATACTTCTTCATCCCGGAAAAAAAGAACAGACCCCGTTCTCCGCGGCTCTCCTGATGCAGCTCATACAGCAGTCCAGCACGAATGAAGGGTGTAAGAAGCAGGCGGACGGCCGCCAGAATCAGCAGGGTCCACAGCCAGCGCATCACGGCCGGGTCATGGAGCAGGCCAAGCTGGGCCTCAACCGAGTACAGCAGCCGGCCGGACGCGCTGCCTCCAGCATTCTCCGAAGGGTAGCGCAGCAGAGCAGGGACGACTGCTGATCTTATGAAACGGTACAGGCAGTATCCCCAGAGCAGCCGATAGATAAATAGCAGAATCAGGATATAGAGCTGTTCTTTTACGCTTTTCCAGCCGCGGGCGATCCAGTTTCTCATGACTTCACCTCACCATCCATAAATTCCGAGCACTGCTTCGATTATGTTCGTCAAACTAACCGTCCAGCGCGAGACGGCTGCGGCCGGAAGGGACGCTTTACGGAAATTGTTCATATGCTTCGTCTCAAGCACAACGTTATGGTCGGGATCGATCTCCGCCGAGAGCAGGGGAGACGCCGAGACGATCTTGAACGAAGTGCGGTCTCCCTGGCCGTCCCAGGTTTTGATTACCGCATGCCCGTCCTGGAAGGTGAACCGGACGCTGACTCCGGGATAGAAGCTCCCTTTGTTGGCGACGGTGACTATGGACTCGCTGTTCCCGGATTTGTCTCGCGATTTCTTAATGTTCTCTACTGCGAAGTCGGGAGCTCCCTGTCCGTAGACATACCGGTCAAAATAATCCTGCCAGGATGCGCGGGTTACTATCTCCACGATTTTCTGAAAATCGGCGGTGGACGGGTGGCGGAAACGGTAGGTGCGCGCATAGGTGGACATGATCGTATCCATCGTCTTCGAGCCGACCTGGTGTTCGATATCCTTAAGCACCAGCTTGCCCCGGATATAGACATTCTGGGTATAGGCGTCCGACCCGCCGTATTTCCAGGCATCCAGCGTCAGCGGCTTGGGCGACGTCACGAGGCTGGCCTGCAGCGGAAGGTTGGGAGACACGCCGTATTCCTGCTCCATCAGGCGATCCTCGGCGTAGGAGGTGAAGCTCTCATCGAGCCAGGCCTCCTCAAATTCGTTGCTGGCCACCATGCCGTAGAAATACTGATGGCCGATCTCATGAATGACGGTCCGCTCCAGCGACGTATCGGGATTGCTGCTCTCAGCCCCGAACGCGGTGATGAGTGTCGGATATTCCATCCCGCCGGCGCCGTTGCCCGAAAGGGGAGGAACGACGATGGACAGCGTCGTGTAGGGATAGGGGCCGTACCATTTGCTGAAGGCGCTGAGCGCGGCCTCCGCTGCCTGGAAATAGCGCTCCTTAAGGTCTTGATGCAGCGGGTCGAGGTACAGCTTGATTTTGACCCCCGGAACTTCGGGCGAAGAGAAGGCCTCCTCGGCGCAGACAAAGTCCGGAGAAGCGGCCCAGGCGAAATCATGGACGTCGTCGGCATAGAACTGGTACACTTTGCGCCCGCCCGACGTCTTGGGATTCTTGACCGCGAAGCCCGTAGCGGCGACGGTATAATCGGCGGGAACGGAAATGGCCACACTGTAAATACCGAAATCGCTGTAAAATTCGGAATTGCCGTGATACTGGTGCAGATTCCAGCCCTCTTCCTTGACTCCGCGCGTACCGGCAGGCTCATACACGCTGATCTTGGGGAACCACTGCCCGGCCATGACGAAGCGGCCGGATTGGCCCATGCGGGCAAAAATTTGCGGCAGGGCGACCTGGAACTGAAGCTTCAGCGTCACGCTCTCTCCGCCGTTCACCGGCTGGGGAAGATGGATCTTGACGAGCGTGCGGTCGTCTTCATTGCCGTCATCGGGCCGGACATACTGCATCCGGTGGAGCAGCGAGACCCCGGTCTCCGTCCGGACGTCGGTAAGCGTCATGGAGCCGAAGCCGTTCTCGGGCATAGTGTCGCCGCGCAGCTTGCCTCCCGATTCGGTCATGAAGGTTGTGTCCTCCGAACTGAAGGCGTTCGGGTAGAGGTGGAAGTACAGGTCGCTGACCGGATTCTTGCCGGGATGCGTCCAAGTTACCGTCTCGGTTGCGGTCACGGTGCTTGCATCGTCCGACAGCTCCGCCCCGATGTGATACTCGGTAATCCGGCGGCTTAGAGCCGGAGCGGATGCGGGAGGCTGCGCCTCGGGCAGAGCGGATTTGACAGCCGTCTCCTGGCGGGAGCCGGAGGGGGACTTGGCCGTTTCGGGCGCGAAGACGGGCCGTGCCGCGCTCTCTAGTCCTGTCTGGGATGATGGCAGCGCCCACAGGCCCGTCCCGATCAGAAGGCAGAGAGCGGCCGGAACGGCGATAAATAAGGTGGTGCGGAATCGTCGCTTCATAGAGTAATTCCTCCCGTGACAAGCTTCTACGGGATGTATATGTTGGCATCGGCCGTAATATTAGCTAAAATTAAACTGGGTTTGCCCGAAGCATAAGGAAAGGGAGGGAGCGCGGTATGAGCATGGAAGACAAGCAGCCGGAAGGCAAGAAGCAGATTGCTTTAAATATTGTGAACGCGAAGAGCAAGCATAAAGGATTTGGAGCTGGCTCGATCGATCTGAACAACGTGTCTCCCGTCATTATTGACGACGGCGAAGCCGTAATCGATATCGGCGCGATGCATGCCAAGAGCAAGGTAGAGCGCGGCATCAAGTTCACCCCGAACCGGGAGGAAGTGCCCGGGGGAAGACAGGTCTGGGTAGTCTGGGTCGCAGTGGAACGGACGCCGGAGGGCCAGCATTACGCAGGGCTTACCGCCTGCGAAATGTGGATTGACAGCGAAGCGAAGCGGGGATGGAAGATTCTGGCTGACCATGTGAACAGGCTGGACCGGGCACTGAAGCGGCGGATTGACGTCGCAGGGCTCGAATCAAGGGAGAAAGCTGCGCTGAAATCGCTGCTCATGTCCCACAACGAAGACTGGTGGAATGACTCGCCCGAAGAGCTGAAGCAGGCTCTGGAGGGCTGAAGATGCGCTCCCTGTAGACACAAAGGCACCGCGGATTCCTTGAAGGTCAAGGAACGCGGTGCCTTTTTTTGAAGGGAGGTGCACTGAGACAGGAAGCCTGTGCGGCGCGCCCGTCCTATGTAATGCGGCTGCCTGTCGTGGTTACAGCCGGACTAGCGGCCGCTTCCCAGCTTGCGCTTCAGCTGGCTGACTCTGGCCTGGCTGATGCCGAGCAATTCGGCCAGCTCTTTCTGGTTGGCTTCGGGATGCTCCAGCATCATCTGCTCCAGCCGTTCACGGAGCTCATCCGATTTGGTCCGTTTTCTGCTTCCGCCAAGGGCATCGGTCTCAGCGGACGCGGACTCTCCCTCATCCGGCTGGCCGGCCGGTGAATACGATTCAGAACCCGGATTCGTCAGTTCGCCAAGGCAGCGGCTGCAAATGAATTGATCCTTGAAATAGGTAACGTTGTCCAGACTTCTGCAGAAGGTGCATTCGGTCGAGGTGTATTTCCGCAATACGATGATGTGATCGTCCAAAATAAAAAACTCGATAGGATCCCCGATTTCGATATTGCGTGTCATGCGGATTTCTACGGGAACTACAATGCGTCCAAGGTTGTCCAAACTTCGGATCATGCCTGTATCCTTCATCCCATGTCCCTCTTTTGCTTCTTCAGATTTGGTTGTTTTTAATGATTATAGCAGTAATTGGTTATGAAGATAAGGGGGGTAATCAAAAGATGAAGGGGGGTAAATTATAGGTAAAATGGACTTTCTGCTCTTTCACAAACGATGTCCATTCAAATGAAAGCGCATCCCCCTCCCGTCCGGCATAGCTGAGCCCGTCGCCGGGATAGTCGATCTCGGTATCCGGGTAAGCCTCCAGCCACGCCTGATCCTCCGCGCTTAAGAGTTCACGGTACAGCGTAACGCTGTGGCCAGTCCTGCGGTCAATCAGGATTAAGGTTCCTTTTTGGAACGTCCGTACAAGTAAAAAGTCTGTATCCACAGCCTCCACTGCATAGGCATCATCGATGCCGGTTATGTCCGCCAGATTGTATGTTTTATAAATATGGCCGTCCGGATTGACAAGTCTTAAGGTGGTCCCGCCCATCATCACCAGGTTGCCCTGAAAGGCAAAGACATCCTCCTTGAGGCCGTACATGCGGGGGTTCCAGTAATGGGTGACGGCCTGGCGGATGACGGAGCCTTCCGTGATGAGCAGGCGCCAGCGGGTATTGCTTAAGTGGGGCTCTCCGCTGACATTATGGATGTCCACGGCATAGCTTCCATCATTGATTCTTCGCGCGGACATGCTGACCCAGTCGAGATCGTGGGCCTGAACGGCTCCTGCGTAACGGGGAACCATGCCGCTCCGGCCGCTGTATAGAACAGCGTATTCCCGGTTCAGCCAGAACAGCTGCCGGTCTGCCCGGGTCAGGACATACCTGGAAGCATAGGGAATGGAGAATGTGCTTCCTCCTCTCCAGGACACCGGAATTCCAAACGCCTTGGAGAAGAGTTTGTCGGATACATAAGTCACACCGCCCCGGACCAGGGTCTCGCCGCCCAGCGTGATCACGCCGCCGGAGGCGGTATAGGCTTCGGCCTGTCCGGACTTGAGGCTGACCGCCTGGTACAGTCCGGTAACCTCCAGACTCTCTTTGTCTGGATTCCACAAAAGCTGCAGATCCAAATAGGAGGAGAGGTCCCGTAATGAAATATATAGTGTTCCGTTCTCGCGAAATCCGGAATGCTCCAGCGTAATTTCATTTGCGATGGCCGCGCTCTGCGCAGCGGGAGCGTTGGATGCGGAGGACGGTGCGGACGCGGCTCCCGCAGGTGCCGGGACATACAGCAGCAGCACCAGACTGGAGACTGCAGCCAGCGCGGAGGTCATGCGAAAGACTCGGTTTCGGATCATAAGCAGGTATACCTCTTTCCGTGTTCCGGATCGTTCCGGAATATCTATAAGGTCATGATATAAGACGATGATAACTGTAAAAAAGTTGCAGATTAATCAGCCGTAAGGTGACGCCTGCTCAAAAGCCCCTCCGGCACAAAGCCTAAAGGAGGGGCTTCTTCGAAATATAAAAACATGCGGCGCTATAAAGACGCCGCCAGATGTTTGTCCTTGGCTCTATTTATGTTTTTACCCGCCAGGAAGCAGCCGAAACGCAGCGGCTCTCTGCATTACATCCAAAGGAATGCTTCAGCGTCAGGATCATGGATGGAGACATAAGGATTATCCCTGAGATAGAAGCGCCAGGGCAGCTTGGCGTACTCTTCGGCATAGGCGATGTTGATGCGCGGAGCCCGGACGGCATCCAGCCTGCGGGGGTCGCCGCCGCATTCCAGCCAGAGCGGGCCGTCCGGGCGGTCAATGCGAAGCCCGTTCAGGGTCCGGTCGATCCGGAGCGCCTTCGCCAGCTTGCCTGGCCCTCCTGACAGATCGGAGGGCTTCCGGATGAGCGTTCCCCGGTTGGCAGCCATCAGCGACGCGTCCCTTGGAGTCAGCGGCTCTACGGCGCGAATCAGGACGGCGTGGGGGTTATCCGCCTCCGCTGTCACTACATTGAAGCAGTTATGCATGCCGTATATGAGGTATACATAGGCCGTTCCGCCGGGGCTGAACATCGGCTCCGTCCGTTCGGTCCGTCTTCGGCCGTAGGCATGGCTGCCTTTGTCCTCGGCTCCTCCGTAGCTCTCCGTCTCCACGATCACGCAGCGAATATCGCCGTCTTCAGTGCGCCGGACCAGATGCTGTCCAAGCAGCAGAGGGGCCGCCTGAAGCGCGGGCAGGGCAAAGAAAGAGGCCGGCAGCGGGCTGCCGGGCATGAAATGCAGGTCCAAATCCATAGATGCAGGGGCACCTCCTTGAAGCTGACGGGCGCAGGCCCGCCTCTGCCGGGCATTTAAAATCGCTCCTGACAATGGCTCTATGGTAACTGTTCCTCCAAGAAGTTGGCAAGCACCCACCCTAGGGGCCACTGGCGCCCGTCAGGCTCTGCCACCAACCTTCGAGCGTCCACAAGCGTCTGTTGACGCACTGAATCACTATTAAGACACATCGTCAGACCGGATCAGGCATCCGGCCCGCGGCCCCCGGCAAGCGCCGGGCCTTGTTAATTCAGCCACCAGCGCTTCAGGTCGCCCCACCAAGAGTGGCTCTCCTCTGCGTCTTCCTTCGCACCTGCTGCGTTCTTGCCTGCCTCTTCTGCCGGTTGTCCTTTTCCGTGCCGGTCGCAGACTTCGGTCGGTTCTGTTCCGGCGATGAAGGTCTCCAGCACTTTGTCCGGGCATGAGGCGGTTGCCAGCTTGCCGCTTTGCGGATCGATATAGACGCTGACCACACCTTCCGGAATCGGAAAAATCTTCGGCGGCACATTCTCCAGCGCCGTCTCTGTGTACTGGGCAAAAATCGGAGCGGCCCTTCGGGCCTCCGTCGTTGTAATGTCACGCCCTTTGTCGTACCCGACCCACACTGCGGTCGCCAGCTCCGGCGTGAAGCCGACCATCCACGCATCCGTGTCCGTTGTGCCGGTCTTGCCGGCCACGGGCCGCTTGATAAGCGCCGCGACGCGGTTGCCCGTCCCGCCCGTCTCGAACACGCCCTCCATCAGCCGGGTCAGCACATAAGCTGCGGCCGGCGACACGATGCTCTCACCCTGAGCCTGCGGGGCTTCATACCGCAAATTTCCCTGCGCATCCGTAATTTTGAGGATCGAGGTTGCCGGCATCTTAACGCCGCCGTTCCCAATCACCGCGAAGGCTCCGGCCATTTCCAGCGGGCTGACGGGCGAGGCGCCAAGCGCCAGCGATGGGACATCGGCCAGCGGGCTGTCGATGCCCATTTTTCGAGCCATTTCGATAACTTTCTCTGTGCCCACCTTCATGATCGTATTGACCGCGTAAATATTGTCGGAGGCTGCGATCGCCTGGCGCATATTGATTTCGCCAAGGTATTTATCCCCGAAATTTCGGGGCTGGTATGTCTTGCGGTTATTGTCGTAATGGAACAGGGTCGGCTGGCTGTTGAACACGGTGAGGCCGGTCATCGCCTTCTCCGACAGCGCGGTCAGATACATGATCGGCTTGAAGGACGAGCCGGGCTGGCGCGTCGTGGCCAGAGCATGGTTGAACTGATTGGTCCGGTAATTGACGCCGCCGACCATCGCTTTGATAAATCCGGTTCTGGGGTCGATCGACACAAGGCCCGTCTCCAGGTCTCCGGCTCCATCCATCCCATGAGCAACCGCCTGCTCGGCCGCCGCCTGCATATCCGGGTCCAGCGTGGTATAGACATTAAGGCCTTCCATCTCCAGCTCATCCGGGGTCATGCCGAGCAGCTTGGCAGCTTCTGCGCCGACATAGTCGCGGAAATAGGGGGCGGTCAGGGAAGCAGCCTGTTGTCCCCGCGGCTTCAGGTTCCACGGCTCCGCTTCGGCGCGGTCGGCCTCGGCCTGTGTGATCTCCCCAAGGTCCACCATGGCGGCCAGGACGAGGTGCTGCCGCTTCCTGGCATTATCCGGGTGGGTGTATGGCGAATAATAGGTGGGTCCCTTGGGGATTCCCGCCAGAAGCGCGCTTTCTGCCAGATCGAGCGAAGCTGCCGGTTTGCCGAAATACATCTCGGAAGCCGCATCAATCCCGTAGGCGCCGTGGCCGTAATAGATCTCATTCAGGTACATGCGGAGAATGTCGTCCTTGCTGTACTTCATTTCAAGCTGGAGCGTGTACATCGCTTCCTTGGCCTTGCGGGTCCAGGTCTTCTCATGCGACAGGTACAGATTGCGCGCCAGCTGCTGGGTCAGCGTGCTTGCGCCCTGGGAGCGGCTGCCGTTCTCCAGATTGACAATAACCGCGCGGCCCATGCTCTTGAAGTTGAAGCCGGTGTGCTCGTAAAATTTGCGGTCCTCGACAGAGAGCGTGGCCTGGATAAGCAGGGGGGAAATCTCCTTCAGGCCCACGGGGTGATGGCTCCGGTTGTCGGGAGAGAAGACGGCAAGCACATTTCCCCTGGCGTCCAGCAGCCGGGAACGGGTATCCTCCGGCACTTTCGGCAAGTCTTTCTGATACAGATATCCAAGCAGCGCGCCGGAGAGCAGAAGCAGGAAAACGGCGGCGCCAAGAATTAGCCGGAACAACCGGCGCAGCCGGCTTTTGCGGTGTGATGACGGGCCTTGGGACTGATGCGGCATGGCGACCAGGCTCCTTTATTGTGAAATGATGGGTGTGTAGTCGGGTTCTTTTTACCATTATGGGGAAGGGAATGCCGGGATATTCATTCAGGAGCGGGGAGATTCCGGGGTGGAATGTCAGTGTTCTGCAGTCGAAAGTGAAGATTTTGACCCTTTTTTGTGATATTTGGCGGTGGATGCTCCGGACGGGAATGCGATATACCTGGAAAGGGACAGGGTAATGAATAACGGGAGGCGAATTGGATGAACAAGATGAACGTACGCAAAATGAACATGCTGCTGGCCGCCGCGCTGGCCATCCTGCTGGCGTTCCCCGGGTGGGGCTTTGGAGCTTCGGCGGTGGAAGCGGCCCCGGCTTCTTCCGGAGGAGCGGGCGACCACGGTCTGCTGAAGAGCCTGCAGGAGAAAGAGCTGAAGACGGGCTCCGGACCGCTTGCCTTCAATGATATTGAGTTCCTCAGCGCCACTACGGGCCGGGCGGCCGGGAACGGGTTCCTGATCGGCACTTCCGATGCGGGGTTGACCTTCCAGACGATTTATGAAGGACAGTGGTCCTTCAGCGATATTGAATTTCCCGATAATGTATACGGCTGGGCGCTGGCATCGCTTGAGCAGGGGGAGACAGGCCGTTATCTGATCGCGACGACGGACGGCGGCTCCCACTGGAAAAGGTTGTCGGACCATCCCGTGACCTTCAGCCGCGTTGATTTTAGCGACCGTCTTCACGGCTTCGCTTACGACTGGGCCTTCGTCTACTATACAAGCGATGGCGGCAAGACGTGGAGCAAGCTGACGACGCCGGCCAATACCCGCGGCGCCTACTTCGCCAGCCGCAGCACAGGCTGGGCGGTGACGGTGGCTGCAGGGGACGGATACCGCATCATGAAGACGACGGACGGGGGCAAGAGCTGGAAGACGGAGCTGAAGTCATCCTTTGAGGATCCGGGTTACGCCGAGGTGTATGCGAGCGGCAGCCAGGTATGGACCGTTCTGTATGGAGGCTTCGGCATGTCCCAGACCGCCTATTCCCTCTATGCCAGCGGGGATAGCGGTGCGAGCTGGCGCCGCGTCATCGCCCAGTCTACGGCGGGCGGCGGCCCGGCCCCGGGCAGCGGCAAGAGCGGACTTCCGAAGGGGCCGGTCTCGGGCAAGCCAGGCAATATGCAGCTGGCGGGCGGAGGTGCTTTCCTGCTGGGCTACTCGCCGGCTGGCGAAAAGGTAGGCGTCGGACGATCCTATGACGCCGGCAAGACATGGAGCAATCTGCCGGGAATCCCGGGCTATGACGGCAAGATTTCGTTCACCGGAGCGAAGAACGGCTGGCTTGCCGCCAGAGGTCCGGAAGGCTCTTCGCTGTACATGACGCAGGATGGCGGGGCAACCTGGAAGGTGAAATTCACATTTGCCGCCAAATAAGCGGATAGCTGACTACGAATGGGCGATGCCGCTCAATAGGGAAATGCCATGAACCAAGCAAGGCCGCCAGCCCTCCGGGGAGGGCGGCTTTCGTATGATCAGGTTAGCCGGTTATTGCTGGCTGGCCTGTTTTTGACTTTGATTATGCGAGCCGGGCTGGGAAAATGCGTCGGCTGTTTCCGGAGAACGGCTATTGTTCAATTTCAGCCCCTTTGGAGTCTCTCTTTGGAACTGGCGGGCTTCGCGTTGCCCCTGCCCGTATGTTAAAATTCTACATAAATCAACAAGCGCCCGCAGACCGCCTCCGGGACCGGAGTGCGGCCGCCGCGAAGAATCCAGGAGGATCGCATAAATGAGCTTTCGGGTATCCGCAGTGCAGTACCATTTGCATACCATCGCTTCATTTGAAGAGTTCGCCGCCCAGGTCGAGCATTATATCCGGACGGCGGAGGAATTCGCCGCCGATTTCATTTTGTTCCCCGAGTTTTTGACTACTCAGCTAATGTCCATTGGAGACGGACAGGGCCGGGCACTCGGGATTGAGGATCTGCCGGACTTTACCGAAAGATACCGGGAGATGTTCGCCGGCTTCGCCCGGAAATACGGGGTCCATATTATCGGGGGCACCCATGTGCTGAGACGGAACGGGAAGCTGTACAATGTGGCGCATCTTTTTTATCCCGACGGACAAATCAAGGAGCAGGCCAAGCTGCACATTACACCTGCCGAAGTCGAAGGCTGGAATATGGGGGCGGGAGAAGGCCTTGAGGTCTTTCAGACGGAGAAAGGTACGATCGCCATGCTGACCTGCTATGACATCGAGTTTCCGGAAATCGTGAGGATGGCGAGAGCCAAAGGCGCGGATGTCATCTTCTGCCCATCCTGCACGGACGACCGCCACGGCTTCCACCGGGTGCGGTATACGAGCCATGCCCGGGCGATCGAGAATCAGATCTATGTGGTGCTGACGGGAACGGTTGGTTCCCTGCCTACGGTCGATCTGATGCGGGCGAATTTCGGACAGGCGGCCGTTATTACGCCTAACGATATTCCTTTCCCCCCTAAGGGACTGCTGGCCGAAGGCGAGATCAACGACGATATGATCGTCACGGCGGATCTGGATTTGGAGCTGCTGTACCGCGTGCGGGAACGAGGCTCGGTTACGACCTGGCGCGACCGCAGAACCGATTTGTATACAGATTGGAACTAGGAGGAAGATACGGATGTACCGAAAGGCCTTTTATGCCATGGACCGCGCCACGCCGGTTCCGGCCCTGATCCGCAATTACGGGGAGGCTGACTTTGCCGGGCTGATCGAGATCCAGTCCGAAGCGTTCCCTCCGCCTTATCCGAGCGATTTGTGGTGGAACGAGGAACAGCTTGCGAGCCATATCGCCCATTTTCCCGAGGGTGCGCTCTGTATCGAGGTGAACGGCGAGCTGGCTGGCTCCGTCACTTCTCTGCTGATGGATTACCAGCCCTTGGGCAAGGCCCACTCCTGGCCTGCGGTGACGGATGACGGCTATATCCGGAATCATAAGCAGGACGGGAACTCGCTGTATGTCGCCGACATCTGTGTCCGGCCGAAATACCGGAAGCTGGGGCTCGGACGGGAGCTGATCGCCTCCCTGTACCATGTCGTTGTGCAGCTGCAGCTTGACCGGCTGCTGGGAGCCGGCCGGATGCCGGGCTATCACCGGTACGCCGCCGAGATGTCGGCGGAGCGGTATTTGGAGGAGGTCGTCGCCGGCCGTCTGCAGGACCCGGTCATCACCTTTCTTCTCCGGTGCGGCCGAACGCCGCTCGGTGTGGCCGACAATTACATTGAGGATGAAGAGTCGCGGAATTACGCCGCACTGATGGAGTGGCGGAATCCCTTTAAGGCCTGAAGCGCAAGTTCCGAAGCGCAAGTTCTGAAGTCAGGTTGAAGGCCAAGGGTGGGGCCCGGGCGGCGTCTTATTTTCCGTGTTATATTAATGAGAGAATTTAAATGAAGAAACTGGAATAATCGGAGACCGGAACCATGCGGCTCCATCGGATAAATCCATCCATAATTAGTCTATCCTTAAAGGGAGAGGTGGCAGTGCTGATGAACTTTACAAGAGTCAACGCCATTTCGGACCCGCTGTTCGCGGGACTTCATAAGCTGATGTCGGAGATTTTTCCGCCCGAGGAGGTGCTGGCCTTCGATCTGTGGAAGGAGCCGCTCGAAGACCCGGGCATTCGGGTGTTCGTGGCGGTGCATGAAGGCGAGGTCGTAGGGGCGACCGAATACCGGTATTACCCCGATTGGAACGTGGCGATGACCGATTTCACGATCATCGGACGGGAAGGACTCGGAATCGGACGCTTTCTCGCGCAGAACCGGATGAAGGATCTGAATGTGCTGGCGGCGGAGAACGGCACACAGCTTCTCGGCATGTTCGCCGAGATTTACGACCCTTATCGCGCGGATTACAGCTTCGGCGGCATCAAGCCGATGGACCCTTTTGTCCGCCGTGAGGTGCTGTCGCATCTTGGCTACCAACGCATCGATTTCCCGTATGTTCATCCATCCTGGCAGGGAGACGGGGAAGCCGTGAGCGGTCTGGATCTTTGCTTCATGCCCGGCGATGATGAGATGAGCCATATCCCGGCGGCGCTCGTGGCCGATTTCCTGACCCGCTACTACTCGGTACTGCCGGACAAGCCGAAGGCATGGGAGGATATGGTGGCGGGCCTGCGGATGTGGGAATCGGTCGCCCTGCTGCCTCTGTAGCAAGAGCCGCCTGAAGCGGCAATATTGCAATGTTCATGGAATCTGGCGATTGAATTGCTCCGGCGAACTGGATATAGTAGTACAATGGAAGATGCCCGTGCTTGATCGTGAAGGCGAAGCAGGCCAATGAAGTGGAGGTGCCCGAAATGTCTGATCAACGTCCGGATAAATACGGCGTTTCCGTTACGCTTGCCAGTCGGCACGAGGGAGAGGCCAATGTGCTGAATGTCAGCGGCGAAGCCGTGATTAAGGGGCGGCAGCTGTTCATCCGTTTCGAAGAGCCCGGAGAGGGACCGGAAGGACAGGCAGAGGCGGTTCGGACAACGGTTAAAATCATGGAAGACGAAATCCGGATTATCCGCCATGGCGGCGTGCAGTCCGAGCAGTCCTTCCGGCATGGAAGCCGGCTTCCGGGATTTTACCGTTCTCCCTATATCCAGTTTAATCTCTCCACCGAGACGAGCGCACTTGGCATTGCGCGTGAAGGACGTTCGCTGACGGCTTCCTGGGAGTATGAGTTATTCGTCTACGACGAGCCGTCGGGACAGTTCGCCATTAGTTTGCATATACAGGAGGAACCTTTAGTATGACACAAAGTCAAAATCCGCTTGCCCTGATTCATGAAAAAGTGCAGGCGGCCATTGCCGACGCGGTGGTAGCCGCAGGTCTTGTCCAGCGGGAGGAGCTTCCGGCATTTGTGCTGGAAGTGCCGAAAGACAAGTCGCACGGCGATTTGGCGACTAATGCCGCCATGCAGCTTACGAAGATCGCGAAGCGGAATCCGCGGCAGATCGCCGAAGCCATTATCGAGCATCTGGATACGCAGAGCGCGTCGATCGAGAAGGCGGAAATCGCCGGACCGGGCTTCATCAACTTCACCTTGTCGAAATCGTACCTCTATCCGGTAATCGCGCTTGTCCATGAGCAGGGAGACAATTACGGCCGGATCGAGACGGGCAAGGGGCAGAAGGTCGAAGTCGAGTTCGTCAGCGCCAACCCGACGGGAAGCCTGCATTTGGGACATGCCCGCGGCGCTGCCGTAGGCGATGCGCTGTGCAACGTGCTGGATTTCGCGGGCTACGAGGTAACGCGCGAATACTATATTAATGATGCGGGCAATCAGGTCAACAACCTGAGCAAATCGATCGAGGCCCGTTATCTGCAAGAGCTCGGACAGGAAGCCGAGATGCCGGAGGACGGCTACCATGGCGAGGACATCAAAGGCTTCGCCAAAGAGCTTGTAGCCGAGAAAGGCGACTCGCTGCTTGCGATGGCGCCGGGCGACCGCGCCGCGCTCCTCCGCAACTATGGTCTTGAGAAGGAGCTCGACAAGATCAAGCGCGACCTGGGCCGGTTCCGCGTCTCCTTCGACATCTGGTACAGCGAGACATCGCTCTATGAGAACGGCCAGGTGCTGCGTGCGCTGGACCAGCTTCGCGACCGCGGAGAGGTGTACGAGCAGGACGGCGCGACCTGGCTGCAGACGACCAAGTACGGGGATGACAAAGACCGCGTGCTGATCAAGAACGACGGCACCTACACATACCTGACGCCGGACATCGCGTACCATAGTGATAAGTACGGACGGGGTTACAATAAAATGATCAACATCTGGGGCGCCGACCATCACGGCTACATCCCCCGGATGAAGGCCGCCATGGCCTCGCTCGGCAATGATCCGGACAAGCTGGTCGTGCTGATCGCCCAGATGGTCAGCCTGTTCCAGGACGGCGAGAAGGTGAAGATGTCCAAGCGGACCGGCAAGGCGGTCACGATGGAGGATCTCATGGACGAGGTCGGCATCGACGCGATTCGCTATTTCTTCACCATGCGCAGCATGGACTCGCATCTGGACTTCGACATGGATCTCGCGGTTTCGACCTCGAACGAGAACCCGGTGTTCTACGTGCAGTATGCCCATGCACGCGTCTGCAGCGTCTTCCGCCAGGCCGAAGAGCAAGGCGTTGCGCTGCCGGACCCGGCAGCCGTCGATTTCTCGAAGCTGTCGACGGAGCACGAGTACGCGCTGCTGCGCAAGATCGGCGAGCTGCCGTCCGAGATCGCCCTTGCCGCCGACGGCTACGCGCCGCATCGCCTGATCCGCTATGTGTACGAGCTGGCTTCGCTCTTCCACAGCTACTACAAGGCGGAGCGCGTCATCACCGATGACGCGGCCCAAACGCTCGCGCGCCTCGCACTGCTCGGCGCCGTGCGCCAGACCATCGCCAACGTGCTGCGCCTCGTTGGCGTGAGCGCGCCCGACCGCATGTAGGGCGCGAACGTCCCGCCGCCGGGCCGGCCTTCCTGTCCGGAAGGCGCCCGGCCCATGCAAGAAAGCCGCTCCCGCATCTGATCCTTCAGCGCGGGAGCGGCTTTCTTGCGTCAAGCGCCCGCCGAACATGCGCGGCGGGCTATTCCGGGGCGCCCGGCTCCGCACGGCGGGCGCCGGCTTTGGCGCGTGTGCCGATGCGGAGCAGGCGCACGGCGTCGAGCGCGCCCCCGCCGAGCCGGGCGCGCTTCTGGCCCCCCCGCAGCAGCAGCGGCACCGTGCTGCGGCGCAGGGCGAGCTTCAGCTCCCGGGGGGTAATCCCGGGACGCAGGGCGAGCAGCAGGGCGGCGGCTCCCGTTACATGGGAGGTCGCCATGGAGGTGCCGCTCATCTCCTTGTAGCTCTCCTTCAGCCAGCAGGAGCTCACTTTTTCGCCCGGGCCGTGAACATCAATATAGCCGCCCCGGTTGCTGAAAGACGCGACGCGCCGCTTGCGGTCGATCGCGCCTACGGCGATCGTCTCCGGATAACGGGCCGGATAGTCGCCGCCGCGCTTGCCGTCATTGCCCGAGGAGGCGATGATCGGGATGCCGGCCCGGTAGGCTTTGACGACCACCTCGTGCAGCGCCTTGCTCCGGGTCTTCATGCCGAAGCTCATATTGATGAGATCGATCCGGTTCTGCACGCACCAGTCGATGCCAAGCACGATGTCCGAGACATACGCGGCTCCGCTGTGATCGAAGGCTTTGACAGGTACGATGACGGCTCTTGGGGCGACACCCATCATGCCCTTCAGGCCGCCTGAGGCGGCGAGCGTTCCGGCGATATGGGTGCCATGGCCATTGTCGTCGATGGGCAGCATGCCGCGGTGCAGCAGATTGATGCCCGAGGCCAGAGAGGCCTTTAGGTCGGGATGGAGGAAATCGACGCCCGTGTCAATCAGACCGATTTTGACATGAACGCCGGTGGACCTGGACCAGGCCTCCGGGGCCCGAATGGCCCGGACGCCCCAGGGAATGGAGGAGGGGGGAGTCTGCGCGACGGAGGATGAGGAGTACGAGTGGATCTGAATTCGCGAATCTTCCTCAACGGCGATCAGGCTGGCGTATTTGCGCATCAGCTTGAAGGCTCCGGCAGCCGGAACGATGAAGGCCCGGATCAGCGGGGAGGCTTTAACTTTGCGAAGTCCTGTACGCCGCGCCTTCAGCTGCTTCAACTGTGCGAGTGCGCCGGCATACTGACGGGAGTTATGGAAGGTGAGGATGCGCCGTTCCCCGTAGGGGCCGGCCGCGATTTCTTCATGCACCGACTGCCAAAAAGCGTAATAGTCCATAGTCAGCCATCCCCTCTTGTTGCCTTGCTTCCATATGGTATGTGAACGGGGCGGGGGCCGCATGGGAACTTGCCCTTTTTTGGCGAAATGGGCCGCCTGTCGTGTCAAACGAATGCCGGGAACATACAATAACGTAAGGAGGCTACAGCCCTCCTGCGCAGCACAAGCCGCAAGGAGCTTATCCTTGGCGCGGATACAGTCAGGTGCGGAGGATTTCCTCCGCCTTTTCATGTGTGGAAAAAGACCGGGCCGGCGCTTGGACAAGCTGCCCGGATTGGACTTGCATTTTGTTCCCAAATAGGTTTTACTTAGGTTTGTTAATGGATATAAGCGTGAGAGGAAGTGTCCCATTAAATTGAGTACACCACTTAATTTGAAGCTCGATCCCGAGAAAATCAAAGAAATGCCGATGGTCGACCTGGCTTTTCTGATTTTGAAAGCGGCCAATACGCCGTTCTACTACCGCGATCTGATGGCTGAGGTAGCCAAGATGCGCGGCATGAGCGAAGAGGAAATCAACGATACGATTGCCCAGTTATATACCGAAATCAATATCGACGGCCGTTTTGCCTGCGTCGGAACGAATCTGTGGGGCTTGAAGCGCTGGTATCCGCTGGAACGCTCCGATGATCCGGTGGCCAATTCCAAGCGTCCGCGCATCATCAATGACGAGGATGACGATCTCGACGATGATGATTTTACCGAAGAAGAAGACTACTCCGGCGACGACGACGATTTCGATGCCATCGACGAGGATCGCGACGATCTGTACTCCGACGATGACAGCGAAGAGGAAGTTGACGACGACGTGGTGCTGGACGACGAGGAAATGGACAACGAAGAAATCGACGAGGACGACGAAGAATCCGAAGATGACCCGGAAGAAGAAGGGGATTCTGACGAGGACGACGAGGATAAGTATTAAGCCCGAAATGGGTGATAATTCTTCCTTGACATTGATAAAGCCGACAGGGTAAACTAATTGTTGGGCTTATGATGAAAGTCAATTCTATATTTTCAAAAATAAAAAGTGCCCCCGGTTCTGCGGGTGTCACTTTTTTGTTTTTTAAATAGCGCTTTGATACCGGAATATACGGTTTAAGGCTCCCCTGGGCGAAGGAAGGCGGCTTTTTATTTTTTCGTTTTGCCATAGCGCAAACGGGTTACGATAACATCAAACGTCGCCTGAATTTACGGATATTATTTAGGAGGGTTAATGCATTGACAAAGTACATTTTTGTAACGGGTGGCGTCGTGTCCTCCCTTGGCAAGGGAATCACCGCCGCTTCGCTGGGCAGGCTGCTCAAGAACAGAGGTCTTAAAGTGACCATCCAAAAATTCGATCCGTACATCAACGTGGACCCGGGAACCATGAGCCCTTATCAGCACGGCGAAGTGTTCGTAACGGACGATGGAGCGGAGACGGACCTTGACCTGGGCCACTATGAGCGGTTCATCGACATTAACCTGTCCAAGAACAGCAATGTCACGACCGGCAAGGTCTATTCCTCGGTCATCAGCAAGGAGAGACGCGGCGAATACCTGGGCGGTACGGTACAGGTTATTCCGCATATTACGAATGAAATCAAGGAGCGGGTATTCCGCGCCGGCCGCGAGACGGGTTCGGATGTTGTCATTACGGAAATCGGCGGCACCGTCGGCGATATTGAGAGCCTTCCGTTCCTGGAAGCCATCCGTCAGATCAAGAGCGATATCGGCCGGGAAAATGTGATGTACATTCACGTAACCCTCATTCCTTATATCAAGGCAGCGGGTGAAGTGAAGACGAAGCCGACCCAGCACAGTGTCAAAGAGCTGCGCAGCATCGGCATTCAGCCGAACGTGATCGTCTGCCGGACCGAGTACGAGCTGTCCGCAGACATGAAGGCCAAGATTGCGCTCTTCTGCGACATTGATGCGAACGCGGTTGTGGAATGCCGCGACGCTTCGACGCTCTACGAAGTTCCGCTGAATCTGCGGGATGAAGGACTTGACGAGATTGTCGTCAATCATCTGAAGCTGACGACGCCCAAGCCGGATATGCGGGAATGGGAAAGTCTGCTGGAGCGCATCAACAAGCTGGAACGGAACGTCGAAATCGCGATCGTCGGCAAGTATGTGGCGCTGCATGACGCTTACCTCAGCGTAGTGGAATCCCTCTCCCATGCCGGCTTTGACGCGAATTCCGAAGTGACGATCCGCTGGGTGAACGCCGAGGAGATTACCGACGAGAACGTAGCAGACAGGCTCCGCGGCGTCGGCGGCATTCTAGTGCCGGGCGGCTTCGGCGACCGGGGGATCGAGGGCAAAATTTCCGCGATCCGCTATGCCCGCGAGAAGGGCGTGCCGTTCTTCGGCATTTGCTTGGGAATGCAGGTATCGGTTATCGAGTATGGCCGTTCCGTTCTTGGACTGGACCGGGCCAACAGCTCCGAGATCGATCCGGGCACTCCGCATCCGGTTATCGACCTTCTGCCCGAGCAGAAGGATATCGAGGATCTCGGCGGAACGATGCGTCTGGGACTCTATCCCTGCAAGCTGCAGCCGAGCTCCCTGGCTATGTCCTGCTATGGAGAGGAGCTTGTCTATGAGCGCCACCGTCACCGCTATGAATTTAACAACTCCTACCGTGATCAGATCGAGAAAGCGGGCCTGCTGATTTCCGGAACGTCCCCGGACGGACGTCTCGTCGAAATCGTGGAGCTTCCGGGACATCCGTGGTTCCTGGCCGTACAGTTCCATCCGGAGTTCACATCCCGTCCGAACCGTCCGCAGCCGCTGTTCCGCGAGTTTGTCAAAGCTTCGCTGGTTCATGCGGAGCAGCTGTAAGGAACATTCCCGGATTGACCGCCGGATGAAGTCAGCATGAAGATGAAGAGAAGGGCCTCCTTAACTAACGGAGGCCACTGAAAAAGTCCATCTCATAGAAAAAGGTACAGTCTTTCAATTAAATTGAAGAGGCTGTACCTTTTTCTGTATAATGGAGTCATAACGAAAAGCGGGTGAGTGCGGATGATACGGCAACAACAAACTTTAATCCTGAGTCCTTACGCGGCATTGTATGACATCGTTGTACCAAAGGACAATATGCTTCGTCAAATTAACGATTTGGTGGACTTCACTTTCATATACGAGGAACTCGAAAAGAAATACTGCTTGGACAATGGACGCAACGCCATTGACCCTATTCGCATGTTTAAATACTTGCTTCTGAAGGCAATCTTTGAATTGTCTGACGTAGATATTGTTGAGCGTTCAAAGTACGACCTCTCGTTCAAATTTTTTCTTGGCATGGCACCAGAAGACTCGGTAATCGACCCCAGTTCTCTGACGAAATTCCGTAAACTGCGGTTGAAAGACATGAATCTCTTGGACATGCTCATTGGTAAGACCGTAGAACTTGCCATCGAGCAGAATATCCTGAAGAGCAACTCCATCATCGTCGACGCAACGCATACGAAAGCACGCTACAACCAAAAAACGCCCCAAGAAATTTTGCAAGACCGTGCACGTAAATTACGAAAAGCCGTGTATACCATGGATGAATCGGCCAAGGCCAAGATGCCGGCAAAGAATACGACGAGCGAACTCGAGGATGAACTTACATACTGCCAAAAACTCGTCCACTTCATCGAAAACGAGAGCGGCATTGCACAGGTGCCCAAAATTCTGGAGCCGCTCAACCTGCTAAAAGAAACGGTTGCGGATGATGTTGAGCAGCTTCGTTTGGCGGCAGATCCGGATGCGCGCGTGGGACATAAGAGTGCAGATTCCGCGTTTTTTGGATACAAAACTCATCTTGCGATGACCGAAGAACGGATCATTACAGCGGCTGTAATTACAACAGGCGAACAGAATGACGGCAAGCAATTGCAGACGCTCATCGAAAAGAGCGTAGCGGCTGGCATGCAGGTCAAAACGGTGATTGGGGATACAGCCTATTCAGAAAAAGGAAATATTGCTTACACGAAAACAAATGAAATTGAACTGGTTTCCAAACTAAATCCGCTCATTACGCAGGGCGCGCGAAAGAAAGAAGACGAATTTTTGTTCAACAAAGATGCAGGCATGTACGTATGTCCAGCTGGACACATGGCCATTCGGAAGGCTCGGCAAGGCAAGAAGGGCGAGGGCCAAAACCAGCAGACTACCTATTATTTTGATGTGGATCAATGCAAGCGTTGCCCGCTTAGGGAAGGCTGCTACAAAGAAGGAGCCAAGAGCAAGACCTACTCCGTAACGATTAAATCTGAAGAGCACACGGAGCAGATGGCGTTCCAGGAAACGGAGTATTTTAAGACAAAAGCGAAGGAACGTTACAAAATTGAAGCGAAGAACAGTGAGCTTAAACATGGACACGGGTATGATGTAGCGATATCCTCGGGTCTGCTTGGCATGCAGTTACAAGGTGCGATGGCCATATTTGCTGTAAACCTAAAACGAATATTAAAGATAGCAGAGTAAGGATAAGGAGCAATACGCCCCTAAAAAGAAGACACCCTCCCCCATATACTGGGAATGGATGTCTTTTTTACGTATTCACTTCTCACCAAGATTGAAAAACTGTAAGTTCTTCAGCGGCCTCTAACTAACGGGGGCCCTTTTTTTTCGCAAATCTGCCAATAGATAAAGACGAATATCAAATTTCTGCAATCTCCCTTTCGTGCTATTTTGCGGAATTAATAGACGCAATTTTACCATTTAGCAGGAATCTGACAGCAAAGCACGAATAATAGTTCAACGAATGGATTGGTGGAGAGGAAAGGCGGGCGCAACAGGCATAGAGGGCTCTATATTCGGGGGAGGTTTACAAATGGATAAGAAGAAAGTGTTAATCGTCGATGACCAGAACGGGATAAGAATCCTGCTCATGGAGGTGTTCAACAGCGAAGGTTATACAACCTTTCAGGCGGCTAACGGCAAAGCGGCATTGGATATCGTCAACAGCGACCGCCCCGACCTGGTTCTTCTCGACATGAAAATCCCGGGAATGGACGGATTGGAGATTCTGAAGCATATTAAGGAGATCGATCCGGCGATCAAGGTCATCATGATGACGGCATACGGCGAGCTGGATATGATCAAGGAGGCGACCAAGCTGGGAGCGCTCATGCATTTCACCAAGCCGTTCGATATCGATGAAATGCGGGTGGCCGTTAATCTCCATCTGCGGACCGGGTCTATCGATCAATGCAGCTAAGGTCTGGGATTCCGCTCCGAATGAGCCGGAGTCCTTTTTGTGCTACCCTCAGCAGGGGGATGTATATGTTCGGATGGCCTGAACAGGAGCTATGGACACGGCTTTTTCCGCGCAGGAGAAAGCTGACATGGAGTAGATAAACCCCGCCGCAATGGGTAATAAAGGAAGGAAGAGATGAGGACGGAAACAGGGGTGGATAAATTTCGTCCCGCCGGGACATTTTTTTGCATAACCTATTTAGGTTTTGAGACAGGTTGTGCTATAATATGCCTGTATGTGATGTCGGCTTACAAATAAGCGAGAAACCATCTTTAGGAGGATGAATTTATGCCATTGGTATCGATGACAGAAATGTTGAACAAAGCTCTGGAAGGCAAATATGCGGTAGGTCAGTTCAACATCAACAACCTGGAATGGACACAAGCGATTCTGAGCGCAGCAGAAGCAGAGAAATCTCCTGTAATTCTTGGCGTATCCGAAGGCGCAGCACGTCATATGAGCGGTTTCTACACGATTGTTAAAATGGTTGAAGGCCTGATCCACGATCTGAAAATTACCGTTCCGGTAGCTATCCACCTCGACCATGGTTCGAGCTTCGACAAATGTAAGGAAGCTATCGACGCAGGCTTCACTTCTGTTATGATCGACGGATCCCACCATCCGATCGAAGAGAACGTTGAAATGACCAAGAAGGTTGTTGAATACGCTCATTCCAAAGGCGTTTCCGTTGAAGCCGAAGTTGGTACTGTCGGCGGACAGGAAGATGACGTTGTCGGCGGCATCATGTATGCCAAACTGGAAGACTGCGTAGCGATCGCCAAGACTGGCATCGATACTCTGGCTCCTGCTCTTGGCTCCGTACACGGCCCTTACAAAGGCGAACCGAACCTCGGATTCAAGGAAATGGAAGAAATCCGCGACGCAGTTAAGCTTCCGCTCGTTCTGCATGGCGGTACAGGCATTCCTGAGCATGATATCAAGAAGTCCATCTCCCTGGGAACTTCCAAGATCAACGTGAACACCGAGAACCAGCTTGCTTTCGCGAAGGTTGTCCGTGAAGTGCTTGCGGCTAAACCGGACGCCTACGATCCTCGTACCTTCATCCAACCGGGCCGTGAAGCCATCAAGGAAACGGTTATCGGCAAGATCCGCGAATTCGGCTCCAGCAACAAAGCGTAAGAACAACAGACATTGGGCATTTCCGCCCGTTTCGGTTATAATGAACTGAATAGTTTCATAATGGAGAGCACACCGCATAGTCGGTGTCTTTCCATTTATAAATATAAGGATTTATAAGCGATGTGCTTACTATTGGCCTTATATTCCCTGTAAACGCCCGTCATCTACTAGTCGCCGCCAGGCGTTTATCCTCGAAAGATCGTTATTATATACAGCTTAATGGCGGAACACCGGATATTGTGCAGGTGTGTCGTTTCTTCCGTGCGATCTTTACTTTATTATTTGTTATTCGGCACGCTGTGGTGCATCGCAAGGTATTTCTGCGATGTGCGCGGACAGTCATGCAGCAAGCCGCGGTTCGTATTGCCGGGCAGCGGCAGTACATCTAGGGGGAACCAACTAATCGATGGAAAAGTTAATGATTGGCGGCGGACGACCGCTGAAGGGCATGGTTACAGTCAGCGGTGCGAAGAACAGTGCAATCGCGCTCATTCCGGCGGCGATTTTGGCCGAGTCTGAAGTTACTCTGGATAATTTGCCTTCCCTTAGCGATGTGGCTGTGTATTCCGAAATTCTGCAGGATCTTGGAGCAGAGGTGAGATGGTCAGGAAGCCAGATGGTGATCGACCCCTCCCGCATTGTCTCCATCCCTATGCCGAATGGACCCGTGAAGAAGCTGCGCGCCTCTTATTACATGATGGGAGCGCTCCTCGGCCGGTTCAAAGAGGCAACCATCGGACTGCCGGGCGGCTGCAATTTTGAGCCAAGACCGATCGATCAGCATATCAAGGGCTTTGAGGCGCTCGGGGCGACAGTGTCGAACGAGCATGGAGCCATTCATCTGCATGCCAAGGAACTGAAAGGCGCCAAAATCTATCTGGATGTGTCCAGTGTCGGCGCGACGATTAACATTATGCTGGCGGCTTCACGTGCCAAAGGCTCTACAATTATCGAAAATGCGGCTAAAGAGCCTGAGATTATAGATGTTGCCACACTGCTTAACTCCATGGGCGCCGTTATCAAGGGCGCCGGAACCGAAACCATCCGGATTGAAGGCGTATCGGAAATGCACGGCTGCCGTCATTCCATTATTCCGGACCGTATCCAGGCGGGGACGTACATGATCGCTGCCGCAGCTACCCGGGGAGATGTCGTTATCGACAACGTCATCCCGAAGCATCTGGAGGCGCTGACAGCCAAGTTGCTGGAAATGGGCGTGGAAGTGGAGGAACTGGATGAGAGCATCCGCGTCATTGGCAGGGCTGTCTATGAGCCAGCCGATGTCAAAGCGCTCGTCTATCCGGGATTTGCCACGGATCTGCAATCGCCGATGACAACGATGCTGACCCAGGCGCAGGGCGTGAGCGTGCTGAGCGATTTTGTCTACAGCAACCGGTTCAAGCATGTTCCGGAACTGCTTCGCATGGGCGCGAAGATCCGCGTTGAAGGAAGATCGGCCATTATCGAAGGCAGCAGATTGAATGCGGCCAAGGTTAAGGCGGCCGACCTCAGAGCCGGCGCGGCTCTCGTGATTGCCGGACTTACCGTGGAAGACGGAATTACGGAAGTCACCGGGGTCGAGTTCATCGATCGCGGGTATGATAATCTGGTACCCAACCTTCGCAGACTGGGTGCTGAGGTATGGCGGGAGGAAGAATAGCCTCTTCGGCCTCGTACATCATAATTGGAACGCATGCGGAGCGGATATGCCATACGGCAGCCTCCGCCCGTGTCATTCCTTTTCCCCGTTTCCCAAAAAAAAGATTTAACCTCTGCTGCATATCTTTCCCCATTTTGGGTAATGCTATCCTAATGAGGATTTTTTCCATACTTGAAACAGTTAAGCGAAATCACTTCTTGCACTATCATTACAGGTTTACCGATTATGCAACCGATTCCTCGCTTCTACATGCAGGCGTGCGCCTTCAGCACATGAGTCCTGACGGCCATCTTAGCCGCTTTTTGCGGATGCCGCACACCTACCCTCTGCAAATTGTCACCTATTTTCTGACATGCCAGATTTTTAAGCGATCTTTTATTTGAGTATCTCTTTTTGCGATTTTATTTAAATTGAATAGGTGGTTATTACATGGATCTTCAAATTTCCGATTTGGAAGAAATGAAGCTGACCGAGCTGTATAAGCTGGCCAAGAAGTACCAGATTCCTTATTATGGGCAAATGAAGAAGAGAGAGCTGATCTTTGCCATTCTGCGGGCGCAGGCCGAGCAAAGCGGTTTGATGTTTATGGAAGGCGTGCTCGAAATTTTGCCGGAAGGCTATGGATTCCTTAGACCGATCAATTATCTGCCAAGCGCGGAGGATATTTATATTTCAGCTTCACAGATCCGCAAATTCGATCTCCGGACAGGAGACCTGGTATCCGGCAAATGCCGGACGCCCAAAGAGAATGAGCGTTACTTCGGGCTGCTTCAGGTTAACGCCGTTAACGGAGAGAACCCCGCAAGCGCGGCCGAACGTCTGCATTTCCCGGCGCTGACACCGCTTTATCCGCAGGATAAGCTTTCGCTGGAGGCTTCACCTACCCACTTGTCCACCCGCATCATGGACCTGCTCGCGCCGGTCGGCCTGGGCCAGCGCGGATTGATCGTAGCTCCGCCCAAAGCGGGCAAAACGCTCCTGCTGAAGGAGATTGCCAACAGCATTTCCAACAACAACCCCGAGATTGAGCTGTTCGTTCTGCTGATTGATGAAAGACCAGAGGAAGTTACCGATATGCAGCGCTCCGTGAAGGGCGAAGTGGTGGCTTCCACATTCGACGAGCTTCCCGAGAACCACATCAAGGTGGCGGAGCTTGTGCTTCAGCGTGCGCTCCGTCTCGTTGAGCACAAGAAGGATGTGGTAATCCTGCTCGACAGCATCACCCGTTTGGCGCGGGCGTACAATTTGGTCGTTCCCCCGTCAGGCAGAACGCTTAGCGGCGGTATCGATCCGGCTGCGTTCCACCGTCCGAAGCGCTTCTTCGGTTCCGCCCGGAACGTCGAGGAAGGCGGCAGTCTGACCATTCTGGCAACAGCGCTTATTGATACAGGCTCGAGAATGGATGATATAATTTATGAGGAATTCAAAGGTACGGGGAATATGGAGCTGCATCTGGACCGCAAGCTGGCGGAACGCCGCATTTTCCCGGCTATCGATATTCGCCGCTCCGGTACACGGCGCGAGGAAGTGCTGCTAACCAAGGAAGAACTGGATACGATCTGGTCGATCCGCAAGAGCATGAACGATTCGTTCGATTTTGTGGAGAATTTTATCAAGAAGCTCAGAGACAGCAAGACCAATGCCGAATTCTTGGCTTCTTTCGATGTGGCGGGCAACAAGGAATCCGGCAGCGCGAGCGCCTCGGCCAGTGCAGGAGGAACCTCGAACAGCGGAGCTTCCGCGCGGCGTCCGGTTCGCCCGAAGACGGCTTCTGTTACAACGACGACCTGATGACAACCGAGAGTACTTATTCATCATATTAAGAGGAGATTACCATGCATTTAGTATATGCCGACGGGCAAGGAAACGTATATGATCATCCGGAGCTGTATGGACTGGCCCGAAGCGGAGATATGCTTGTCGAACTGCTGGAGGAAGAGTTGATCCCGCTGCCCGAAGGGGCGACATTGTCTCTACTGCCCTGTACGAGAGCCGTCGGAATGAATCCGGAGACCGGTGAAATGCTGCCGCTTCCGGAAGACTGCCATGCGGTCGGCGCCCTGCTCCCCCAAGGTTTTACACGCCTGTGCCTGCCCGGCTATGTCAAGACAGACAAGGCTTACAAGCTGCCGCTCTTCGGCTATTCGGCGGTTGTGTGGAAGGACGGGGGGTTCTATGTGGCTGCCGATCCGACCGACGATCCCCATAAATGGAACCCTATGAACTGCGACCGCGCCGCCGTCCGCAGCGGTGTGGAGAGCCTGACCGCCAAATATCCGGAGAATCGGCTGTATGGTCACCTTACGAACTGCGCCCTGGGATATGAATGCCTCACCTCGTCCAATACATTCCTGAACCGCTGGGAAGGAGGCGTTCCGGTATCGTATTCCTGCAACGCAGGCTGTTTCGGTTGTATTTCGGAGCAGCCGGATGACAGCGGGTTCGTCTCTCCGCAGACGCGGATGAATTTCCGCCCCCGGGTCGATGAGATTGTTCAGGTCATGCTGGAGCATCTGAAGACACCGGAATCGATCATCAGCTTCGGCCAGGGCTGCGAGGGTGAGCCTTCGACTCAGGCCAAGCTTATTATCGACGCCATCCGCGAGGTGCGTTCGGTAACCGATATGGGCTATATCAACATCAATACGAATGCGGGGCTCAGCGATCATATGCGCGGAATTGTGGACGCCGGCCTTGATTTGATGCGGGTGAGTACGATCAGTGCGCTTGACGATCACTATAACGCTTATTACAAGCCCCGGGCCTACACGCTTGCCAATGTGGAAAAATCGCTCAAATACGCATCGACCCAAGGTGTCTATACATCGATCAACTATCTCGTATTCCCCGGCGTAACCGATCGGGAGGAAGAGATTGAGGCTATGATCGAGTTTGTGAAGCGGACCGGCCTGAAGCTGATTCAGATGCGGAATCTTAACATTGACCCGGAGAGCTACCTGGAATTGATTCCGCCGGCAAGAGGCGAGATTCTCGGCATGAAGACGATGCTGGAGATTTTTCGGGAGGAACTGCCGGATGTTGTCATCGGCTCTTATACCCATGTGCCGCCTGCCGGAGAGGCGCGCCCGAAGCGGGCGGTCGTCAAGTAAACGGCGGGGCTGATTTGTCAAGGAAAAGTATTGCCTCAGTCCAAGGTTCGTGATAAACTACCTCATGTGTCTTATATTAACTCTGGGTCCGCATGAGGCTCAGGGCAAAAGAGGTGAAATCAAAATGCAAAACGCTATTCAACCGAAATATAACGTCGTAACCGTTACTTGCGCCTGCGGCAACACTTTCGAGTCCGGCTCTGTGAAACAGGACCTGCGCGTCGAAATTTGCTCCGCTTGCCATCCGTTCTTCACAGGCAAACAGAAATTCCTGGATGCCGGCGGCCGCGTCGACAGATTCAAGAAGAAATACGGTATCTAATCCGGGCTTACCGCTCGGTCATAAACCCTCCGGCCCTTTGGCCTGGAGGGTTTTATTGTGGTGAAACGGAGCAGACTGCTGGCCGATTCTGGAGCCGCTGCTTATATCTTCTTGTCCGGTTGACTTTTTAAGTCGGCGTAGGATATACTTAACTTCGCCGTGCTAGACGGGGAGGTAGCGGTGCCCTGTAACTCGCAATCCGCTATAGCGAGGTTGAATTCCTGTTAGAGGTGCCGTCGATGTGAGGTTTGGTCCCTATGCGCTGTGTTGACGGTTGGGTCCTCCGCAATGAGCGCTTGTGAACCTGGTCAGGTCCGGAAGGAAGCAGCCATAAGCAAGTTTGCTTTTGTGCCGGAGGGTGGCCTAGCCCGAGCAGCCGCACAGGGGTGCCGCTTGGATCGCGGTCATCAATAACAGGTGCGCGGTTTAACCTATACGATAACAAGCATCTATCGCATATGCGACGGATGCTTTTTGTTTTTGGTCATGGTGCGGAGAATATAGTATAATTCAAGTAGCGATTAACGCCCAGGAAGCGGCGCTGAAAGAGGGTAATGCAGAATTGGAACACATTGCGTTGTACCGTGCCTGGCGGCCTCAGTCTTTTCAGGATATGGTGGGACAGCAGCACATTATCCAGACGCTTCAGAATGCGATCCGCGAGCAGCGGGTTTCTCATGCCTATTTGTTCAGCGGTCCGCGAGGCACCGGCAAGACTACGGCGGCCAAGGTGCTCGCCAAAGCGGTGAACTGCGAGCGGGGTCCGAGTCCGGAACCCTGCAATGAGTGCCCCTCGTGCTTGCGCATTGCTTCGGGCGCTGTGATGGATGTGCAGGAGATTGATGCGGCGTCCAACCGGGGTGTGGAAGAAATTCGCGACCTTCGGGACAAAGTGAAGTACGCGCCGACCGAAGTGCGGCGCAAAGTGTATATTATTGATGAAGTGCATATGCTGACTACGGAGGCTTTCAACGCTCTGCTCAAGACGCTTGAGGAGCCGCCTGCGCATGTCATGTTCATATTGGCGACAACGGAGCCCCATAAGCTCCCGGCAACCATTATTTCGCGCTGCCAGCGCTTTGATTTCCGCAGAATTTCGCTTGGCGAACAGACGGCCCGGTTGAGGGTCATCTGTGACCAGGAAGGAATCTCCGCAGAAGATGAGGCTCTGCAGTATATCGCCCGTTTGTCAGATGGAGGTATGCGTGATGCGGTGAGTGTTCTCGACCAGATTTCCTCCTACACGGACGGGCAGGTTACGTACCAGCAGGTGCTCGGTATGACCGGGGGCATTCCGGCAGAGCAATTCGCCAAGCTCGCAAGAGCTATTCTGGCTGGGGATATGGGCCAACTGCTTGAACTGGTCGAGCAGCTGATGCATGAGGGCAAGAGCGCCGATAAATGTCTGGAGAACCTTCTGTATTACTTCCGGGATCTTCTGATGATTAAAATGGTGCCGAACTCCTCCGGTCTGACGGACAGAGTGCTGAATCCTGCGGAGTTCCTTGATGTGGCATCAGCCTTCACCCAGGCCCGGCTGTTCGATATCGTCGATACGCTGAACCGCTATCTGAGCGAGATGAAGTATGCGACACATCCGCAGACGTTGTTCGAGGTGGCGCTCATGAAGCTATGCAGTCCTTCTGAAGATGACGCCATGTCCTCCGCTCCCGGAAGCGCTGCCGCGGCAGCTTCAGCTCCTTCCCGCCCTTCCGGGGGTGACAGAAGCGAACTGGAGGCGTTGAAGCGGCAAATTGCCGCCCTTGAGAAGAAGCTGGAGCAGGCGCTTCAAGCCGGAGGAGTTGCCGGCGCTCGTGAGACATCCTCCAAGCCGGCCAACAGCCGGCCCGCTGCCGCGCCGCGCATCTCTTCCGTGTCGAAGCTGCCTCCGCAGATGGATAAGTTCATGGCGGGTAAGGACAGCGGCGACTTTGCCCAGGTATTTAAGATGTGGGGACAGGTGCTTCAGGGGGTCAAGGAAGAGAAGGTTACGGTGCATGCCTGGTTCGTCGATGGAGAACCCGTCTCCGTCACCGAGGACGCCGTCCTCGTCGCCTTCAAGAATACGATACACCGGGAGACCACGGAGAAAGCGGCCAATAAGCAGGTGATTGAGCGAGTGCTGGAACTTCGCCTTGGCAAGCCTTACCGGCTGGTTACCGTCATGCTCCGGGACTGGAATGAGGCTCAGACGAAGTCGGTTCAGCCTCTGGATAAGGAAGAGCTGCGACTGGAACATGAGCACGAGAACGAGAACGGAGAGGCTTCCGAGGAGCCTTGGATTGATGAAGCCATTCAGCTGTTCGGCGAGGACCTCGTTGTCATAAAAGATTAAGGCCCAATATCGGCGGCTAAATGGCTGCCCAAAGGAGAGATATGTATGAATAATATGAATCAAATGATGAAACAAGTGAAGAAAATGCAGGAGCAGATGCTGAAAGCCCAGGAAGAGCTCGGCAGCAAGACGATAGAAGGAACCTCCGGTGGCGGGGTCGTAACCGTTCAGGTTAACGGACACAAGAAAGTGCTGGCGATTGCAATCAAGCCGGAAGCCGTCGATCCGGATGATGTGGAAATGCTGCAGGATTTGGTTCTTACGGCAGTCAACGACGCTCTGACCAAAGCCGAGGAGCTGGCTAACGCCGATATGGGCAAATTCACCGGAGGCATGAAGATTCCGGGCCTCTTCTAAGGTCTGTGTTAAGCTCATCATAAAGGAGATACCCTATTGTATTATCCCGAACCGCTTGCCAAGCTGATCGACGCTTTTACCCGCTTGCCGGGTATCGGGCCGAAGACGGCCGCCCGGCTGGCTTTCCATGTGCTGAACATGAAAGAAGACGATACGATTGATTTCGCCAAAGCGCTCGTCAGCGTGAAGCGCAATCTTCATTATTGCTCGGTCTGCTGCAATATTACGGATACCGATCCCTGCCGGATCTGCCAGGACAAGAAGCGCGATGCTTCAGTCATTTGCGTGGTGCAGGATTCCAAGGATCTCGTCGCCATGGAGCGAACCAAGGAATTCAATGGCTATTATCATGTACTGCAGGGCGCTATCTCTCCTATGGAAGGCGTAGGCCCGGATGATATTCGGCTGAAGGAATTGCTGAACCGGCTCAGCGACGAGAGGGTACAGGAGCTCATTTTGGCGACGAACCCCAATATCGAGGGGGAGGCCACGGCGATGTACATCTCCAGACTCGTGCGTCCTTTTGAACTCAAAGTAACCCGTATCGCTCATGGTCTGCCTGTTGGCGGCGATTTGGAGTATGCGGATGAAGTGACGCTGTCCAAAGCACTGGAGGGCCGGCGCGAGCTTTTTTAACCGAATAGTAGAAATGTCTGAGAAGGGAAGCCTGGCAGGGCTTCTCTTTTTTTTGTGCTAGAGCGACTATATGAGTCCACAGCCCCTTTTTCCCGAGAGTGCGGAGTTTCCTGCGCCTTCTGGTTCTAAGTTCGTACTTGTCCTGATATGAATGAGAGTGTAGGAGAGACGGCTGTTTCTGCTGCAATCACCGAACGAAGGGGGAAGCGGGATGGGCTGGTGGAGTGCGCTGCGCCGCCAAGTCGGCGGGCAAGAGAAGGCCAGTGACGAAGGCTGGGACGTTTTTGCTGAGGTGAGGAAGGCGCATATGGAGTGGGAGAGAGCCCATCTGATGTTCGATGAAGCTATAGGTCAGGACCAGATTGACTATGCGATATATATATTGGAAGCGGCAGAGCGCAAGTATCAGATTCACCTCAAGCATGCCAAAATGATCGGTTTGAAACGCAATCAGCTTCAGGATCGATAATGGAAAAGGAGGAGGACGACGCTTGAGAACGGCGGCTTTGGCAGTACTGGTGATTTCGGCGGTTCTATTGATTGCGATTGTGTTGAAAAAAAGACTGGGATGGAGGTGGCTGGGCCTGTTCGGCTCCCACCTGGTTCTGGCGGCGATCGGCTTATATTTGGTTGATTTTACCCGTCTGGCGGGGGATCTGTATATTCCGCTGAATCCTGCCACGATTGGAACAGTGTCCGTATTAGGCTTGCCTGGGGTTGCCGTACTGTTGGGATTGAAAGTTACCTTATTTGGGTAGTTGACGATGAAGATGAATATGTGATACATTAATATTCGGCTCTTCGGGGAAGATAAAAGTCGACACCGGCCGACAAGCATGATGAAAATAAGAAATAAAAAAAGTTCTTGACGGTAACAAAGAGTCTGTGATATATTATAAAGGTCGCTGCATGAGACACGATAAAGTAGCGAATGAGACTTTGATCTTTGAAAACTGAACAACGAGTGAGTATTAAGAGAATTTAATTCTCGTCAGATTCAAAATGAGCAAATCAGCTTTTCATTAATGGAGAGTTTGATCCTGGCTCAGGACGAACGCTGGCGGCGTGCCTAATACATGCAAGTCGAGCGGAGTGGTGAGGGAGCTTGCTCCCGATCCACTTAGCGGCGGACGGGTGAGTAACACGTAGGCAACCTGCCCTTCAGACTGGGATAACTACCGGAAACGGTAGCTAATACCGGATAATTCCTTTCTTCGCCTGAGGAGAGGATGAAAGACGGAGCAATCTGTTACTGAGGGATGGGCCTGCGGCGCATTAGCTAGTTGGTGGGGTAACGGCTCACCAAGGCGACGATGCGTAGCCGACCTGAGAGGGTGAACGGCCACACTGGGACTGAGACACGGCCCAGACTCCTACGGGAGGCAGCAGTAGGGAATCTTCCGCAATGGGCGAAAGCCTGACGGAGCAACGCCGCGTGAGTGATGAAGGTTTTCGGATCGTAAAGCTCTGTTGCCAGGGAAGAACGTTCTCTAGAGTAACTGCTAGAGAAGTGACGGTACCTGAGAAGAAAGCCCCGGCTAACTACGTGCCAGCAGCCGCGGTAATACGTAGGGGGCAAGCGTTGTCCGGAATTATTGGGCGTAAAGCGCGCGCAGGCGGCGATTTAAGTCTGGTGTTTAAACCATGGGCTCAACCTGTGGTCGCATCGGAAACTGGATGGCTTGAGTGCAGAAGAGGAAAGTGGAATTCCACGTGTAGCGGTGAAATGCGTAGAGATGTGGAGGAACACCAGTGGCGAAGGCGACTTTCTGGGCTGTAACTGACGCTGAGGCGCGAAAGCGTGGGGAGCAAACAGGATTAGATACCCTGGTAGTCCACGCCGTAAACGATGAGTGCTAGGTGTTAGGGGTTTCGATACCCTTGGTGCCGAAGTTAACACAGTAAGCACTCCGCCTGGGGAGTACGGTCGCAAGACTGAAACTCAAAGGAATTGACGGGGACCCGCACAAGCAGTGGAGTATGTGGTTTAATTCGAAGCAACGCGAAGAACCTTACCAGGTCTTGACATCCCCCTGAATACGTTAGAGATAGCGTAGGCCTTCGGGACAGGGGAGACAGGTGGTGCATGGTTGTCGTCAGCTCGTGTCGTGAGATGTTGGGTTAAGTCCCGCAACGAGCGCAACCCTTGACTTTAGTTGCCAGCAGGTCAGGCTGGGCACTCTAGAGTGACTGCCGGTGACAAACCGGAGGAAGGTGGGGATGACGTCAAATCATCATGCCCCTTATGACCTGGGCTACACACGTACTACAATGGCCGGTACAACGGGAAGCGAAACCGCGAGGTGGAGCCAATCTTATAAAGCCGGTCTCAGTTCGGATTGCAGGCTGCAACTCGCCTGCATGAAGTCGGAATTGCTAGTAATCGCGGATCAGCATGCCGCGGTGAATACGTTCCCGGGTCTTGTACACACCGCCCGTCACACCACGAGAGTTTACAACACCCGAAGTCGGTGGGGTAACCCGCAAGGGGGCCAGCCGCCGAAGGTGGGGTAGATGATTGGGGTGAAGTCGTAACAAGGTAGCCGTATCGGAAGGTGCGGCTGGATCACCTCCTTTCTATGGAGTACAAGCTTTCTGCAGGAAAGCGTACATCGAGAGCATATGCTCGTCATCCGCAGAGATGACATTCAAAAAATCAGGTTTCGGCCTGTTACTCACTCGTTGGTCAGTTTTGAGAGTTCAAGCTCTCACGCGTTTGGTGGCGATGGCGGAGGGGTTCCACGCGTACCCATCCCGAACACGACCGTTAAGCCCTCCAGCGCCGATGGTACTTGGACCGAAGGGTCCTGGGAGAGTAGGACGCTGCCAAGCGCACCTTATTTATAAGGTAGTATATGCAACATCAAGGGCCTTTAGCTCAGCTGGTTAGAGCGCACCCCTGATAAGGGTGAGGTCGGTGGTTCGAGTCCACTAAGGCCCACCACTTCAACTTCATAAAGGTAGTCTTCGGGGTCCGAACAGCAAACGGAATAAACCTCGAAGCCATAACTTCACTTTTGAGGTGAATTTATGGGGCCATAGCTCAGCTGGGAGAGCGCCTGCCTTGCAAGCAGGAGGTCAGGAGTTCGATCCTCCTTGGCTCCACCAAATGATTTAATCTTGATCCTTGAAAACTGGATACCGAAACGAAAATTGCGTTTTAGAACATCTTTTAGCTGAAACTTGTGTCAACAAGTTGAAGTAAGTGATGCTTAGAGCAAAGGTTTGATTCGTCAAGCCAGAGCGTTGGTTAAGCTAGTAAGAGCACACGGAGGATGCCTAGGCGCCAGGAGCCGAAGAAGGACGTGGCGAACAACGAAAAGGCCTCGGGGAGCTGTAAGCAAGCGTTGATCCGGGGGTGTCCGAATGGGGAAACCCGGCTGTGGTAATGCACAGTCACTCATTGCTGAATACATAGGCAATGAAGAGGCAGACCAGGGGAACTGAAACATCTAAGTACCCTGAGGAAGAGAAAACAAGAGTGATTCCGTCAGTAGCGGCGAGCGAACGCGGAACAGCCTAAACCAGGGAGCTTGCTCCCTGGGGTTGTGGGACGTCTCACATGGAGTTACAAAGGAACAGGGTAGACGAAGAGGTCTGGAAAGGCCCGCCGGATAAGGTAAAAGCCCTGTAGTTGAAAGTCTGTTCCCTCCGAGACGGATCCCGAGTAGTGCGGGGCACGTGAAACCCCGTATGAATCCGGCAGGACCATCTGCCAAGGCTAAATACTCCCTGGCGACCGATAGTGAAACAGTACCGTGAGGGAAAGGTGAAAAGCACCCCGGAAGGGGAGTGAAACAGTACCTGAAACCGTGTGCTTACAAGAAGTCAGAGCCCATTTTAGGGGTGATGGCGTGCCTTTTGTAGAATGAACCGGCGAGTTACGTTTAACGTGCAAGGTTAAGGCGAGGAGCCGGAGCCGCAGCGAAAGCGAGTCTGAATAGGGCGACTTGAGTACGTGGACGTAGACCCGAAACCGTGTGATCTACCCCTGTCCAGGGTGAAGGTGCGGTAACACGCACTGGAGGCCCGAACCCACGAACGTTGAAAAGTTCGGGGATGAGGTGGGGGTAGCGGAGAAATTCCAATCGAACTCGGAGATAGCTGGTTCTCCCCGAAATAGCTTTAGGGCTAGCCTCGGAAATGACAGTCGTGGAGGTAGAGCACTGATTGGGTGCGGGGCCCGCAAGGGTTACCAAGCTCAGTCAAACTCCGAATGCCATAGACTGATTAACCGGGAGTCAGACAGTGAGTGCTAAGATCCATTGTCAAAAGGGAAACAGCCCAGACCATCAGCTAAGGTCCCCAAGTGTGTGTTAAGTGGGAAAGGATGTGGAGTTGCACAGACAACCAGGATGTTGGCTTAGAAGCAGCCAACATTTAAAGAGTGCGTAATAGCTCACTGGTCGAGTGACTCTGCGCCGAAAATGTAACGGGGCTAAACACACCACCGAAGCTATGGCTTGGATCGACTTCACTGCTTCTTTGAGGCGGTGTTTATCGCGAGAACATATTTGCCGAAGAGCCGGTTATGAAGGCTTGAGGCCAAATGGTTCCCAGGGGATAAACACAAGGCTTCGAGGCAGGAGTGAAGTCGATCCAGGGGTAGGGGAGCGTTGTGTATAGGTTGAAGCTGGACCGAGAGGACTGGTGGACAGTACACAAGTGAGAATGCCGGTATGAGTAACGAAAAGATCAGTGAGAATCTGATCCGCCGAAAGCCCAAGGTTTCCTGAGGAAGGCTCGTCCGCTCAGGGTCAGTCGGGACCTAAGGCGAGGCCGAAAGGCGTAGTCGAAGGACAACAGGTTGATATTCCTGTACCACCATAATCCGTTATGAGCAATGGGGGGACGCAGGAGGGTAGTGACGCGGACTGATGGATGTCCGTCTAAGCAGCGAGGCTGGTGTATAGGCAAATCCGTACACCGTAAGGCTGGGCTGTGATGGGGAGCGAAACTTACAGTAGCGAAGGTCATGATCTCACACTGCCAAGAAAAGCCTCTAGCCAGGAGAAGGTGCCCGTACCGCAAACCGACACAGGTAGGCGAGAAGAGAATTCTAAGGCGCGCGGAAGAACTCTCGTTAAGGAACTCGGCAAAATGACCCCGTAACTTCGGGAGAAGGGGTGCCTCGGTAGGGTGAATAGCCCGAGGGGGCCGCAGTGAAAAGGCCCAAGCGACTGTTTAGCAAAAACACAGGTCTGTGCGAAGCCGCAAGGCGAAGTATACGGGCTGACGCCTGCCCGGTGCTGGAAGGTTAAGGGGAGCGGTTAGGGGTAACCCGAAGCTGTGAACCGAAGCCCCAGTAAACGGCGGCCGTAACTATAACGGTCCTAAGGTAGCGAAATTCCTTGTCAGGTAAATTCTGACCCGCACGAATGGCGTAACGACTTGGGCGCTGTCTCAACGAGAGATCCGGTGAAATTTTAATACCTGTGAAGATGCAGGTTACCCGCGACAAGACGGAAAGACCCCATGGAGCTTTACTGCAGCTTGATATTGAACTTGGGTACGATCTGTACAGGATAGGTGGGAGCCTAGGAAGCCGGAGCGCCAGCTTCGGTGGAGGCGACGTTGGGATACCACCCTGATCGTATCTAGGTTCTAACCTGGTACCGTAATCCGGTACGGGGACCGTGTCAGGCGGGCAGTTTGACTGGGGCGGTCGCCTCCTAAAGCGTAACGGAGGCGTCCCAAGGTTCCCTCAGAATGGTTGGAAATCATTCGAAGAGTGCAAAGGCAGAAGGGAGCTTGACTGCGAGACCCACAAGTCGAGCAGGGACGAAAGTCGGGCTTAGTGATCCGGTGGTACCGCATGGAAGGGCCATCGCTCAACGGATAAAAGCTACCCTGGGGATAACAGGCTTATCTCCCCCAAGAGTCCACATCGACGGGGAGGTTTGGCACCTCGATGTCGGCTCATCGCATCCTGGGGCTGAAGTAGGTCCCAAGGGTTGGGCTGTTCGCCCATTAAAGCGGTACGCGAGCTGGGTTCAGAACGTCGTGAGACAGTTCGGTCCCTATCTGTCGTGGGCGCAGGAAATTTGAGAGGAGCTGTCCTTAGTACGAGAGGACCGGGATGGACGTACCGCTGGTGCACCAGTTGTTCCGCCAGGAGCACGGCTGGGTAGCTATGTACGGACGGGATAAGCGCTGAAAGCATCTAAGCGTGAAGCCCCCCTCAAGATGAGATTTCCCAATACGTAAGACCCCTTGAAGACGACGAGGTTGATAGGCTGGGGGTGGAAGTGCAGCAATGCATGGAGCTGACCAGTACTAATCGGTCGAGGGCTTATCCAAAAGAACGCAAGATTCGTTTCGATCCAGTTTTCAGGTGATCAAGCCTGAATGAGTTTGAATGCCCATCTTTGGCGGTCCATTAAGAACGCGAAGATTGTTTGGAGAGATACCCAAGTGGCTATAAGGGGACCCTCTGCTAAGGGGTTAGACTGCGTAAGCGGTGCGAGGGTTCGAATCCCTCTCTCTCCGCCATTTTAAACTCAATATTTTAGTATGGCGGCGTAGCTCAGCTGGCTAGAGCGTACGGTTCATACCCGTGAGGTCGGGGGTTCGATCCCCTCCGCCGCTACCATACATACGGAGGCTTAGCTCAGCTGGGAGAGCATCTGCCTTACAAGCAGAGGGTCGGGGGTTCGATCCCCTCAGCCTCCACCATGTAACTAATTGAATAATGACATATGACATCTTGCCGGTGTAGCTCAATTGGTAGAGCAACTGACTTGTAATCAGTAGGTTGGGGGTTCAAGTCCTCTCGCCGGCACCATTGTCTTAAAACGCGGAACCGTGGTGTAGAGGCCTAACATGCCTGCCTGTCACGCAGGAGATCGCGGGTTCGAATCCCGTCGGTTCCGCCATTTTTATGTCAACTTATGGCTCGGTAGCTCAGTCGGTAGAGCAGAGGACTGAAAATCCTCGTGTCGGCGGTTCGATTCCGTCCCGAGCCACCATCTTGGAGGCTTAGCGAAGTGGCCAAACGCAGCAGACTGTAAATCTGTTCTCTGACGAGTTCGGTGGTTCGAATCCATCAGCCTCCACCAGTTTTAAGAGCCATTAGCTCAGTTGGTAGAGCACCTGACTTTTAATCAGGGTGTCGAAGGTTCGAGTCCTTCATGGCTCATCCTGTGTAAGAAGTCATCACTTCATAGTGGTGGCTTCTTTTTTATATGTATAAAAAAGAATAATCATCCGATGAGTTTAGCATACTTATCCGGGTACGCTACTCCTTCTGAATTTTCATCGGAACGAAGGAGCGCGCGAAACCGCGACGGAAATATGATAAAATAGTCGAAAAGAGCAAAGTGGTGGAGAAGATTGGCGATGGACACGGAGACGTTACGGCAAAAGATCGAGCAGTTGACGGGCAACAAGGCGGAGATCAAACAATTCGGGAGGCAGAAATCAGCTTCCCTTTTTGGTGCGGGTTCGGATGCGGCTGAACGGTCAATCGGGTATGAGGAAAGCTTCTGGATTCCGCTGTTCGAAAGTGAAGGACGGATTACGGCGCTCGGTATCGAACGGGCCGAACTTTCCGATATGAATCTTCAATTGGCGGAATTCGCCGCTCAGAGCTATAGCGCGGCTATGAAAGCGTCGGGATTCAAAGAAGAAGGAGAGAATGAGGCCCGGCAGCTTAGTGCGTGGCTGAACGCGCAGCTGGAGCAGGATGAGCATGATGGGGAAATCCCGGATGATATCGGTCTGAAGAGTCGGCTGTTCACTGACATGGTCCCGTTCCTCTTGGTTAGCGAGAACATGCATGGCAACGAGCTTGCCTTTCGGTCGCTGCTGAAGCTGGTGCGGAGCTATTTTGACAGTACAGCGCTACTGGTTCCCCTTCAGGAGAAGGAATGGCTGATCCTGGCTCGCAAGGAGCTGCTGACGGGTTCAGAGGAGAAGGATGAGGATGAGGCCACTGATGATGAAGAACTTCTGGCCCAAGCCTGTATGGGGCTGCATGAGCTGATCGCCTCGGAATGGGTCGGTATATTTCATGTAAGCGTATCCTCCTCAATTGCACCAGTTAAGGGGTTGCCGGGGATAATTGCGCTTCTAAGAGAAACAATCAGCCTGGGACGCGTATTCCAGGTGGGAGAGTATATTCATCTGCCCTGGGAGCTTCAGTTAGAACGGCTAGTGAACAGTATTCCCGACGGGCGCAGACGGCAGCTGCTCGCACAATTCGGAGATTATACGCCGATACTGGCGGACAAGGAAATGCTCACTACGCTGGAGACTTTCTTTGAAATGGACTGCAATGTCAGTGAAACGGCCAAGAAGCTGTATATACACCGCAATACGCTTCTGTACCGGCTCGACAAAATCAAGCATGAGACCGGAGCCGATGTGCGCAGCTTTGGAGACGCGGCTATTGTAAAGCTTACTATGTTATTGTATAAAGTAACGAAAAGGAAATAGGTTTTTTGTGAACGTTACAAATAGCCAGTTAGGGTGGACTGGGTTAAGATAAGTACAGGAATTGTTTCCGAACTCCACTACCTATTCGAGGGGGAAATTATAATGGCAGGCGTTCGTTTAGAACATGTATTCAAGAAATATCCGGGTTCTGATAAAGCAACCGTTATTGACGTCAATCTTGACATTAAAGATAAAGAGTTTCTCGTACTGGTCGGACCTTCCGGTTGCGGTAAATCCACGACGCTGCGTATGATCGCAGGTCTTGAAGAAATCTCCGAAGGCAAGCTGTTCATCGGCGACCGCGTGGTTAACGATGTAGCTCCTAAGGACCGCGACATCGCGATGGTATTCCAGTCTTACGCCCTGTATCCTCACATGAGCGTATACCAGAACATGGCATTCGGTTTGAAACTGCGTAAAGTGAAGAAGGACGAAATCGACAGAAAAGTGCGCGAAGCCGCCAAAATCCTCGATATCGAGCATCTGCTGGAACGTAAGCCGAAGGCACTGTCCGGTGGTCAGCGTCAACGTGTGGCCCTGGGCCGCGCAATTGTCCGTGATCCTCAAGTCTTCCTGATGGACGAACCGCTTTCTAACCTGGATGCCAAGCTGCGCGGTCAAATGCGCGCCGAAATCACCAAGCTGGTTAAACGTCTTGAAACGACTTGCATCTACGTAACACATGACCAGACAGAAGCCATGACGATGGGCGACCGCATCGTGGTTATGCAGGACGGCATCATTCAACAGGCCGCTTCCCCGGAAGAACTGTACAACAATCCGGAGAACCTGTTCGTAGCCGGATTCATCGGTTCCCCGACCATGAACTTCATTACCGGTACTCTGAATGAAGTGAACGGAGCTGTTCATTTCCGCGCCGAGAACCTGGACGTTGAAGTTCCTGGCGGCAAAGCCCAACTGCTCCGCGGCAAGGGCTACATCGGCAAGGAAGTTGTAATGGGCGTTCGTCCTGAGGACATTCACGAAGAGCCGGTATTCCTGGAAGCTTCTCCGAACACGATCTTCAGCGCACTGGTAGAAGTAACTGAAAATCTTGGTCACGAAATGCTGCTGTACCTGAACGGTGTAGGCAAGGATTCCGTCATCGCCCGCGTAGACGGACGTTCGACAACCCGCGATGGCAGCAAGCCGAAGCTGGCAATCGATATGAACAAGGTTCACCTGTTCGACAAACAAAGCGAGCAAAATATTCTGCTGGGATAAGCACCAGCTTCCGAGCTTCGAGAAGCCGCCCTTTGGGGCGGCTTTTTTGCTGATGCAGGGCTATGCCAGCATGGTCTTTGGAAGCAGCATATGATTGCATTGTCCACCGTTATCCTTTAAGATAGCAGGAGAATTACCGTGCCGGAGGAAAGAATATACAGCCGCTGCCATCCCAATCAGCGGGATTAGCGGAGATAAGAGCTTCAGCGACGAAAGGAAGAACATACATGGCCAAGAAAGTAAAAGTAGCCGAATTGGTACAGCATTTTCAACTGGAAGTCATCTCGGGCAAGGACGGCCTGAAACGGCATATCACGGTCGACGACCTCAACCGTCCAGGTCTCGAAATGGCCGGATATTTTGAATATTATCCTGAAGACCGGGTTCAATTGCTTGGTAAAACCGAACTGGCCTTCTTCTCCATGCTTCCAGTGGAGGAGCGGACAAGCCGCATTCGCCGAATCTGCAACGATCAGACACCTTGTATTGTAATTACACGCGGGCTGGAAGTGCCTCAGGAACTGATCGACATCAGCAACGAGAAGGGTCTGCCGGTGCTGCGGAGTTCGATGGCTACGACTATTTTTTCCAGCCGGCTGACCGGGTTCCTGGAAGGAAGACTCGCTCCGACGGCGACGATTCACGGTGTACTCTGCGATGTATACGGCGTCGGGATGCTGATTACAGGCAGCAGCGGAATCGGGAAGAGCGAGACGGCGCTGGAGCTGGTCAAACGCGGACACCGTCTGATCGCTGATGACGCGGTGGAAATCCGCCAAACTTCTGATAATCAGCTGCATGGTACAGCCCCTGAGCTGATTCGTCACCTGTTAGAGATCCGGGGCGTCGGCATTATCAATGTCATGACGCTGTTCGGGGCCGGCGCAATCCGCAATCATAAGCGTATTACGCTTGTCGTCCGCCTGGAAGCCTGGCAGCAGGACAAGCAGTATGACCGGCTGGGTCTCGATGAGGAGACTACCCGCATTATCGATACCGATGTGCCGCTGGTGACGATTCCAGTACGTCCTGGACGAAACCTCGCTGTAATTATCGAAGTGGCTGCGATGAACTACCGTCTGAAGCAGATGGGTTTCAACGCGGCGCTGCAGTTCACCAACAAACTTACCGCAACCATATCCGAAGATATGGACGATATGGAATAGGAGGTCGCTTGGGATGTGGTTTCCACTGGCGCTGGATCCGATTGCGTTCTCATTCGGTGCGGTTAAAGTGCATTGGTACGGCCTGATTCTGGGGCTGGGCGCTTTGGCCGGGCTGTACCTTGCAGTGCGGGAGGGCAAGCGGTTCGGTATTCCGCAGGAATTCTTCATGGATATGCTGCTGCTCGGCGTTCCTTCCGCAATTATTGGAGCGCGTATTTATTACGTGGCCTTCACCTGGGATGAGTACAAGAACAACATTATGGATGTCTTTAAAATATGGAACGGTGGCATCGCCATTTACGGGGCGCTCATCGGAGCTATTATATGTGCGATCATTTACTTCCGGTATAAAGGCTATCCATTCTGGCGTGTCGCTGACATTTGCGCTCCAGGTCTCTTGGCGGGCCAGATGATCGGCCGCTGGGGCAACTTCGTTAACCAGGAAGCCTACGGCGGACCTGCGAGCGAGACCTTCTTGCGGAAGACGCTCAATCTGCCGGATTTCATCGTGAATCAAATGTATATAGAGAAGGATTTGGCTTATCACCATCCGACTTTTCTGTATGAATCGCTGTGGAGCCTCGCCGGTATCGTGCTGATCATGATCATTCGCCGTCAGCGTTTTGTCCGCTCGGGCGAGATCTTTTTGTCTTATTTCATCTGGTATTCGATCGGACGTTTCTTCATTGAAGGTCTTCGTACGGACAGCCTTGCGTTTAAGGGAAGCAACGGCTTGGCCTCCTTCCTGAATGCGCTGTGGTCGCCGATGAAGGGCCTGGGCTTCGAGCAGGGATATTTGAACCCGGACTACGGAAATATCCGCACCTCCCAGCTGCTGGCACTGCTGATCATTCTGGCAGCGATCGTGCTGATCGTGATCCGCCGGAACACGGCGGCAGGCAAAGTTCATTACTTGGACCCGATCATTCCGACCAAGCGGCAGACCGAAGGAATTGTCCTGACCGAGACTGCCGATCAGGCCGACTCGTCCACGCCGGGCCCTTCCGCCCAGCCATCCGAACTAACTGATCCGCCTTCGGAGGAGGAGAAAAAGGAGCATTAATCCATGATTGAATGTGTTCTATTTGATTTAGACGGTACGATTGTCAACACCAATGAGCTGATTATCAGCTCTTTCATGTACACGCTGGAGCAGCATGCGCTGCCTGCGCTCACGAGAGAGCAGATGATTCCTTATATGGGCACAAGCCTTCCGGCCCAGCTGCGCGTTTTTACAAATCTGGAGGATGTGTCTCCGCTCGAGGCGTCTTACCGCCACTATCAAACGGAACATCATGACGAGCTGATCAAGGCTTTTCCCAATGTGAATGAAACGCTGGAAGTGCTGCGCAGCCGGGGAATCAAGCTTGGCGTGGTGACGACCAAGATCCGGCCGAATACGATCCGGGCCCTGGAAATGTTCGATCTGCTGAAATATATGGATACGATTGTCACATTGAACGATGTAGAGAAGGTTAAACCGCATGCGGAGCCGGTGCTGACCGCGGTCGGCAATCTGGAAGTCAACCCGGAGAAGACGCTGATGGTCGGCGACAGTCCTGTCGATATCCAGTCGGGAAAGAATGCGGGTGTCCTGACAGCCGCCGTGGTCTGGTCGCTTAAGGGCGAGGAGATGCTGCGCGAGTATGAGCCGGATTTCATCCTGCAGGATATGACCGATCTCTGTGATCTTGTCGCCGGGGGCGGAACAAGCCTGTGAGCAGGAAGGTGACCCGCTATCCCGTGGAAGGGCATAATGCGCTCTGGTATATTTACCGTACGGTAAGCCCCTGGAAGGGCGTTAAGAACTTTATTTTTATTCAGATTGCGCGCTACTGCCCGATCCTTCCGGTCAAGAACTGGATTTACCGCCGTGTGCTGGGGATGAAGGTAGGGAAGCATACGGCTTTTGGACTCATGGCGATGGTAGATGTGTTCTTTCCGGAGCTGATCACGGTCGGGGAGAATTCGGTTATCGGCTATAACGCCACCATTCTGGCTCACGAGTATTTGATCAAGGAGTACCGGCTTGGCGAGGTCGTCATTGGGGAAAATGTCCTGATCGGCGCCAATACAACGATTCTGCCGGGTGTAACGATCGGAGACGGGGCGGTGGTCGCTGCAGGCTCGGTCGTGCACCGGGATGTGCCGCCGGGAGCATTCGTCGGAGGGAATCCGCTGAGGGATCTCGGCAAGAGTGAAGGACGGGAAGCGGGAGAATAATCATGAGCTTCCCCTGTTCGCCGTTACTGTAGGGTACACCGCAGCCGGCCGGAGGGCCGGCCCGGGAACCGCAACGATGCACTGATGATTCATCGAGCGGAAGATTTGCAGGAGGAGAATATGGGACAAAAAGAACGCATTCCGCAGCTGGATATTTTTCGGGCCATCTCGATCTTCGCGGTGCTCGCGATCCACGCAACCTCGCGGACGCTGGCGGAGACGCTGAATACGCCGCTGTTTCATCCGTTTTTATTTATCAATAAATTCAGTCAGTTTGCCGTACCTTCATTTGTATTTTTAAGCGGGTTCGTGCTCTTCTACAATTATATCGACCGGCCGCTCACCGGCAGGATGATGGGTACATTCTACCGCCGAAGACTGACTTATATCATTGTGCCTTATGTGGTGTTCTCGGTGCTGTATTTTGTGATGAAGGTGACGGCCGGCAGCCAGTGGGGACTGCCTCCTGTAGAGCTGGCGTCCAAGTTGGGCAAGTATTTGATCACGGGAACGGCTTATACGCATTTATATTACGTGATTATTATTATCCAGTTCTATATCCTGTTTCCGCTGCTGCTCTGGTGCCTGCAGGCAAGCCGCCGTCTGGCCGCTGTTGCCCCGCTGATCGGGCTTGCGCTGCAGTGGGCGTTCATTGTACTCAACAAGTACATGGTCAACCACGGTTACTGGCATGTGTCGAAGGGAAGTCTGGCGATTACGTATTTCTCGTACTTTCTGCTGGGCGCTTCCATTGGGGTCTTCTATCCGAAGCTTAAGTCATGGCTGAAAATAACGGAATCCAAGCCGACACCAAGCCGACTGGCGGGCTGGATTGGGCTGTGGGTGCTCTGGATCGCCGCCGGTATTGCGCATGTGGAGCTCTGGTACAACAATTACACGCATAAAACAGTCATCAACACCTTCTGGTTCGAAGGAGCGGCCAATGCGCACGCCCTGCTGTCGTGTCTTGTGCTCTTCCAGCTGTCTTTCCTGCTCTACGGGGCGGGGCAGCGGCTCGGAACACGGCTTCTGCTCTCCGCTGGAGCGTGCTCCTTCGGCATTTACCTGATTCACCCGGCTGTGCTGTTCTTCTACCGTAAGATCGGATTCCACGGCGGTTATGCCGCTTATACGCTGGCGATTGCCGGCGGCTGGCTGGCCGCGCTTGCAGTATCCTGGATTATCGTGGGACTGGCTTTCCGCTATTTGGGGCTGTCGTGGGTGCTGTTCGGAACGGCTCCGAAGCGCGAGGTGAAGCAGTCACAGCATGTGCAGGCGATGTAAAGCCGCAGGGTTATATGATAAAAAGAAAAGGTCTGTCTATGGAAGCTCCGCCTTCCAGGGACAGACCTTTTGTCATGCAAGGGGGAGAACGGCGTCACCGGCCTGCTTGTACTGGATACGGCTGGTCGCCTCGTAAGACGCTTCAGACAGCGGAATTAGGCAAATGCTGATGAAGAGCTTCCGAACACTCGGACGTTCACGGGAAAAGAGATATAATGAAAGCATCGCCATGCTGAACTTAATAGTATTTTACAGATGAACTTCAGCACACTTCGCAATTGACTAAAAATAACACGGCATGGTACGATATCTAGGACGCTTTACTTTACTACCACTTTACCATAATGAAGTATTCGGATGTTCACCACACGCCTGTATAGACAGCCGATGCTCATTTTCCAATAACCGACGAGGTGAAATTCGTTATGTCCAAACCGAAGGGCTTTGAGAAGCCGACCGGCTTCCGGGATTATCTTCCGCATGCCGTAAGGAAGCTGCGCAGGATCGAGAATGATGTGCTCGAATGTATGAATCAGTGGGGATATCGGCAGATCATGACCCCTACGCTGGAATATTACGATACGGTCGGAGTCGCCAGCTCGACTTCGGATCAGAAGCTGTTCAAACTGCTCAACAACCGGGGCCAGGCACTTGTGCTGCGTTCCGAGATGACCGCACCCGTGGCCCGCGTCGTCTCCTCGCTGCTGAAGGATGAGCCGCTGCCGCTTCGCCTGTCCTATCACGCGAATGTGTTCCGGGCGATTGAGGAGGAGGCGGGCCGCGAGGCCGAATTCTACCAGACGGGCGTTGAGCTCGTCGGCGACGACTCGCCGGAAGCGGATGCCGAGGTTGTGGCGCTGGCGATCGCCTCGCTGCAGGCTGCGGGCGTTCAGACCTTCAAGATTGCCATAGGGCATGTCGGCTTCCTGAACGGGCTGTTCCAGGAGGTAGCCCCGGACCGGCCGGATGTTCAGGAAGAGCTGAAGAGCCATTTGCTGGATCGCGATTATGTCGCCTTCCGGGATGCGCTCGGGAAGCTTAAGCTGAACGAAACACAGCAGGAGGAGATGGACGGGCTGCTCCGTCTGCGCGGCGGCAAAGAAATCTGCGGTCAGGCGCTGAGTCTCAGCAGCAATCCGCTGGCCCTCGCCTCCATCACGCATCTATGCAAGGTCTGGGAGGTGCTGGAAGCTTACGGCGTATCCCGGCATGTGCTGATCGACCTGACGATGGTCGGCGACTTCAGCTATTATACGGGTATGACGTTCGAAGGCTACGCGGCGGAGCTTGGCTTCCCGGTATGCAGCGGCGGACGCTACGACAATCTGCTTCAACAGTTCGGCCGCTCCGTTCCGTCGACCGGCTTCTCATTGAAGACGAACCGGATTCTGGATGGCGTCCGCACCGAAGACAAGGGACCCGAGCTTCCGATTCTTGTCCAATACGACGCTGCTAACCGCAGCAAGGGACTTGAGGAAGCGGCCAAGCTGCGACTAGAAGGACATGTCGTCGTTACCCGGATCGTAGGCAGCCTGGAGGATCTGGCTCCTGCGGAGCCGGGCGGCGGAACTGGAGCTGGGCGCTACAAAGAGATTTATACGTTCACCGAGTCCGCAGGCGGACGCGGCTGAAGCGAAGGAAGAAGGACCGGGCTGTGATCCGGATTGAAATAGCATCTTATTCTTGAAGCAGAAAGGCGGACAAGAGCAAATGGCGCAGATATTGAAGGTGGCTATGCCGAAGGGCCGCATATACAACAAGGCGGCGGAGCTGTTCCGCTCCGCGGGACTGCCGATCCCGCCGGAAGGCGAGGCTTCGCGGAAGCTGGTTATTCCGCTTCCGGAAGCGGGAATGGAGTTTATTCTGGCGAAGCCGGTGGATGTGCCGACTTACGTCGAATACGGCGCGGCTGATATCGGCATTGTCGGCAAGGACGTACTGCTGGAGGAAGATCGCGACGTGTATGAACTGCTGGATCTCGGCATCGCGCGCTGCCGGATGTCGATCATCGGTCTCCCCAACTGGGAGCCGGGCATTCATCAGCGGGTTGCGACGAAGTATCCGAACGTCGCCTCCCGGTATTTCCGGGAGCAGGGCCAGCAGGTCGAGGTGATCAAGCTGAACGGCTCCATCGAGCTGGCTCCGCTGATCGGCCTGGCCGAGCGGATCGTCGATATGGTGGAGACGGGGCAGACGCTGCGGGAGAACGGGCTTGTGGAGCAGCTGAGCATTTTTGAAATCACCAGCCGGCTTGTGGCGAACCGGGTTAGCTACCGGATGAAGAATACGGAGATTCAGCAGCTGTGCGACCGGCTTCAGGCTGTGATCGCCCAGCCGAGCCTGTAGAGCTTGCGGAGGCAATGACCGAGAGCAGGACAGCCAGAACAGGCGAGAGCAGAGCAGCCGTCTGGCGAACGTACTGAGCCTATCAGAACGTACATACAGGCTGAAGACTTCGCCGGTTACCGGCAGATCATAGTTCAAACCTAGGATAGATCATGCGGACGGCCATTGTGGCCGTGCCGCCGATTATAGAAGGAGGAAGAGCAGTGAAGGTGCAATCCAGCAGGGATTTCAAGCTGCAGCGGGAAGTGGACTACGGAACGCCGGAGCAGAACAAGGCCGTGAAAGAGATCGTGGCCGCCATCAAACAGGAGGGCGATGCCGCCCTGTTCCGGTACACGGAGAAATTTGACGGCGTCCGGCTTAGCGAGAACAATATTCGGGTCACGCAAGAGGAGCTCCAGGGGGCCTATGCCGAAGTGGAGGACTCGTTCGTCTCGGCGATCCGGGCGGCAGCGGACAATATCCGCGCCTTCCATGCCAGACAGAAGCGGAATTCCTGGATGGATCTGCAGCCGGACGGCACGATTCTCGGCCAGGTAATCCGGCCGCTGCAGCGGGTCGGCGTCTATGTACCCGGCGGGAAGGCATCCTACCCCTCTTCCGTCCTCATGAACGTTATCCCTGCACAGATCGCCGGCGTGCCGGAGATCGTAATGGTAACGCCGCCGGCTACGGGCGGCAAGGCAGGCATCGACCCGTACATTCTGGTGGCCGCCGCCGAAGCGGGCGTGAACGAGATTTACCGGGTCGGAGGGGCCCAGGCCGTTGCCGCGCTGGCTTTCGGTACGGACTCAATCGCCCCGGTCGACAAGATCTGCGGACCGGGGAATATCTACGTCGCGCTGGCTAAGCGCGAGGTGTACGGCGCCGTCGATATCGACAGCATCGCCGGTCCGAGCGAGATCGTCGTGCTGGCGGATGACAGCGCGGAGCCGTCCTACATCGCCGCGGACCTCTTGTCGCAGGCGGAGCACGACGAGATGGCGTCGGCGATTCTCGTGACGCCTTCGCAGACGCTGGCGGACGCGGTATCCGCCGAAGTCGAGAAGCAGCTTCGAGCGCTACCCCGCGAAGCCATCGCCCGCGCCTCCGTTGAGAACTACGGCGCCATTATCGTCGTGGAGAATCTGGAAGAGGGGATTTCCGTGGTCAACCGGCTGGCGCCGGAGCATCTGGAAATCGTCGCCCAGGACCCGATGGGGCTGGCCGGAGCGATCCAGAACGCCGGTGCAATTTTCCTTGGGCCGTACAGCTCGGAGCCGGTGGGAGATTATTTTGCCGGACCGAATCACATCATACCGACGAATGGCACGGCGCGGTTCTCTTCGCCGGTTGACGTCGACGATTTCATCAAGAAATCGAGTCTGATCTATTACAGCAAGGAAGCGCTCCTGCGCGACGGCGGCACCATTATGGAGCTGGCCCGCCGCGAGGGGCTGGAAGCACATGCGAGAGCCGTGGAAATCCGGCTTACGAACGAAGGGAAAGGTGGAGAAGGGCGTGGAGAATAACGGACAGCTCACAAGGCAGGCGGGCCTTGCCCGCAAGACCAACGAGACGGACATCAAAGTATCCCTGAATGTGGACGGAACCGGACAATTGGAGCTGGAGACCGATGTTCCTTTTCTGAATCATATGCTGGATCTGTTCACCAAGCACGGCCAGTTCGACCTGTCCGTTCAGGCGCGCGGCGACATCGATATTGACGACCACCACACGGTGGAGGATATCGGTATCTGTCTCGGCCAGGCGCTGCGCGAGGCGCTCGGCGACAAGAAGGGCATCAAGCGCTACGCAAGCGTCTTTGTGCCGATGGATGAGGCGCTGGCACAGGTCGTGATCGATATCAGCAACCGGCCGCATTTCGAATACCGGGCGCAGTATCCGTCACAGCAGGTGGGCAGCTTCTCGACGGAGCTCGTGCATGAATTTCTGTGCAAATTCGCGCTGGAGGCACGTGTGACGCTGCACGTCATCGTGCATTACGGCTTCAATACGCATCACATGATCGAAGCTGTGTTCAAGGCGCTGGGACGCGCGCTTGACGAGGCGACGACGATCGATCCCCGGGTGAAGGGCGTCCCCTCGACGAAGGGAGTGCTGTAATCCATGAGCGTGGTGGCTATCGTCGATTACGGGATCGGCAATCTGCACAGCGTCAGCAAAGCGATTGAGCGTCTGGGCCATACGCCGCTGATCACAGGCAAGGCTGGGGAGATTCTGGCCGCAGACCGGGTGATTCTTCCAGGCGTCGGCGCCTTTGGCGACGCGATGGATCATCTGCGGCAGAGCGGCATGGATAAGGTGGTCAAGGAGGTGGCGGCCGAAGGGCGCCAGCCGCTCCTCGGCATCTGCCTTGGCATGCAGCTGCTGTTCACACGCGGTGAGGAATACGGCGTGCATGAAGGTCTGGACCTGCTTCCGGGAAATGTCGTCCGGTTTGAGGCCCGGGAAGGCTATAAGGTGCCGCATATGGGCTGGAACCGGCTGGAGTTCCTTCAGCCGGAGCATCCGCTTCTGAAAGGACTGGAAGCCGGCCACGTCTACTTCGTGCACTCCTACCACGCGCTGGTGGAGCGCAGGGAGGATCTGCTGGCGGTGACCGAGTACGGCCATCCGGTGACGGCGGTTGTCGGCCGGGGGAATGTGATGGGGATGCAGTTCCATCCGGAGAAGAGCGGAGAGCTCGGCAGGAAGCTGCTGCAGAATTTCCTGGAGCTTTGACGGTTCCGGGCATCGACCAGGAGTTGTATTAACGAATTTAGCAAGGAGAAAGCGGGGAGCGCCAACAATGTCTTCTTTTATCGTATATCCGGCGATTGATATCCGGAACGGCAAATGCGTCCGGCTGTTGCAGGGCGATTATAATCAGGAAACGGTCTACGGCGACAGTCCGCTGGATATGGCCAAATCATGGGAGTCGCAGGGCGGGGAGTTCATCCACCTTGTCGATCTGGACGGCGCCAAGGCTGGCCATCCCGTCAACGTCGAGCTGATTGGCTCCATCGCGAAGGGCGTTCAGGTGCCTGTTCAGGTCGGCGGCGGTCTGCGGACGCTGGAGGATGTGGAACAGTTGCTGTCGCTCGGCGTTGGCCGCGTCATTATCGGCACCGCCGCGATCAACGACCGGGCCTTTACGGAGAGCGTGCTGGCCAAGTACGGCTCCAAGGTGGCCATCGGCATTGACGCACGCGATGGCTATGTCGCCACGCATGGCTGGCTGAATACCTCCGAGGTGCTTGCCACCGAACTGGCCAAGGAGCTGGCGTCCAAGGGCGCCGAGACGTTTATCTATACCGATATTTCCCGTGACGGCATGATGCAGGGGCCGAACATCGAAGGCATCCTCGCGATGGCGCAGGCGAGCGGCAAGACCGTTATCGCCTCCGGCGGCGTGACCAGCCAGGATGATCTGGTACGTCTGCGTGCGCACAGTGACAGCGGCATTGGCGGCGCGATCGTCGGCAAGGCGCTGTATACCGGCAATATCAAGCTGCCCGAGGCGCTGGCGGCTTTGAAGTAAGCATTCCGGTGCCCCTGGCTGACGACAACAGGCCAGGGGCTTTTCGGGGCCGGCGCCGTTTGGAGAAGGGCTTTGTGAGGCATCGGACTGAACTGGCTTTGATCAGACCATTATGCAAGGCAGGAGCTTCCATGTGAACCCTGATCAGATACAGAGGATCCTAGGATAGGAGGTTGCATTCATGCTGGCTAAACGCATCATTCCCTGTCTGGATGTCAAAGACGGACGGGTAGTAAAAGGCGTGAATTTTGTTAACTTGCGCGACGCCGGCGATCCGGTGGAGCTTGCGGCCATTTATGACCGGGAGGGCGCCGATGAGCTGGTGTTTCTCGACATTTCCGCGTCAGTGGAAGGCCGGGCGACGATGGTCGAGGTTGTGCGCCGGACGGCGGGGGAAATCTCCATCCCGTTCACGGTAGGCGGCGGCATCTCGTCGCCGGAGGACATGAAGCGGATTCTGCGGGCGGGAGCCGACAAGATCGGCATCAACACCGCGGCTGTCAACAATCCGCAGCTGATTCTGGAAGGCGCGCGGCGCTTCGGCTCCCAGTGCGTTGTCGTGGCGGTTGATGCCAAGTACAATGAGAGCTGGGGCGAGTGGGAGGTCTATACCCACGGCGGACGCAAGCCAGCCGGGATTCGGACGCTGGAATGGGTCAAGGAAGCCGAGCGGCTGGGAGCCGGTGAAATTCTGCTTACCAGCATGGATGCCGACGGTACGAAGGACGGCTTCGACATCAAGCTGACCTCTGCGGTCAGCGGCCTGATCGATATTCCCGTGATCGCTTCCGGCGGCGCGGGGCGGATAGAACATTTCCATGAAGTGTTCACCGAAGGGAAGGCGGATGCCGGACTTGCCGCAACGATTTTTCACTATAAGGAAATTGCGATCGGCGATTTGAAGGCCGACTTAAAACAAAAGGGTGTGGAAATTCGATGAGCCAAATTCAAAACGATGCAGCACAGATTATCGAACAATTAAACTGGAACGAAGCCGGTCTGCTGCCGGCGATTGTACAGGACGACAAGACGCAAGAAGTGCTGATGATGGCCTACATGAACCGGGAGTCGCTGAAGCTCTCGCTCGAGAGCGGAGAGACGTGGTTCTGGAGCCGTTCGCGCGGCGAACTGTGGCATAAAGGCGGAACCTCGGGCAACACGCAGGCGATTTCATCGATCCATTATGACTGCGACGCCGATACTCTGCTGGTAAAAGTGAAGCCGGAAGGTCCGGCATGCCATACGGGAGAGGTATCCTGCTTCTACCGTGAGCTTCCGCTGGGCGGCCAGACTGCTGCCGGCAAGCCGGGGGCTGACGCTGAGGCCGGAGCTGCCGCAGACAGCGGACGTTTTGCCGTGCTGGCGGAGCTGGAGCGTATTATTGCTGAACGGGAAGCGGAACGCCCTGAGGGCGCCTATACGACGTATCTGTTCAACAAAGGCGTCGATAAGATCCTGAAGAAGGTCGGCGAGGAAACGGCCGAGACGATTATTGCCGCGAAGAATAAGGACAACGCGGAGCTGCGCCTTGAGGTTAGCGATTTGATCTACCATCTGCTGGTTCTGCTGCAGGAGCGCAAGCTCCCGCTCGACGAGATTATGGCCGAGCTGAGCGCGCGCCACGAGCGTCCCCGCCGCGACTAGGAGGGTAAAGTCCATGCAGATCGACTATCATACCCATCACGAGCGCTGCGGACATGCCGTCGGCAAGCTGGAAGACTATGTGCGCCGCGGGATCGAGCTTGGGCTGGATCATCTGGGGCTGTCCGATCATCTGCCGCTAATTCATGTGGACCCGGCCTCCTATTATCCGGAGATGGCGATGCCGCTTGAGGAGCTTCCCCGTTATGTGGAAGAATGCCTGGAGCTCAAGGAACGCTACCGGGGCGTGATCGAGATCCGTGTCGGGCTTGAAGCCGATTATATCGAAGGCTACGAGGATCGCATCCGCGAGCTGTTGGCGCCTTACCCCTGGGATTACCTGATTGGCTCGGTGCATTTCCTCGGTGAGTGGGATATTACCGACTTCCGCCAGGTTCACGGCTGGGAGGGCCAGGATGCCCTTGAAGTCTACCGGCGCTATTACCGTGCGGTGAGACAAGCGGCTTCCTCGGGGCTGTACGATATTATCGGCCACATGGATGTAATCAAGCGCTTCGGCTACGGACCGGACACCGCCGAGGGGCGGGCCGAGGTCCGCGAGCTGGAGCGGAGCGCGCTTGAAGCCATTGCCGAAGCGGGCATCGCCATGGAGCTGAACGCCTCGGGTCTCACCAAGCCGTGCGCGGAAATGTTCCCGGCGCCCCATGTGCTGGCGCAGGCGCTTACGCTGGGCATCCCGCTTACGCTGGGCTCTGACGCGCATGATCCGGCGAAGCTGGGGGAAGGCCTTGGCGAAGCACGCAGGCTTCTGCGGGACACGGGATTCCGTGAGCTTGCAGTATTTGAAGGCCGGCGCCGCATGAGCGTCCCTTTGACGGAATAACCATGCAAGTATAGGAGGGATGTTATGCAGCACCATTCTTTGCGTATTTTCTCGGGTTCATCGAACCCGAAGCTGGCGTCGGACGTGGCTGCCCGGCTCGGCGTGGAATTGGGCAGGATCAAGCTGACCCGTTTCAAGAGCGGTGAAATTTACGTGCATTATGAGGAAAGCATCCGAAATTGCGACGTCTTTCTGCTGCAATCCCTCTCCCATCCGATCAATGAGCTGTTCGTGGAGCTGCTGGTTATGATCGACGCGGCCAAACGGGCATCGGCCCGGACGGTCAACATCATCATTCCGTACTATGGCTATGCGCGTCAGGAACGCAAATCGGCGCCGCGCGAGCCGATCTCCGCGAAGATGGTCGCCGACGTGCTGACAACCGCCGGAGCGACGCGCGTGCTTACGATCGACCTGCACGCGGCGGCAATCCAGGGATTCTTCAACATCCCCGTCGATCATCTGACCGCGCTCGATCTGATCAGCGGCTATCTGAAGACGAAGCAGCTGGAGGATGTGGTGGTCGTATCCCCCGACGCCGGCCGGGCCTCCATGGCCGAGAAGCTGGCAAGCCGCCTGGACTCGCCATTCGCAATCATGATCAAGAAACGTCCGGCCCATAATGAATCGGTTATTACTCATGTTATCGGCGACGTGGAAGGTCGGACCCCGGTCATCATCGAGGATCTGATTGATACCGGAACCACCATCGTCAATGTGGTGGAAGGGCTGAAGGAGAGAGGCGCGAGAAACAGCATCGTCTGCGCCACGCACGGCCTGTTCTCGGGCCCGGCGCTCGACCGGCTGGAGAATCCCGGTATCGAGGAAGTGGTTGTTACCGATTCTATCGCGCTGCCGGAGGGCCATTCGAGCCGCTTCACGGTTCTATCGGTCGCGCCCATGCTGGCGCGGGCCACGCGGATTATCATCGAAGGCGGCTCTATCGATAAGCTGCTCGAAGACGCGGGAATCTGATATTCCCCGTCTTCTTTTTTTGCCGGGCCTTTTGATACAGCGGGTAGAACCACCGCCGATTCTTCCGGTTTTTATTCAAGCCTCGCGGCCGCTTCCGGTTGAGCCCCTTTCATGGTTTTGTGGTATACTGTGTGATGACAGCCGGGAACGGCAAGAGGGCGGCCAGTTATGACCGCCCCTGAGGCGTCTCACGGAATGAAAGGGTTAAGGAAGCTTACAAGGGAGGTGCCTTGCTTCCATGATGGAACAGACTTCAGAGCCGCACGGATCAATGGATAAAGTGATTCCGGTCGCTCTGAACGCAAATTTTTTCTTTGAACGGGCCGTGCGTTCGCTGGACCGCTTCCAATATGAAAAGGCGCTCAAAAATTTCCGCAAAGCGATTGAGTACGAACCTGAAAATGCGGTTAATCATTGCAATATGGCGGGCATCCTGTCGGAGATGGGAGATTACGAGGAGTCCAACACCGTGCTGGCCCATGTGCTGGAGAAGGTCGACCCTTCGATGACGGAATGCCATTTTTATATGGCGAACAATTACGCCAACATGGAGAACTTCGAGGAGGCCGAGCGTTCGCTGATCGCTTATCTGGAGGAAGACGACAGAGGGGAGTTCATGGCGGAGTCGGAGGAACTGATGGAGCTGCTGCATTACGAGCGCGGCCGCCCCGTTCCGCTGCACCGGATTCGCAGCCGCAAGGGCGTCGTGGAGCATGACCGGGCCCGCATGCTGCTGGAACGGGGCGAATTTCCGGAGGCCTTGGCCCTGCTGGAGGAGATCATCGAGAACGCCCCGGGCTTTCAGGCGGCGCATAATAATTTGGCCTTGGCCTATTTCTATATGGGACGGTTCGGCAAGGCCAAGGAATGTATATACGCGGTGTTGAAGCAGGAGCCCGGCAATCTGCATGCGCTCTGCAATCTGGCGATCTTCCTCCAATATGAAGGAGACCGCGAGACGCTGGAAGGCCTGCTTCGCATGCTGGAGGTTACCGTGCCGTTTCACCGGGAGCATGTGTTCAAGCTGGCGACGACCATGGGCATTCTGGGCCGTCACCGGGTCGCCTACGGTCATTTCCGCCGTCTCCTGAAAGATGAGGAGGTCGGCGGGGATGCCGGGCTCTACCACTACTGCGCAGCCGCGGCTTGCAACAGCGGCCTGCGGCGCGAGGCGGAGCGCTGCTGGCGGCAGGCTGCCAAGCTGGACCCCGACTCAGCGGTTCCCCGCTTCTTTCTCAATCAGCTGCTCCAGTCTTCCGCAGAGGGAGCGGCGCTTCCAGTTGTCGGCTATAACTATCAGCTTCCCTTTCAGGAGCAGCTGAAGCAGTGGAAGGAGAGCAGCGGCAGCTTCGCCAAGGAAGTGAAGGCAAATCCGCTGCTGCGTTCCTCCTTCTTCTGGGCGCTGCGCTACGGCGATGACAGCCTGAAGCAGCAGGTTACCGACGCGCTGAGCTGGATCGGCGATCAGGAGCTGACGCTGGCGCTCAAGGAGCTGCTGCACGAGCCCGGTAAAGAGGGGCAGCAGGAGGAAGCCGGCCTGGCCCGGCTGCACAAGCTGATCGGCATGGAGGCGGAGAAGGAGCCCCCGGGCGAAGGCAAAGGGCGTCTGCCCGGGGTGTAGGCTTAGCGGAATCACGGCTTTGGCCTGCCAAAGCGCTTCTCTTGGGCATAATAGGATTACAAGCTTGGTGTAACAGCCAAACCTTATCATAATCTGTATTGCGAGGAGGCCATGTTAACGATGTATAAAGCGATTGTAATCGGAACCGGTCCTGCCGGTCTCACTGCCGCCATCTATTTGGCGCGCGCGAACTTGAACCCGCTGGTTATTGAGGGCTTGCAGCCAGGCGGACAGCTGACGACCACGACGGAAATCGAGAACTTCCCGGGCTTCCCGGAAGGCATTCTCGGCCCGGATCTGATGGACAATATGCGCAAGCAGGCTGAACGCTTCGGCGCCGAATTCAAGAGCAGCTGGGTCGATTCCGTCGACTTCTCGCAGCGGCCCTTCAAGGTTAAGGTAGACGGGCTCGGCGATCTGGAAGCCGAGACTGTCATCATCTCCACCGGCGCTTCCGCCAGGTATCTCGGCATCCCGGGAGAGCAGGATAACGTCGGACGCGGTGTCAGCACCTGTGCGACCTGCGACGGCTTCTTCTTCCGCGGCAAGAAGATTATCGTCATCGGCGGCGGCGACTCCGCAATGGAGGAAGCGAGCTTCCTGACGCGGTTCGCGAGCAATGTGACGCTGGTTCACCGCCGGGAGGAGCTGCGCGCCTCGAAGATTATGCAGGACCGCGCGAAGGAGAACGCCAAAATCTCCTGGGCGCTTAACCGTACACCGCTGAAAGTCGTAACAGGCGAGACCGGCCTCAAAGGCCTGCTCGTCCGCAACAACGAGAGCGGAGCCGAAGAGCTGATCGAGGCCGACGGCGTGTTCGTGGCGATCGGCCATACGCCGAATACGGCATTCCTCGGAGGTCAGATCACAACCGACGAGAACGGTTATATCATGGTTCGTCCCGGAACGACGGAGACGAACATTCCCGGCGTCTTTGCCTGCGGCGACGTGCAGGATACCCGTTACCGCCAGGCGATCTCGGCGGCGGGAACCGGATGCATGGCGGCCATGGATGCCGAGAAGTATCTAGAAGGCGTCATGGTGCATGACTGGAGCGAAACGCTGGATAAATAACGCCGAGATTTCTTGAGGCGAATAAGAAAGCCGGATTCTTCCCGAGAGAAGAGTCCGGCTTTTTTGTCGTATTCGTCAGTCTGTACTTGTCGTATTCGTCAGTCTGTACTTGTCGTATTCGTCAGTCTGTACTTGTCGTATTCGTCAGTCTGTACTTGTCAGCATCCGTCTGTCTGTACCTGTCAGGCTTCGCCTGTGCTTGCGTACCTGTCTACACTTGTGGCATTCATCCGCACTTATGGTATTCGCCTGTGCTTGCCGTGTACCCGTCCGCACTTGCCGTATTCATCCGTAAGTTACATTCAGCTGTGTCCGTCGTGTTCCTTCTGCCACAGAGCGATCCAGGCCCGGAACCTATAGTGCCACTCCGACGGCAGAGGCGGTCGGCGAGTGGAACCAGATTTTGCGGAAATCGATCAACCCGCACTCATTGAGGGAGATACCCTGTATGGAAGAGTGGAACCGGGTGTTGTTCTTCCTGTGAATGAGGAACAAGACGTCGGCATTCTGCTGCAGCATCTCCTCAAGCTTCCGGAGCTTGAACCGCCGAAGTCCGGGATCGGGCTCTGCCATCACGGAGAGGGCCGCCTGGTTCATTTCAGCCGCAAGCGCGCCTTTCAGGAAGGCCGGGAAGAAATGCTTTTGCAAATAAAGCTCAAGCTCGCAGATTTCATTGCGGATGGCGATTTCGATCAAATGGCAGTCCCGCTGTGCCATAAATTCCGGATCGGTCATTTGACCGGGAGAGCACTGCTCAAACTCCAGATTCACGCCATAAGAACGGCACTGCCGAGCGATCCACTCCGCTTCCGGGGAATGCTTGGCATATGCATATAACCGGAGCGTCTCTCCCTGATAGTCGCTATGGGCGAGCAGCGCGGAAATCTCAGCTTTCTCCGGAGGCTTTCTCCGCCGGATTCCGGCCGTCTCGACGCTGTCTTGATAGTGGAAGTTGTAGGCCGGGTGAATCCGGTTGTCCCCAAGCTCCGCAATCATTGCCTCCCGGTCAATGATCCGGTCGATCGCCGCGCGGAAGTAAGGATTGTGCTGGGGCCCGCTTTTTCTCTGATTGAACACAAGCAGGCTGCAGCCGGAGAAGATCGATTCCACCTCCAGCCACTTGGCGTCCATCCCCGCGTTCAATACCATATAGCCGTTAAAAGTGTTCGGCTGCGCGCACGTCGCGCAGGACCAGTCCGGCTCTTTCAGAAGCCCGTCTTCACGCTCCGACAAGCACAGAATTTCCACCCGGTCGATATGGGGTCTACCCTGATAATAGGTGGGGTTCGCCTCAAGAACGCAAATCCCAGCGTCATACCGGACAAGCCGGAAGGGACCGGTTCCCGACGGATGCTTGAGCAGCGCCGTATCCTCCTGCCCGATCATATCGGAGGGAAGGATGGAGGCCGCTTTGGCGGACAGGAAGTGCAGAAACAGAGCGCCCGGCGCGCTGAGCTGGAAGCGGACGGTTTTGCGATCCAGGGCTTCAATCTTGCTGATCGTCTGAAACATCCAGCTCTGGGCATGCCGCTGCGGCTCCAGACGGAGCCGGTTCAGGCTGTAAACGACATCCTCGGCTGCGACCTCCCGCCCATGATGGAACAGAACCCCCTTACGAAGGTGAAACACCCATTCCTTCATATCGATGGAGTGCTCCCAGGAATGGGCAATGGCGGGACTGACGGTGCCGCTCCGATAATCGAAGTCCACGAGCGTATCATAAATATGGCCGATCACATGCGCATCGAATGCAAAATGAATAGCGGCGGGGTCCAGTGTCTGGATGGAGCGGTATACGGGAAAACGGAGCGTATCCAGCTCAGCGCCACTCTCGGAGCCGATGGTTCGGTTGACGCCCATCCCGTCCGACAGCCATTCCATAAAATCATTCTTGAGCCGGTGGGACAGCCCGTAGCGCTCGATCAGCTCCAGCGCCTCCCGGACTTCTCCTTTCTTCGTCATCGTGCGGGCTTCCAGCGCCAGCAGTTCCTGCGGATCGGCCAGCACGGTCAAGGTGGAGCTGTGGCCCCGGCCCTGTCCCGGCTGCCAGGCAATCCACTCCAGCTCCGACAGTTTGCGCAGAATCATTTTGACATTCCTCGGGGTGCAGTGCCAGATGCCTGTCAGCGTCTCGACCGTAACCGGAAAAGGCTCCTTGGTTACATGGTCCGGATAAACCGAGGCAAGCTCAAACAAACGCAATGAGGCGAGCATTCAATCGACCTCCTTTATGTTCTTCGGCAAGCTCCGTTCTTAAAAAGGTGAAGGTGTTGGATTGAATTATACCCTTTTTATCCCTTTTCTGATAGCTACAATAAAAGTAACACAGGAACGTTACCTTCCTGATCAAACAAGAGAGGCGGGATAGTGATGGATCATCCGACAATAGCCGAGATGCTGCTGGAGAAGGAGAGGGGAGAGCTTGAACGCTTGGCGGGGGGATATTGGAAGCGCTGTGGGGCGATTTCGATTCCCAAGCCTCTGAATAGAACTCCCCTTTCCCTTTTGACCATCCATATGAAAAAAATCGGCAGGCTGCCCTTTCGTAAAGCGCGGTAAATGCATCTCTCACAATGGAACGGCTCCATCCGGGCAGGACGGGGCTTTTTTGTTTTTCAAAGGCCGCATCCGCATATTGACTGGTAGCATCTGGATTACAGGCAGTGTGTGGGTAATAGGTGGGAGGACAGTGGAGCTGCCGTGAAAAAGGGCGGTGCATATGATATCCTAATGAGGATGGACAAACCCGGATAATAAGGAAGGTAAGCCTATGGCAGCCACCATTAAGGATATCGCCAAGCTGGCCAACGTGTCTCATACAACCGTATCCAGAGCGCTCAATAACAGCCCGCTGATTAAGGAGAATACGAGACAACGCATTGCTGAAATTGCGGCCCAACTGAATTATACGCCGAATTATAACGCGAAGAGTCTTGTCATGCAGCGCTCTTACACCATCGGTCTGTTTTTTACAAGCATTGCAAAAGGCACCTCGCCCAGCTTCTTCTCCGATACGTTCAGGGGGGTCAACCGGGTGGTCGACGTCGACTACAACCTGTCCGTGCGGGGCATAGACGATTACCAGGATTATTCCCCCGTTCACAGCAAGCGGTTCGACGGCATCATTCTCATGAGCCAGAGCGAAGCCGATAATGAATTTATGCATCACGTGCTTCAGCATGAAATTCCGCTGGTTGTGCTGAACCGCGTTATTGACGACAGCTCCATTGTGAACATTGTTTCGAATGACCGGGAGGGCGCGTACAGCGCAGGGGCGTATCTGATCGAGTGCGGCCATCGCGATATCGCCCTTATTGAAGGAGTGGAGGGCTTCAAGTCGACCGTCGAACGTCGGGAAGGCTTCCACCGCGCCCTGATTGATCATGATATCCCGGTGCAGGCAGATTATATCGTCCGCGGCAATTACGATATGCAGAGCGGCTATCAGGCTATGACGCAGCTGATGTCTTTAAGCAACCCGCCAACGGCCGTATTTTGTTCCAATGATGATATGGCGGTAGGCGCAATGAATTGTGTGTTCGAATGCGGTCTTCAAGTGCCGGGCGATGTCTCCATCGTCGGCTTTGACGACAGCGGCTTCTCGAGCTTTACCAATCCGTCGCTCACGACGGTGAAGCGGCCGATCGAGACCATCAGCGAGCAGGGCGCGCGCAAGCTGCTTAAGCTGATAAAGGAGCCGACGGAGATTGGAGAGCGAATTCTGATCAATACAGAGCTGATTATCCGAAAATCGGCGGCTCCGCTGATAAAATGAGCATACGGTGATGATCCCGCTCGCCTGCCTGAACGGCGTCGACACGGTGGCCGAGTCCATTCGGCGCGACAAGGCGGGACCGTTCGTCAATCCCCTTACCTTATTCCTGCCTAATATATGAAGAAATAATTCCAACCTGCCTGGAATTATGATTAACCGCCTGTTGCGGCAAATCCCCCTGCTCATGTGACGCTTCTCATAAAGCATCTTATCCCATCATGATACAATGAGAATTATTCTCAGTTACGCATTGAAAAATTCGGCTCACTTGCTGGCATTCTGGCAGAGGACGGAAGCCAAATCGGGTTAAGGGGGAGAAAAGGATGTATCGGTATTTAAACGGAGTCGAAGCGGGAGCATCAAGGGAGGCCCGCAGAGGGCTGTTGAAAGAAGTGGTCGATGAGCTGCGGGCCGGCAAATCAGCGGCGGACGTACAGGATCGATTTGAGCAGGCGGTAAGAGGGGTGCATGTATCCGAGATCGCGGCCATGGAAAATGAGCTGATTACCGAAGAAGGCGTGCCTGCCCAGGATATCAGGCGTCTGTGCGCTGTACACGAGGCCGTATTTCAGGGAACGGTACAGGAAATCCACCGATTCTCAATCCCCGAAGAGCTGCCGGGACATCCGGTGCATACCTTTAAAAGGGAGAACCGGGATATCGAGCGGCTTGTCAATTTCAAGCTGAAGCTGCATGCCGGTAAATTCCTGAAGCAGGACTCCGCCGCCAACGTCCAGAAGCTGCTTAACGATCTGTCTCTTGTATCGGAGATTGACAGACATTACAGCCGCAAGGAAATTCTGCTGTTTCCCTATATACGGAAGTATCAGGCTTACGGGAAATCCAGCATGATGTGGGGCATCGACGATCATATCCGCGGCCTGATCAAGGAAGCGAGAGCGATGCTGATGCCTTACCGGGGCAACCCGGCGGAGACGGGGAACGCTATTTACCGTCTTATCCGCGAAATTAATGACATGATCCGGGAAGAAGAACAGGTGCTGCTCCCCGCAGCACTGGAGAAGCTGACGGAGAAGGACTGGGCAGGTATAGCCAGAGACAGCGGAGCGATCGGCTATTGCCTGTCGGAACCGGAAGAAGTATGGAATCCGGATTTTCCGGAAGATCATTCCTGCGAGCCTCCGGAAGAAAACCCTTCTGCTGCCGGGCAGCAGGAAGGCGACACCGGTGAAAGGCTGCCTGCCGAGAAGCTGGAATTGATTCTGAAGCATTTGCCGGGGGGGCTGACATTCATTGACCCGGATGGCAGCATTGTATTAACGAGTGGGCTTGGAAAATGCGAGTATGCCCATGCGGCTGGACCGGAGACTCTGTTCACGGACGACCCAAAAGGCATAGACGATCTGGCCGTGCGAAAGCTGCTCAAAGAGTTCCAGTCCGGCCTTAAGGACAGCGGCGACTTCTGGATTCACACATCCGACCAGTTCGTTCATATCCGTTATGCCGCCGTGCGTGATGATTCGGGCCGGTATGCGGGAGCGCTGCAATTCAGCCAGGATATCGCGCCGCTGCGGGGTGCTGGCAGCCGAAAGCGCGTTCCAGATCGGTCCGAATCCTTCTAATATCCGAATATTTGGCTATATGGCGGCACACCCGGCCCGGGTGTGCCGCCTTTCCTTGACCGCGGGAAGGGCTTCTATTATAGTGATTAACGTGGGATTTACTATTTTGCTAAAGAAAAAGGTGGCTTGTTTACATGTCGGAAAATATCTACGTAGGCGTGGATTTGGGCGGAACCGCAATCAAGGTGGGCATCTGCAACAGCGAGGGCCATTTATTGCATACTTTTGAGGGGCCTACAGGAACCTCGGACGGTGTCGATACCGTCATTGACAACATCGCGAAATACGTGCGTCAAATTGTTGCTGAATCCCCGTACGAGTGGGATCAGCTTGTCGGTGTTGGGGCGGGAGTAGCCGGCTTCACGAATATTCGCGAAGGCATTATCGTTCTTGCGCCTAACATAGGTTTTCGGGATGTGCCGATCCGTGCCATTCTGGAGGATCGCTTGAACAAGCCGGTCAAAATAGACAATGACGCCAACGTGGCGGCGCTTGGGGAAGCATGGAGCGGTGCGGGCAGAGGCATCGAGAACTGCGTGTGCTATACGCTCGGAACCGGCGTCGGCGGCGGCATCATCATTAATGGCAAGATTTATCAGGGATTCTCCGGCCTGGCCGGCGAGCTTGGCCATATTTCCGTCGTTCCCGATCTGGAAGCCATCCAGTGCGGCTGCGGCAAAAAGGGCTGCCTGGAGACCGTATCCTCCGCAACCGGCATTATTCGCATGGCCAATGATGCAGTTGCCCGTGGAGACCGGACCTCTCTGTCTACGGTGGAGAAGATCGCGGCCAAGGAAGTGTTCGACGCCGCCAAGGAAGGCGACGAGGTTGCGATCCGCATCGTGAACCGCGCTGCTTACTACATCGGGAAGTCAATGGCTGCCGTTGCGGCTGTGCTGAATCCTGAAGTGTTCATCGTTGGTGGAGGCGTGTCCAAAGCTGGCGAGTTCCTGTTCGAGGAGATCCGCCGTGTATATGCGCAGTTCACTCCCGAGCCGCTTCAGAAAGACGTTAAGATTGTAGCCGCCCAGCTCGGCAATGACGCCGGAATTGTGGGCGCGGCTGGCCTTCTGCTGCGTTCTTAAGCGATATCATTCATTCATATACTAACGTGGGGAGGGAAGCCTGATGACTGAAGAAGAAGTCGTCCCGTCGGCTGCGGCCACCCTTATTATCATTACCGGCATGTCGGGGGCGGGGAAGACAATCGCGGTGCAGAGTCTGGAGGACCTCGGGTTCTTCTGCGTCGACAATCTTCCGCCCGTGCTTATTCCGAAGTTCGCGGAGCTCATCGAGCAGTCCAAGGGCAAGATCGCCAAAGTCGCGCTCGTGATTGACCTCCGGGGCCGTGAGTTCTTCACCGCCCTGTCGGAATCGCTGAACTTTATGAAAGACCAATTTACCATAGGCTGCGAAATTTTGTTCCTCGATGCAACCGATTCCGTGCTGGTGCAGCGTTACAAGGAGAGCAGACGCCGTCATCCGCTGGCTCCCAAAGGCATGCCGCTGGACGGTATCCGGCTGGAGCGGCAAATGCTGGAGGAGCTCAAGGATTCGGCGACGCTTGTCATTGATACGAGCAGCATGAAGCCGGCGCAGCTTAAAGAGAAGATCGTATCCCGCTTTTCCCATCTTGGTAAAAGCACGCTTTCCGTCAATATCACCTCCTTCGGCTTCAAATACGGCATTCCTATCGACGCAGACCTTGTGTTTGACGTACGCTTTTTGCCAAATCCGCATTATGTGGACCATCTTCGGCCCCACACGGGCCAGGACAGCGATGTATACGATTATGTAATGAAGTGGCCCGAAACGCAGGCATTCCTGACCAAGCTGCTCGATATGCTGCATTTTCTGATTCCCCAGTATCACAAGGAGGGCAAATCCCAGATCATTATCGGCATCGGCTGTACGGGCGGCAAGCACCGTTCGGTGGCCATAGCGGAATATCTGGGCAAGATGCTCGGGGTCAGTGAGACGGAATCGGTATCAGTCAGCCACCGGGATGCCGAACGCGACCGGCATTAAGAGAGAAGGGATCAACGTGGCTGAACAACCGGGACAGCGCCCGAAAGTCGTCGTTATGGGCGGCGGCACGGGCCTGTCCGTGATGCTCCGCGGCCTCAAAGAGAAGCCGCTTGATATTACCGCCATCGTAACGGTGGCGGATGACGGGGGAAGCTCCGGCATATTGCGCAGTGAGCTGCAGATGCCGCCGCCTGGCGATATCCGCAACGTCCTGACGGCGATGGCGGATGTCGAGCCTTTGATGGCCGAAATTATGAAGTACCGATTCAGCAGCGGGGAAGGGCTTGCCGGGCACAGTCTCGGCAACCTGATTCTGGCTGCGCTTACCGATATTTCGGGCGATTTTGTCACCGCCGTCCGCGAGATCAACCGCCTCTTCGCCGTAAGAGGCCGGGTTCTGCCCGCAGCGGGCGAAGCGGTGGTGCTGAGCGCCGAGATGGAGGACGGCAGCATCGTCACCGGGGAGTCGAAGATTCCCGAGGCCGGAGGCAAGATCCGGCGCGTCTTTCTCGAACCGCCGGATGTCGAGCCGCTGCCGGAAGCGCTGGAGGCGATCCGCGAGGCGGACGCCATCCTGCTCGGCCCGGGAAGCCTGTACACCAGCATTCTGCCGAATCTGCTGGTGCCGAAGCTGGCTGAGGCGGTCGTCGCCTCGGATGCGATCAAGATGTTCATCTGCAATGTGATGACCCAGCCGGGCGAGACCGACTATTACACGGTCAGCGACCATCTGCAGGCCGTGTACGATCACATTGGGCTGCATCTGTTCGATTATGTCATTGTCAACAACGGCGAAATTCCGCCCGAGGTGCAGCAGAAATATGCGGAGAAGGGAGCAAGCCCGGTCGAGCTCGACCGGGAGGCGATCGAAGATCCGCGCTACAAGCTGATCGCCGATCGGCTTGTGCTGTTCCGCACCTACCTCCGGCATGATACGGAGAAGCTGAGCCAGCATATTTACCAGCTGGTACAGGACTGGATAACACGAAAGAGGTGAGGACCTTGTCTTTTGCGGCGCTAACTAAAAAAGAACTGACGATGATCGAGAACGGCCCTTGCTGCGACAAGGCGGAGATGTCGGCTCTGATCCGGATGAACGGATCGGTGCAGCTCTCGAGCAAACGGATCGTCCTCGATATCTCAACGGAGAATGCCGCGATCGCAAGGCGGATTTATTCCTTGCTTAAAAAATATTACCAGGTGCATACCGAGCTTCTCGTGCGTAAAAAAATGCGTTTGAAGAAAAATAACGTCTATATCGTCCGCATCCCCGCCCGGGTGGAGGAGATTCTGAACGATCTCAAGATCGTCTCCCAAGGCTTTGTGTTCAACGACGGTATCGACGAGAGCATAGTTCGCAAGAACTGCTGCAAACGCGCGTATCTGCGCGGCGCTTTTATGGCGGGCGGCTCGGTCAACAACCCCGAGGGCTCGTCGTATCACCTGGAGATCGCCTCGATGTACGAGGAGCACTGCAAGGCGCTCGTTGAGCTGGCCGATGTTTTTCATCTCAACGCCCGCTGCATCGAGCGCAAGAAGGGCTTCATTCTGTATATCAAGGAAGGCGAGAAGATCATCGAATTCCTGAATCTGATCGGCGCGCACCAGGCTCTGTTCAAATTCGAGGATGTGCGGATCATGCGCGACATGCGCAATTCCGTCAACCGGATTGTGAACTGCGAAACTGCCAATTTGAACAAGACCATCAGCGCGGCAGTACGGCAGATTGAGAACATCAAGTTTCTGGAGAAGGAAATCGGCCTCGACAAGCTTCCCGACAAGCTGCGGGAGGTGGCGGAGGTTCGTCTGGCCCACCCGGATATCAATTTGAAGGAAGTCGGGGAAATGCTCAAAGGCACTGTCAGCAAGTCGGGCGTGAATCACCGGCTTCGCAAGATTGATGAGATGGCGGAGAAGCTTCGGGCAGGGGAATGATATTTTTTTGTAGTGTGGATTCGGTTATAATGATATAATATGATAAAATTATTGTGAAATTTTTGGGGCATATCTTAATTAGGGGGTAAGCGTTTCATGACAAAGCACCCGGTAGTCGTCCGGTTGAAGACGGGGCTTCATGCCCGGCCGGCAGCATTGTTCGTCCAGGAAGCCAACAAGTTCTCGTCCGAGATTTTCGTTGAGAAAGAAGATAAAAAAGTGAATGCCAAGAGCATCATGGGGATTATGAGCCTCGCGATCAGCTCCGGTACGGAAATCTTCATCAGCGCGGAAGGCGCGGACGCCGATCAAGCTGTAGCCGCCCTGACAGGACTTGTCAGCAAGGAAGAGCTGGAGAATCAGTAATAGTCGCAGTCTGAACCCTCTTTGCAATAGGATGTCCGGCAGCGGTTCACCCGTTGTCCAGGCACTTGAACAGGAAGGCCGGCGATACGCAGGTATCGCCCAACCGGCCGCATTATTGAAGAAAAGCCCTGAAAGGGCTTTTTTATTTTGGTATAAGGCGATGAATAAAGGTGTGCAACTTTTGCCAATCCTGTCCGTCTAGAAGGTACAATCGCAAAAACATGCGAACGACAAGGGAGGATGGCAATATATGAAGAAGTGGATCAAGCCGGCTGCGGCCGTTTTTATCGCAGGTAGTGTACTGGCGGGTGGAGCAATAGCAGGTGGAATTGTTGACAGACCGCAGAAGGCTTACGCTGAAGAAGTGCAGAAGAATGTGGTGAGTGTCCTCGGCAAGGGAGAGCTCTCCATGAAGCCGGATGTCGTCTATCTGTCGATCGGAGCGGACAGCTCGGCGTCTACTGCCCAGGAAGCCCAGAAGAGCAACGCCGCCAAGATTTCGAAAGTAACGGCGCTGCTGAAGAATACCTGGGGAATCAGCGACAAGGACATTCAGACCGCCGAATTCTATGTGCAGCCGAACTATACGTACAATGACAAAGAGGGTCAGCAGGTAAAAGGGTACAACGCGCATCATGTCCTCCAGGTGACTTACCGGGATCTGGACAAGGTAGGCTCGCTGCTTGACGCGGCTTCCGCAGCCGGCGCGAACAACCTCGGCAGCGCCCGCTTCGCCGTCGAGGATACTTCAGCCTTCGAAGCACAGGTCATTGAGAAAGCGATGGCGAACGCCGACGTCAAGGCAGGCGCGATTGCCAAAGCCGCCAAGCGGAGCCTCGGACAGGTTCTGTCCGTGAGCCAGGTCGACAATGCCGCACCGCCGGTTCTGTATGCCCAGAGCGAGAGCCTGATGAAGTCATCCGCCGCCGACGCCGGCAGCACGGAAGTTCAGGCGGGAGAAGTGAAGATCACGACTCAGCTCAGCGTCATCTATCAATTGAACTAAACTTCGGTACAGCAGGGCTTTTACCGCATCCGTCTGGAGGTGGTAAAGGCCTTTTTTATCGTAAAAAGGATTTTATCGACGGTTGAGCACTGTTTCTTTTGTTTAGCAAATTGTCATAAGCATCCGCCATATGGGGAGCAACGATGAAGGAATTGTAAGCGGATATGTAACCCTTGGTCTGCCTTCTTGTCTATATAATGGAAGAGCGGTGTTATTCCCGACATACTCTCACATGAAGAAAGGAACATCAGTTATGAATCTGAACAATCGAATTACGCGCATCCTGGGAGTCGGCTTGCTGTCGGCTGGTCTGCTGGCGGGAGGAACCATTCTTCCAGCTAATCATAGCTGGGCCGCGTCGGCCGCGTCCAAGACCGGTCAAACGTCCATCGTTCTGAAAGTCAACGGCAAGATTAGCACCCAGCAGGGAATCTACCAGAACGGGAAGGTGTGGATTCCGGTATCCTTTTTGAACAAAACCCTTGGCATGCCTCTGTCATATGATAAAGCGGATAGTTCGTATACAATCGGCAAAGGAACGAACCCGCTCAAGCTGAGCGTTAACGAATACGGGGTCTTTCTTGCAGTGAACGGCCACTATTTGTCAGAATATGACGGTCTGAACTACGGCGGCCATCTCTATGTGCCGTTCGGTGTACTGAACGATTATCTTGGATATAAGGGCGATTTCAGCAAGTCGGAGGGCAGACTGAATATTACAAGCCGCAAGCTGAATGCTCTCACCGTTACAACAGAGACTTATGCTAAAACAACCGAAGGATATACGATCAACCTGAAATATCCGCAGATTGCGGGACTGACCAATGCGGAAGCTCAGAAGGCCATCAACAACACGCTGAAACAGACCTTCCAGACTTTCTCCAACTCCATTAATAGTTCACTGAAAGAGAGAGATGAGGATATCCGGCCCTATGATTTTGAGTCCGATTATGTTGTCACTTACAACGAGAACGGCGTGCTGAGTCTGGTGATGGACCAGTATGAATACTTGGGAGGCGCCCATGGCGGGACTTATCGGCAAGGGTTCACCTTCTCTCTGAAGGACGGCAAGCGCCTGCTTCTCGGTGATCTGTTCGGAGCCAATCCGAATTACAAGAAACTGCTGAACACCAAGGTGAGCGAGGCTTTTAAGAAGAGTCGGGATTACTATGGATACACTGGCGGATTTACGGGTCTTCAGACGGAAAAATACTTCTATGTGCAAGAAGGCCGGGTGACGCTGTTCTTCCAGCAGTATGATTATACGCCGTACGCCGCAGGATTTCCGCAATTCACATTTAGCTTCAAGGACATTCTTCCTGACGGAAGCAGTCCGTTCGACCGGTTGAAATAATCTGTAGACCGATGGGCATTCCCCGTTCCGCAGCGCCAACTCCATTCATATGCTGAATGGTGACGAGCCTTAGGGCGCTAGGAGGGGAAACCTTGGTTTATCAATATACAGCGTTAGGGGATTCACTGACGACGGGATTCGGGGCCTTGCCGGGAAGCGGATTCGTTCCTGTCTACCGGCGGATGTCGGAGGTGGCACTGCGCTCCTTCGTGGCTTATACGAATCTGGGAATCAACGGGCTAACGACATCCGAGCTGGAGCAGCGGGTCCGCCACCATCCGTTGTTCCGCCAATCGATTCGCGAAGCTGATCTTATCACGATCTCGATCGGTGGCAATGACTTGATTCATGCCGCACGGGAAGCGAGCGGCCAGAGCCGTTCTTCCCAGGCGGTATTCGACCGGGCGCTTCAGGAATCCAAAGGGCATCTGGCAGCGGTCATGAGCCGGATTTATCAGGAGAAGCAAGGAGCTTCGAATCCGTGGCTGGTGCGAATCGTCGGGCTGTACAATCCATATCCGCAGATGGCCGGCGCCTCGGACTGGGTGCAGCGGTTCAACCGCCAGCTGGCGAAATACTGCGGACGGGAGTGTGCTTTCGCCGACATTTACGAAGCGTTCGCGGGACATGAGCGGGAGCTTCTGTCCATCGACCGCCTTCATCCGAACGGCAGAGGCTACCGCCTGATCGCAGAGCGGCTGCAGAGCTTGGGATACAGCCGGCTGCTCCGTTCCTGATTCTTAATTCAATAGGTAAAAAAGAGGGCGCATCGGCAAGCAGCATCAATTCTGCTTGCGGAAGCGCCCTCTTGATTTATTTTTGCCAGTGTGTCGCGAAATTATGTCTTATACGCCGACGGCAATTGGCTTCTCGATGACTTTGTCCACCAGGCCGTAAGCTGCGGCATCAGCTGCGCTCATGAAGTAGTCACGGTCGGTATCCTTCTCAATGCGCTCCAGCGGCTGTCCACTGCGTTCCGCCAGAATCTGGTTCAGCTTGTCGCGCATTTTCAGAATGCGGCGGGCACGGATTTCAATATCGGAAGCCTGTCCTTGCGCTCCGCCCAGCGGCTGGTGAATCATGATTTCGCTGTTAGGCAGCGCGTAGCGCTTGCCGATCGCGCCTGCTGTCAGCAGGAAGGCGCCCATGGAGGCGGCCATGCCGACGCAGATCGTGGAGACATCAGGCTTAATGTACTGCATCGTATCGAAGATGGCCATCCCTGCGGTGATGGAACCGCCCGGGCTGTTAATGTACAAAGAAATATCCTTCTCCGGGTCCTCGGCGGCCAGGAAGAGCATTTGTGCGATAATGGAATTGGCTACCACGTCATTAACCTCGGTTCCAAGGAAAATGATGCGGTCCTTCAGCAGGCGGGAATAGATGTCATAAGCCCGCTCGCCGCGGTTGCTTTGTTCAACGACCATAGGAATGTAACTCACGTGGAAAACCTCCTCATGAAATGTCAGATGGATTTCGTACAGCTTCATTATACTGTTACCGTATTAACCACATGATAAACAAATCCAAACAAAAAGTCAAAGAAAGTCAAACAAAAAGTCAGAGAAAGTCAAATGCGGGATACAAAAAAGCGCCACATTTAATGGCGCTGGTTGAATAATCAAGGTTTGGTTAAAGATGTAATGTGGCGCGCCCGCCAAGAATCGAACTTGGATCTCAGGCTTCGGAGGCCTACGTCATATCCATTGGACCACGGGCGCAACAGAAATTATTATAATCTAAATTTCAAATGAATGCAACTCCCCTGTTCATAAACCTTTTTTCTCGCATAAGTGGACAAGAACCCCCTGTCAGAGCAATGAAAAATAGGCTATGAATAAGAAAGAAAGACCTAGTGAATTCTAATTTGGGAGCCCTTGCGCTTAGTGCAATATTTGGGTAGAATAGGTGGTGGGACTTAAAAAGTTAACCCGGGACGTTTTAAGACCATAGAGAAGGGGAAAAAGAGAAAGACGAAGTTGCAGGAGTGAAAGCATGCGTAATTTATTAGAAATCCAAAAGCAGCTTCTGCCTGATCTCATGGAAACCCTCAAAAGACGGTACACGATTCTTCATCAGATCTTGTTGTCCGATATTATCGGCCGCCGAACGCTCGCCGCTTCGCTCAATATGACGGAACGGGTGTTGCGTGCGGAGACAGACCTTCTGAAGTCGCAGGGGCTCATCGAGATCGAGAGCGTAGGCATGCGAATCAGCGATGCTGGCAGGAATCTGCTTGATATGCTGGAGCCTGTGGCCAAGAGTTTGTTCGGCCTTGAGGACTTGGAAGAGAAGATCCGTTCGAGCTACGGACTGAAGAAGGTAATTGTGGTTCCGGGAGACTGCGAAGTTTCCCCGTTCACCAAGAGAGAGCTCGGAAGAGCCGGATCGAAGGCGCTCTTGGGAGTGCTGCGAACTGACGACACGGTCGCCGTTACAGGCGGTTCCACCCTGTCGGAAGTGGCGGAGCAGATGAGTGCGCCCTTGAATTTGTCCTGCCGCGAGACGCTGATTGTACCGGCGCGCGGAGGTCTTGGGGAGAGTATGGAGATTCAAGCGAACACGATCGCCTCGACGATGGCCAAACGGCTGGGCGCGCATTACCGGCTGCTGCATGTACCGGACTTGCTCAGCGAGGAAGCCTATCAGTCGCTGGCGCATGAGCCGAATATCGCCGAAATCGTTCAGATTATACGGCGGTCGCGTGTCATTGTGCACGGAATCGGAGATGCGCTGGAGATGACCCGCAGACGGAGGCTCGACCGTGAGACGGTTGAGAAGATTCGGGCGGCGGGCGCGGTGGCGGAATCCTTCGGCCATTACTTCAATGAACAGGGCGAAGTGGTTCATTCGATGCTGACAATGGGTCTTCGGCTTGAAGACATCGTCAGAACGGAAATCGTGATCGGAATTGCCGGAGGCAAGCGTAAGGCCAAGGCCATCCACGCCGTCCTGCGGTTTGGCCAGGAGAATATACTTGTTATCGATGAAGCGGCTGCCGAAGAAATTGTCAGGGAAATCGGCTGATAGAAATCTTTCCGCAGTTGCCTAATTATGGCGAGCATTAGCATTTATTATGCATTATACTTAACTTGTTGTCTTGACGAGCCTATGGCTTGTCTTGAATAAATAAAAACGAAATTTAGGAGGAACTATTCAATGACTGTAAAAGTAGGTATTAACGGATTTGGACGTATTGGCCGCCTGGCTTTCCGCCGCATTCAAGACGTGGAAGGAATCGAAGTCGTAGCGATCAATGACCTGACCGATGCCAAGATGCTGGCGCATTTGTTGAAATATGATACATCGCAAGGCAAATTCCAGGGAGACGTTGAAGTTCATGATGGCTTCTTCAAAGTAAACGGCAAGGACGTTAAGGTTCTGGCTAACCGCAACCCTGAAGAACTTCCTTGGGGAGACCTCGGCGTTGACATCGTTCTGGAGTGCACAGGCTTCTTCACTTCCAAGGAAAAAGCTGAGCTTCACCTGAAAGGCGGAGCCAAGAAGGTTGTTATCTCCGCTCCGGCTACTGGCGACATGAAGACTGTCGTATACAACGTTAACCACGACATTCTTGATGGTTCCGAAACTGTAATCTCCGGTGCTTCCTGCACAACGAACTGTCTGGCTCCTATGGCGAAAGTCCTGAACGACAAGTTCGGCATCGTCGAAGGCCTGATGACTACAATCCATGCTTACACTGGCGACCAGAACACGCTGGACGCTCCGCATGCCAAGGGCGACTTCAGACGCGCTCGCGCAGCTGCTGAGAACATCGTGCCTAACACGACTGGCGCAGCTAAAGCCATCGGTCTGGTTATCCCTGAACTGAAAGGCAAGCTGGACGGAGCCGCTCAACGCGTACCGGTTCCTACAGGTTCCCTGACTGAGCTGGTTACCGTTCTTGGTAAGACTGTAACTGCTGATGAAATCAACGCTGCTATGAAGGAAGCTTCCGATCCTGAAACTTACGGCTACACAGAAGACGAAATCGTATCGTCCGACATCAAGGGCCTGACTTTCGGTTCCCTGTTCGACGCTACTCAGACTAAGGTTCTGACTGTAGGCGACAAGCAGCTCGTTAAGACTGTTTCCTGGTACGACAACGAAATGTCCTACACTGCTCAGCTCGTTCGTACGCTGGAACACTTCGCTAAGCTGGCTAAATAATTAACTTCATAGAGTCATCCGTAGAGCGGGAACAGCAGTCCATTGTTTCCGCTCTTTTCCGAAATACTTAATGAATGCAGCATCTTCATGTACCAGCGACATACGTCTAACCGGAAGAACGGACGCCGCCTTACCACTCGGCGCAGCCGTTTCTTCTTGTGCAAACGCTGTGTGGTGCCCCAAATTCCATTGAATTGGAACAATACCCGGGTGTGGAGGTTAAAGTCATGAACAAGAAAAGTGTCCGTGATGTAGAAGTAACAGGCAAACGCGTATTCGTGCGCGTCGATTTCAACGTGCCGCTCGAAGACGGCAAAATCACCGACGACACGCGTATCCGCGAAACGCTGCCGACGATCAAGTATTTGATCGAGAACGGTGCCAAGGTCATTCTGGCGAGCCATCTGGGCCGTCCGAAGGGCCAATTTGTTGATTCCATGCGTCTGACTCCGGCGGCTGTACGCCTCTCCGAACTGCTGGGCAAGCCGGTAGCCAAGGCTGACGAAGCCGTTGGCGAAGCGGTTAAGGCCAAGATTGCCGAATTGAAAGACGGCGACGTGCTCGTGCTTGAAAATGTCCGTTTCTACCCGGGCGAAGAGAAGAACGATCCGGAACTGGCGAAGCAGTTCTCCGAACTGGCTGATCTGTTCGTGAACGACGCGTTCGGGGCTGCTCACCGCGCGCATGCTTCGACTGAGGGCATCGCTCACTTCCTGCCGGCCGTATCCGGTCTGCTGATGGAGAAAGAACTCTCCGTACTGGGCAAAGCATTATCCAACCCGGAACGTCCTTTCACCGCGATCATCGGCGGCTCCAAGGTTAAGGACAAGATTGACGTTATCGACAACCTGCTGACGCTGGCCGACAACGTGCTGATCGGCGGAGGCCTGTCTTACACGTTCTCCAAAGCTCAAGGGTACGAAGTCGGAACATCCCTTCTGGACGAAGAGAAGATTGATACAGCTCTGGGCTTCATCGAGAAAGCCAAGAAGCTCGGCAAGAACTTCCTGCTTCCGGTTGACGTTGTTGTAGCCGACAAGTTCGGCGCCGATGCCAACACGAAGACCGTCGACATTTCGGAAATCCCTGCAGGCTGGATGGGTCTTGATATCGGACCGAAGACTAGCGAATTGTACGCAGACGTCATCGCGAACTCCAAACTTGTTGTATGGAACGGACCGATGGGCGTATTCGAAATCGATATCTTCGCCGAGGGAACCAAAGCGGTGGCTGAAGCCTGCGCCAAGACGGAAGGCTACACGATCATCGGCGGCGGCGACTCCGCTGCTGCAGCTGAGAAGTTCAAGCTGGCTGACCAAATGGACCATATCTCGACCGGCGGCGGCGCTTCGCTTGAATTCATGGAAGGCAAGGCTCTTCCTGGCGTAGTGGCACTGAACGATAAGTAAGACGATTCATGCCGCCCTTCGCGGCACCGTTAGATGATGAAATTCTCAAAGAAGATCCTCAGAGTTTGGCTTCGCCAAACTCGAGGCTCTATAACCTGTTGCCATTTAGTCGGACACTAGGTTATTTCAGGATAGAGGGAGGCAAGCTTTGCTATGAGTAGAACACCAATCATCGCTGGCAACTGGAAAATGTTCAAGACTGTTCCGGAAGCCGAAAGCTTCTTTGCCGAGGTTAAGGGCAAGGCTGAAGTGGCAGGCGTGGAGACCGTAATTTGCGCGCCGTTCACCAATCTGCCGGTTCTGACCAAACTGGCTGAAGGCACATCCATCAAGATCGGCGCTCAAAACCTGCATTTCGAGGACAGCGGCGCGTTCACCGGTGAAATCAGCGGCGTGATGCTGAAGGATCTGGGCGTGGATTATGTCATTCTCGGCCACTCCGAGCGCCGCGCTTATTTCGGCGAAACGGACGAAATCGTGAACAAGAAGATGCACGCGGCGTTCCGCCACGGCATCACTCCAATCGTGTGCGTAGGCGAGAAGCTCGAAGAGCGCGAAGCCGACCAGACGAAGGAAGTATGCAAAGTGCAGACTGAAGGCGCGTTCCAGGGACTGACTGCCGAACAGGCGGCTCAGACGGTAATCGCATACGAGCCAATCTGGGCTATCGGTACCGGCAAATCGTCCACTTCGGCTGACGCGAACGAAGTCATCTCCTATATCCGCAGCCTGATCAAGGATCTGTATGACGAAGCTACGGCTGAAGTCATTCGTATCCAATACGGCGGCAGCGTGAAGCCGGAGAATGTCACAGAGTATATGGGCCAAAGCGACATCGACGGCGCGCTCGTCGGCGGTGCAAGCCTGCAGCCAGCTTCCTTCATCGCACTGGTTGAGGGGGCGAAGTAATGTCTGCACCAAAACCGGTAGCACTGATCATCATGGACGGTTTCGGTCTTCGGAACACAGTGGAAGGCAACGCCGTTGCCCAAGCCAACAAGCCGAATTACGACCGTTACCTGAAGCAGTATCCGAACACGACGCTTACCGCATGCGGTGAGGCTGTCGGACTTCCGGAAGGACAAATGGGCAACTCCGAAGTAGGACACCTGAACATCGGCGCAGGCCGGATCGTGTACCAGGATTTGACCATGATCGACAAGTCCATCCGCGAAGGCGAGTTCTTCGAGAACCAGACGCTGGTCTCCGCTGTACGCAGCGCCAAGTCGACCGGCAAGAAGCTGCATCTGTTCGGCCTGCTGTCGAACGGCGGCGTACACAGCCACATCAACCATTTGTTCGCCATGCTGGAGCTGGCCAAGAAGGAAGGCTTGGAAGATGTGTATATCCATGCCTTCATGGACGGCCGTGACGTTCCTCCGGACAGCGGACAGAAGTTTATGCAGGATCTGATTCAGAAGATCGAAGAAATCGGAGTCGGCAAAATCGCAACGGTTTCGGGACGCTACTTCGCGATGGACCGCGACAAGCGCTGGGATCGCGTGGAGAAAGCCTACCGCGCAATCGTATACGGCGAAGGCCCAGCCTTCACCGACGGCCTGACTGCGGTAACAGCTTCGTATCAGAACTCGGTCTATGACGAATTCCTCGTACCATCTGTTATTACGGATGCAGCCGGCAATCCGACGGCCAAGGTTGAAAGCGGCGATTCCATCGTCTTCATCAACTTCCGTCCGGACCGCGCGATTCAGCTGTCCCAAGCGTTCACTATGCCTGACTTTGCCGGCTTTGACCGCGGACCGGAATTCCCGCAGAGCCTGCACTATGTCTGCATGACGACTTACAGCGAAACGGTTGTCGGCTATGTAGCCTTCCCGCCGAAGAACCTGGACAACACCCTCGGTGAAGTTCTGGTTCACCATCAGAAGAAGCAATTGCGCATCGCGGAGACTGAGAAGTATCCGCACGTAACGTTCTTCTTCAGCGGCGGCCGTGACGTTGAACTGGTGGGAGAGACCCGCGTCCTCATCGCTTCGCCGAAGGTCGCTACTTATGACCTGCAGCCAGAGATGAGTGCGTATGAAGTCGCTGCTGCTTGTGTAGCCGAGATCGAAGCCGACAAGCACGACGCTATCATCCTGAACTTCGCCAATCCGGATATGGTCGGACACTCCGGCATGCTGGAGCCGACAATCAAGGCGGTTGAAGTAACGGATGAATGTGTAGGCAAAGTGGTTGACGCTGTTCTGGCTAAAGGCGGCGTAACGATCATTATCGCCGACCATGGCAACGCTGATATGGTATTCGACGAAGAAGGCCGTCCGTTCACGGCGCATACGACCAACCCGGTTCCGTTCATCGTAACCGACGAGAACGTTGTGCTCCGCGAGCATGGTATTCTGGCGGACGTAGCACCTACGATTCTGGATCTGATGGGAATTCCGCAGCCTGTGGAAATGACCGGCCAATCCATGATCGCAAGCCGCAAATAATTTTGGCTTCATCAGGCTAGCCTGAACCATATTTAAATTAAAGGAGAATGAATCGAATGACTATTATTTCTGATGTATATGCTCGCGAGGTACTGGACTCCCGCGGCAACCCTACTGTAGAAGTTGACGTATACCTGGAATCCGGCGCTAAAGGCCGCGCCATCGTTCCTTCCGGCGCTTCCACAGGCGCTCACGAAGCCGTTGAGCTTCGCGACGACGACAAATCCCGCTACCTGGGCAAAGGCGTACTGACTGCCGTTAAGAACGTGAACGAAATCATCGCTCCTGAAGTAATCGGCATGGACGCTCTTGACCAATTGGGCATCGACAAGGCTATGATCGCTTTGGACGGAACGCCTAACAAAGGCAAGCTGGGCGCTAACGCCATCCTGGCTGTATCCATGGCTGTAGCCCGCGCTGCCGCTGTTGATCTGGATGTGCCGCTGTACACTTACCTGGGCGGATTCAACGCTAAGCAGCTTCCGGTTCCGATGATGAACATCGTGAACGGCGGCGCTCATGCCGACAACAACGTCGACGTACAGGAATTCATGATCCTGCCTGTTGGCGCTCCTAGCTTCAAAGAAGCGCTGCGTACCGGCGCTGAAATCTTCCACAACCTGAAGACTGTTCTGAAAGCCAAAGGCCTGAACACAGCTGTTGGCGACGAAGGCGGCTTCGCTCCTAACTTCACTTCCAACGAAGACGCACTGTCCTCCATCATCGAGGCTATCGAAAAAGCCGGCTACAAACCGGGCGTTGACGTATTCCTGGGCATGGACGTAGCTTCCACCGAGTTCTACAAAGATGGCAAATACCATCTGGAAGGCGAAGGCAAATCCTTCACTTCTGCTGAATTCGTTGACCTGCTGGCTTCCTGGGTTGACAAGTACCCGATCATCACGATCGAAGACGGCTGCTCCGAAGACGACTGGGAAGGCTGGAAGCTGCTTACCGAGAAGCTGGGCAACAAGATCCAACTCGTTGGTGACGACCTGTTCGTAACCAACACCGAGCGTCTGTCTAAAGGTATCGAAGAAGGCATCGGTAACTCGATCCTGATCAAGGTTAACCAAATCGGTACCCTGACTGAAACCTTCGACGCTATCGAAATGGCTAAGCGCGCAGGCTACACAGCTGTTGTATCCCACCGTTCCGGTGAATCCGAAGACAGCACCATCGCTGACATCGCCGTTGCAACCAACGCCGGCCAGATCAAGACAGGTGCTCCTTCCCGTACAGACCGTATCGCTAAGTACAACCAGCTGCTTCGCATCGAAGACGAGCTGAGCGAACTGGCTCAATACAACGGTCTGAAATCCTTCTACAACCTGAAGAGATAATCAGGTTCACTGAACCATACAAGGGTGCTCCAAGCCTACTCGGGCAGGAGCGCCCTTTTTCTTATAGATGCATTCTCTTTGGTCATAAAAGGAAGTTTCCTTGTAATCGAAGATATGCTGTGATACAATAAAAATGCTGTTTATGGATCGATAATTTGACTTTACATAGATAGTAACCTGTAGCGTAGGAGGTGGAAGGAATGGATATTTTTCTGAAGGTGCTGCTTCTGATTTTTTCTATCGGTCTGATTACTGTGGTTCTGCTGCAAAAGGGCAAGAGCGCAGGTCTTTCCGGTGCCATCTCCGGCGGTGCGGAGCATCTGTTCGGTAAGACGAAAGCCCGTGGCATGGATCTGGTGCTTCAGCGGATTACGGTTGGACTCGGAGCCGGATTCTTCATTATGTCGATTATCGTTGCGGTTGTTTTAGATTAATCATAGAACACACGAAGCCTTCGCTCTTCGAGATGAGCGGAGGCTTTTTTGTAACCGGATGAGAAATGGAAATGTACCCTATGCGTAACAGGCAAGAGAGATGGCGCCGCAGGGATGCTCGGGATTGATTTTGTGTATACTAGGGTATGAAGTATTATAGGACAACCATCATACATACAAGCCGGCGGCCTCTTTCGCCGCGGCTTAGCCGAGGTGAAGAGATGCTTACTCAAGAGAATCTGCTGGATTTCATGCGGGAAACCGCTTATAAACCGATGACGTATGAAGAGCTGATCGACCATTTTGCATTTGCAGACGAGGAGCCGTTGAAGGCCTTTAATTTGCTGCTGGGCGAGCTGGAGCAGGACGGACGGATTGTGCTGACACGCACGAAGCGGTATGGAGTGCCGGAACGGATGGACCTTCTGCGCGGACGCCTGCAGGCCCATGCGAAGGGCTTCGCCTTCCTCATTCCAGACGACCGGGATCATCCCGATGTATATATCCATGCGAATGATATTAAGAGCGCTATGAACGGCGATATCGTGCTGGTGCGCGTTACCTCCAGAAGCCACTCCGGCGGCAGAATGGAAGGCGAGGTTGTGCGGATCGTGCGCAGAGGCGTGCTGCAGACCGTCGGCGTATTCCAGAGCCTGGAGACGTACGGATTCGTGCTGCCGGATGACAAGCGGATTAACCGGGATATTTTCATCCCGAAGGAATCGTTCAATGGAGCCGTGGACGGCGAGAAGGTCGTCGTGCGTATCGTGAACTACCCGGAAGGCCGGGCGGCGGCTGAAGGGGAAATCATCGAAATACTGGGGCATAAGGATGATCCGGGCGTCGATATTTTATCCGTTATCCGCAAGCATCAACTGCCGGAGGCTTTTCCGGAAGAGGTTATGGCCGAGGCGAACGCTGCTCCGGATTCCATCACGGAAGAAGAGATTGCGCAGCAGGGACGCCGCGATCTGCGGGGACTGAATATCGTGACGATCGACGGCGAGGATGCCAAAGACCTGGACGACGCCGTCAACGTAGGACGTTTGGAGAACGGGCATTACACGCTGGGCGTGCATATTGCCGACGTCAGCTATTATGTGCGGGAGAATGCCCCCCTCGACAAGGAAGCGTACGACCGGGGCTGCAGCGTGTATCTGGTGGACCGCGTCATTCCGATGCTGCCGCACCGGCTGTCGAATGGCATCTGTTCGCTCAATCCTCAGGTGGACCGGCTGACGATGTCCTGTACGATGGAATTCGACGAGAATATGAAGGTCGTGAAGCATGATATTTTTACAAGCGTGATTCGTACAAAAGAGCGGATGACGTATACCAATGTGCGTAAAATCCTGATGGACGAGGACTCCGAGCTGCTGGAGCGCTATGCGCCTCTGATCGAGGACTTCAAGCTCATGCGCGAGCTGGCTATGAAGCTGCGGGACGCCCGGATGTGCCGGGGCGCGGTGGATTTCGACTTCCAGGAGAGCAAAATTATCGTGGACGAGAACGGCAAAGCCGTTGATATTGTCAAAAGAGAGCGCTCGATCGCGGAGCAGATCATCGAGGAATTCATGCTGGCGGCCAATGAGACGGTGGCGGAGCATTTCCACTGGCTGAAGGTTCCGTTCCTGTATCGAATCCATGAAGATCCGGACCCCGAGAAGCTGCAGAACTTCATGGCGTTCGCGGCCAATTTCGGCTACCATGTCAAGGGACGCGGGAACTCCGTTCATCCTCGGGCGCTGCAGAAGCTGCTGGAGGACATTCAGGGCACGAAGGAGCAGACGGTTATCAGCACAATGATGCTACGCTCCATGAAGCAGGCGAAGTACGATGCAGAGAGCACGGGCCACTTTGGCCTTGCTGCCGAGTATTACTCCCACTTCACGTCCCCAATCCGCCGGTATCCGGACCTTGTTATTCACCGTGTCATCCGCGAGGTGCTGGAGGGCGGCGGAGCACTTACCGAGAAGCGCCAGGAGTACCTGGCGAGCCGGATGCCGGACATCGCCCAGCAGTCCTCCGAGCGCGAGCGGGTTGCAGTCGAAGCCGAACGGGATACGGAGCAGCTCAAGAAGGCGGAATACATGCAGGACAAGGTGGGCGAGGAATTCGACGCGATGATCAGCAGCGTGACGAGCTTCGGCATGTTCGTTGAGCTGGAAAATACCGTCGAAGGCCTGATTCGTCTCAGTCATCTGACGGACGATTATTACCACTTCGACGAAGGCCATATGGCACTGATCGGTGAGCGCACCTCGAAGGTGTTCCGCATCGGCGACGAAGTGAAGATTCGCGTCGCCAAGGTGAACATGGACGACCACACGATCGACTTCGAGCTGGTCGACATGAAGCCCCGCGCGGCAGGCGAGCACCGCAGCGGGGGCTTTGGCGGAGGCGGTCGCGGCGGCCACGGCAGCCGCGATCGCAGAGGCGGCCACGGCGCAGCGGTCGCCCACGGCCCCGGCGGCGGCAAGGGACGCACCGCCGGTAAGGGCGGAGCCGCGGCGGGTGGCAGCCGCGGCAAACGCGGGCGCGGCGGGCGCGTACTCGCCGCCAGCCCGGCTGCAGGCGCCGCCGAGCGCAGCGGCGGCGCGGGCGCCCGCAGCCCGAGAGGCGAAGCCGGGGACGCCGCGGGCGGAACGCGCGGCATCAGCTTCGGCTTCGGCTCGGGCAAGGGCGGTTATGGCGCGCCTCCCGGGGCGCGCGGGGACGTGTACACCGGTGTCAGCGGTGACACGAAGTTCCGCACCCGCGAGGATCTCGGGGGCGACTACGGCGGCAAGTCCGGCGGTAAAGGCCGCCGCAAGAAGAAGACGCAGAGCGGCGTCTTCATCGGCGAGTCGGTAACGCCGGGCAGCGGCGCGATCGAGGCCGGCTCTGGCAATGGCAACGGGGAGCGCAAGAAGCGCAAGAAGAAAAAGAAAGAGAAAGCGAACAAATAAAGCGGCTTAACAGCCTTTGATCTGTCATAGGATATCAAGCGCCAAGCTCGGTTGCGGGTTTGACGCTTTTTTGATACGGATCGGAGTGAAGCAGTCTTCAAGGGATTGATGTTCTGATCCGTGGGCTTATCGCTAAGGATGTTCACCGTTCTGTCCATGTGCTCTGCATGAATGAACGGAAACGCTTTAACTCCGCTTGCGCGGAGTCAAGGCGTTTTGATACAATAAAGATCGGATGTTTTTCGCCGCATTAACCGATTCTAGGAGTGATTGTCATGGGTAAAAAAGCAGACGGGAAAGTGCTCGCCCAGAACAAAAAGGCTTCCCATGATTATTTTATCGAGGATACCTACGAGGCGGGCATGGTCCTCACGGGAACGGAAATCAAATCGCTGCGCAATGGACGCGCGAACATAGGGGACGCTTTCGCCACGATTCGCGGCGGCGAGATCTTCGTGCATAACATGCACATCAGTCCGTTTGAGCAGGGCAACCGGTCCAATCCGGACGACCCCACGCGCACACGGAAGCTGCTGCTGCACAAGGAGCAGATCAGCAAGCTGCTCGGTCACTCCAAGCAGGAGGGCTACACGATCGTGCCGCTCAAGGTATATGTACGCAACGGCTATGCGAAGCTGCTGCTAGGCATCGGCCGAGGCAAGAAGCAGTACGACAAACGCGACTCCGCCGCCAAGCGCGACGCACAGCGCGACATCCAGCGGGCGCTTCGGGAGAAGCAGAAGATCGCTAGATAAAGCGCAGCACAATCCATACAGCAACCCCTAAATTAAAGGCAATCCTGGTGATGGTACTAAGCACCCGGGATTGCCTTTGTTATTTTGAGCTGCCGATTGTTCCTCTTCGCAGAAATGGAAGGCTGCCGGACCCGGTAGCCGGATTGCGGAGTTGAGGGCTAGAGGGATACAGCGCCGGGAGCGGCAATGACGGCTTGCCCTGAAGCTGAAATAGGTGCCTCCAGCTCAGCCAGGCGCTTCAGCACACCTTTGAGCATGATGGAGGCTTTTACTTGGAGCTGCAGACTGTCGGCAACATGGACTTCGTAGGCGCCGCTTAGGATCGCCTGTTTCACATCGCTTGCCGAATGGCAAGGGACATGAAGTTCGTTGTACAGACTGCCGTATTGCAGGCATTGATGCGTATCGCTTCCGGCGGTCACCGGCTTGCCGAGCTCGTCCGCGAAACGCTCAACTTTATCGCGGTTGACGCTGCTGCCATATTCATACATGTCCTTGGCATTCAAATCAAAGGCGTCGAGGCGCTTGAGCTGCGACCGGTCCAAATGGTGAAGCGGAGTGGATTCGCGGAAGGGATGCGCCCCGATTTTTAACAGCGGATAGTTATCGGCTATGGACATCAGCTCGGCGAAGGGAATGAAGCTGTCTTCCTCCGTGTAATCGTTAAGCTGGCGTCTGATACCCAAAATATGCTCTTTGCGCCCAATCAGCAGGATGTGGCCGGTTTCGCGGATGTCCACCTCCATGCCCGGGAAAATGTGGAGCCGGCCGGCTTCATAGTACTCCCCGTTAAAGGGATACATCCGGTCCAGGCGCTCATAAACCTCAAAGAAATTGCGCGTGTTGAAATGCTCGGTCAAGGCCAGGGCATTGAGCCCGCTCCCCACTGCTTCTGCGATCATTTCTTCATAGTAGACCGGCGAAAAGTCGCTGGCTTTGGATAATTTGGCGTGGGTGTGCAGGTCGATCCGCATGCAGAACACTCCTTCGTGCGCGTTATGGTGAGCTTATATTCGGGTACACAACGGCTTAGCTAAGCCAGAACAATGCTGCGACGTAAACTGCCGATCCGCTTAGGAACAGGATGTCTCGCCTTTGCAGCTTGAGATGGGCCAGCTTCAGCTTTTTGGAAACCGGATTTTTCATGCCGTAGGAGAAACCGCGTGTTTCGAGTGCTTCTACCGTGGTGCGAGAACGTTTTGCCGTGGCCAGCATCAGAGGGAAAAAAGCGTACACCAGCAGCTTTAAATAATACACGCCAAGCCGCCAATATAAAAATCCGTTCCGCTCCGGTCCCTTGCCGCGCAGCCGGTAGGAGAGCAGCACATTGCGGAATTCCTCGAACAGCACAGGCAGAATGCGATAACCGTAGGACAAGCTGAACGAGAACGCGGCGGGAACGCCGAACGCCAGAAGCCCGTCGCTGATTTTTTCCGGGTCCATGCCGGAGAATACGGTGATGCTGGCCAAGGAGACGATCGAAAGCTTCATCGTCAGCTTAAGCAGCGGCAGTGCGGAGGAAATGTCACCGCCAAAAAACAGCGAGATGATGAACAGCCAGCCGACCTGGCCGATCAAGCCGAGACAGAGCACAAAAATGATAAACGGCGAGACGCGGGACAGCACGGTAGTAACAATCATGAACAGGCACATCCCGGCTAGAACGGCATAGCTGCTGACAAACCAGGGAACGACGGCGAAAAAGAGGTACCAGATGAGCAGGCCGCGCGGGTCGAGCCGGGACAGGGAGGCGTGGCCACTGCCGTAAGCCGTGTTCATCAACTCGAGCTGAATCCGGTCAAGCGAGATTTTATTAAACCAATTGCGAACAAGCTCCATTCGGGATGTTCTCCTTTCCTGTGATGACGTAATGCAGGCGTGCAGCCAGCTCGGCCGGTGAGCTGCTGGCCGGCTGGAGCCCGAGAGCGTTAGACAGCTCCATGCTCTGTGTAAGAGCAAGCCCGGCCCGGCCGATCAGATCCGGATCGGCAAAGACCCGCGCCGCTGTATCGTCGGCCCAGACGGCGCCCTGATTCATGACGATGACGCGCGTGGCCCACTGGTTAACCAGCTGCATATCATGCGTGGCGATAATGACCGTACGGACATGCCGGTCGAGCTCCTTAAGCGTGCTGAGCAGTTCCTCCCGGGTGGCCATATCAAGATTGGCCGTTGGCTCATCGAGCAGCATAATTGCGGGCTGAACCGCCGCGCCGATCGCCAGCGATACGCGGCGCTGCTGGCCGCCGCTCAGAAGGCGGGCATCCCGCTCCTGGAGTTCCTCAAGGCGGAAGCTGTGGAGCATGCGGGCGACGGTCTGATCCGCATCGGGATAGCCGCGCCTTTTCAGGCAATAAGCGATTTCTTTCCGTATGCTGTCTTCAATGAACATGTCCTCCGGATTTTGAAAGACATAGGCCACATGCCGTGACAGCCGCTCAATGGAGACAGTGTTCGTGTCCTGCCCGAGCACGGCAACGGAGCCCGCCGACGGTTTGGCGATACCGGCGATCAGCTTCATCAAGGAGGATTTGCCCGCACCATTGTTGCCCACCAGCGCTATGCGCTCACCTTCGTAGATGGTTAGCCCGATTCCGTGCAGCACGGATTGTTCCTTCTTACGGATGGTGCGGTAGTTGAGCGATGTGTTATGAAACCGGATGACGGCATTTTGATCTTGCGTCTTGTTGTTCAAGGCGGCGGTTTCAGCCTCGGTCCGTCTATAGCCGGAATTCCATGAAGACCTGGAGCTAACGCCTCCATCAGGAAGCAGAGTGCCGAAATATTGGGTCGCTTCTTCGGTCGTTATTGGATATAGAGGCTGCTGCAAATCGGGTGCTTCGGATGCACGGTACGGAAGCGGATGCGTGTTGCCGGGCGACGGCTCCGATAAAGCGGCCGCAGGCCGCGCCTCCAGCACAGTCCGCTCCTTCAGTGAAGGCCGCACCTCCGGCATAGCCTGCTCCTCTGGCACAGCCCGCTCCTCCAGCGAAGGCTGCTCCTCCGGCACAGGCCACTCCTTCAGCGAAAGCCGCACCTCCGGCATAGGCCTCGCCTCCAGCGCAGCCCGCAGGCTTACTGCCGTTTGGGTTACCTCCGGCGGTTGAATGCCGAGCCGCTGCAAATCCTCGAGGCTGTTCAACGCTTCTGTCACCGGCCGTTTCCACCGTACCCGGCCCTGTTCCATCAGGCACACATCACGGCAGTAATCGGCGATGAACTCGGTATGATGCTCGATCACGATGACCGTTTTGCCGTGAGATTGATTGATCTGGCGCAGGACTTCGTAGACTTGGCGTGCGTGCCGGGGATCGAGCTGGGAGACCGGCTCGTCCACGATCAGGATGTCCGGTTCCAGGGACAGAGCACCGGCCAGCGCGAGCAGATGCTTCTGCCCGCCGCTGAGCTCCCAGATGTAGCGGTCCTGAAGGTGGGTAAGGCCGCACATGTCCAACGCGCGAAAGGCGCGCTCCCTGTAATCGGCGAGCCCGTAATTCAGCGGGGCGAAGCAGGCCTCGTCCAGCACGGTCGGCCTAACGAGCTGGTTGTCGAAGTCCTGGTAGACATAGCCGACCATTCTGGACAGTTCGGCGACGCTTTTGCCCGCAGTGGACTGACCGTTTATCTTCACTTCACCTTCAAAATCACCCGAATAATAGTATGGAATAAGGCCATTGAACAATTTGCACAGCGTCGATTTGCCGCTGCCGTTGCCGCCAATGACCGCGGTGAATTCTCCTTGCTCAATCGTCAGCGCAGCCTGGCTCAGTACCGGCTGCTCCGAGCCCGGATATGTAAAGGAGACTTCGCTGATTTCGATGGCTAAGGCTGGGACGGCGGGCTGCAGTGGTGTAGGGTTATGCATAAGGCAAGTTCTCTGGATCATTCCCTGCTTGGACGCCGCGTGTTCTCTTTGCCCGCATGACGAGCAAGACAGCGATAGCGACGGCTGCCGCTGCCGCGATGCTGAGCCAAATGGCGCCGGTTCCCCATTGTTCTGCAAAACCGCTCTCCCATTCCCCGAAGTTCCAGTCCGTCTCGGACAGGGCTTCGGCTCCGAAAGCGGTGAGCGCCAGAACAAGTCCGGTTACGACCACTTTGGGCGAAATGACGCCGGCTGCTTCGTATTTGGTGCTTTTTTCGCGCGGTTTGATGCCGAGCAGCGGTTCTATTTTTCCATAGAGTCTAGGAACCAGGTAGAGCGTTGGCAGCAGTGCAAACAGGATGCCGGAGAACAACACGTCATTCAGGAAGCTCACGCCTTCGACGATCACGACACTTTGCGCGAGACCGGGCACGGCTTCAAATTCCTCAACACCGATCCAGACTTTGCCGATATCGACGAGGCTGCTGCACAGCTGGTGAATGATAACGCCTGTGATGGCGGCGGTACCGACTTGCATACGGTTCTGCGGGTTGCGGACCATCCGGCCGGCGACGTACATGGCGAACGAGAAGGTCAGGAACTTCTCCAGTTCCCCGATTCCGCCAAACTGCCCGAGCATCAGCTCGCCGAAGATAATTTCGCCAAGCGCTGCGCCGACGGCGGCATAGAATGGGTGAAACAGCATGCACAGGGTAAGCGGGATAAAGGCGAAATACTCGATGGACAGCTCGATCGGCCCTAGCCGCAGTGCGGGGATGAGCTCGGTGAACATGTTGGACAGACCGTACAGCGACATGGACAGCACAAAGATCATCATTTTTTGCGAGGATGTAAGGGTGTAGAAGGTCTTGCTCTTCATGAAGATTGGCCTCCTTGAATAGTTATGGGGGATTTTTTTATCCGGTTGCAAGTTTAGTGTAGGGTTGGAGTATTAAGAGGGACGGAACAGTATGTCAACGGATTGTAATATTTTTTACACGGTGAAAATGATGTAATAAAATTTACATAATAATCATCAGCTAAGATGGGGTCAGAATGGCAAAAAGAGAGCAAAGAGAGGGACGTTCATGCCAATAGGACAAAATGAAGTGTTCGCCGATAAAACCGGATTCTCGCCGGGTCAAATGAAGATCGCCGATTTTATCGAGCGACATCCGGATGAGGTGCTGTTTATGACGGAGCAGGAGATCGCCGACCGGATCGGCACGAGCATCGCCACGGTATCGCGGTTTTGGCGCGCGGCGGGATATGAGAACGGCAAGGACTTCAGGCAGAAGCTTCGCTTGGCCTCCGATACGACTCCTGCGTTGAAGCTTCATACGACTATTTCGCAAATGGACCCTTTCAGTCTGCCGCTCAAAATGCTGGAGCAGTCAATTGTGCACCTGCGGGAGACGGCAGAGCAGACGGAGCCGGAGGAGCTGAAGCTGGCCGCTTCGCTGATGGACCGGGCCAGACGGATTTACGTTTACGCACCGGGACCGGCCGTAGCGATCGGGGAGCTGCTGTGTTACCGTCTGTCACGCTTCGGCATGTCGGTGCGGATGATGGCGGCGAGCGGGCATGAGCTGCTGGAATCGCTGGCGCATATGCAGTCCGAGGATGTCGTGCTGCTATTCAACTTCACCCGGCTGCTTCCCGAAACTGAAGTGATTCTCGATTGCGTGAAGCAGGTGGGCTGTTCGGCCGTGATGATTACGGACCGTGAGGATTTCCGGTATGGGGCGCCGGTACAGGCTTCTTTTTACGTTAGGCGGGGCGAAATGGGGGAATTTCATTCGATGGTGACGCCGCTGCTGCTGGTTGAGCAGATTATTTTGAGCATTGGCCTTTTAAATAAGGAAAAAGTGCTCTCCAAGCTCGAATACCTGGGGGAACTGCGGGCAAAATATGCCGATAAGCTGCCGCGCGGGAAGGCTTGAGTGGAGAGGGGAAGGCAAGGGCACTAGCCCTGCCGGGGACAAGTTTGAGTTCGAGCTCGAACATACAACAGGGTTGCGGTGTTCTTGCTTTTGGCGGTCGTAGTTGATACAATACATGTCTGATACGCGCCGATTCACTGTGTCGATGCCCGTTTCCTGATTTTATGGTGCTAGTGGCAAACTCCGGCTTCGTTTCCTGCAAGATCTATATAAATTGTCTGTAAAATGTGATATACTCTTTCATGTAAGACATCACGCTTCAGTTTCCCGACATCGCCTATGAGGCGGCGGGACTTGGATAGCACCGCTCTTGCCGGCGGCTTGCGCTGATCCGAAGAAGCCCTTTTAATGAGGGGCCGTTTTTGGATTCGACGGGGGTAGTTCGAGCATGAGTAGCGAGTAGTGGGGACGCGTCCGCTTCATCAACGCTAAAGCCAATTAAACGGCAAACAAAACAACAACTTAGCTTTCGCAGCTTAATAACCTGTGAGCTAGCTCCTACCTTCCATCGCCCATGTGGCAGGATAGGGGCTCAACTTTAGTGGGATACGCTGTCTGGTCTCCGCCTGGGGTCAGCAGAAGAAGATAATCAGGCTGACCCAACGTATAGCCGGTTACGGGGCGATACTCGGGTGACATCAAAACTGTAACTACACTCGTAGAAGCTTATGTGCCGTTATCTTCGGACAGGGGTTCGACTCCCCTCGGCTCCATATGGAGTATCAGTGAAGACACCTTGAATGGTGTCTTTTTTCGTTTTATTGCTGGAGGATTAGTATTCTTGGTTGAAGGTATGATGTGATTGACAGAAAATGTTTTGACAGTGAGTTTTTGCTGTGAGAGTATTAGTTTGTTATATTCCATATATTAGAAAATTTTAACGAAAAGTCCTTTGTTCTCAGAAATCAAGGTAAAGTGAAACACCATTTCTTATTTGAATTATTTTGAATGAGGTGGATGATGGGTGGAATTATTGTTTCAAGGAAGCAAACGCACAAAAAGAGCAAACGTGAATTTTTAATGAAATTAATATTTGGATTCATCTGGAATAGAATTTTATGGGGGGTTATAATCAGTGCTTTCATAAACTTAGCTATGTACAGTTATATCACAAATAGTTATATGACTTATATAGTAACAGAAGAAAGATTACAAAACATTATTGTTAGAACAATAATCACTATTTATGGAATCGATTCGGTAGAAAATGTTAAATTTTTTATTGATACAGAGGATGTAATGAAGGAGAATGAAGGTCTGATTCTTGCTTTTTCAATAATACCTGAAGGGAGTGATATTAAAAGTGGGGATTATAAGGTTGAAATAATGAACGAAGAAATGGATCTTAGTAATGTACGTCTTAACATCAGTAATTATTTAAATAATACAGTCGGTATTAATATCTATAACAGAGAGACGAACAAGCTTGTTAATAATATGTATTCTGTTAGATTTACAGAGAGACAAGATAAACAAATAAGAGAAGTACTAAATACGGAATCAAGATCAAAGACAGCTAAATGGTTTCTAGAGACGTTTAAGTAAAAGTCATTAATGATAGGAAATCTGCAAGGAATAGCGAAGGGTTGACATATAAAGATTCTACGCGATGAAAGGATGTGTAAAATGACAATCCCTGATTTTCAGAGTATTATGTTACCGTTTCTTAAAAGTGTTGGTGACAAACGTGAGTATAAACATAGCGATACAATACAAAACTTAGGCGAGCATTTTCAATTAAATGCGAATGAACTGAGAGAATTATTACCAAGTGGTCGCCAAGCCATATTTACAAACCGTGTAGGATGGACACGCACTTATTTGATGAAGGCGGGTTTAATCGAATACACTCGGCGTGGTTACTGCAAAATTACAGATATAGGTCTAGAAGTTCTTCGGGAAAGTCCAGATTTCATTAACATAGGGTATTTAAAAAGATTTTCCGGGTTTGTTGCTTTTCATAGTAATAAGTTAAATGAGGGTCAAAACTTAGAGGGTAAAAATGAGTCTGAGCAACGTACTCCTGAAGAAAACTTAGAGTATAGCTATTTAAAACTTCGTGAAGAGTTAATTCAAGAATTACTTTTAAGGCTGAAAATAGGAACACCAGGCTTCTTTGAGAAAGTAGTCGTGGAATTACTTGTAAAAATGGGTTATGGAGGGTCAATTGTTGATGCAGGAAAAGCTATTGGACGAAGTGGTGACGGTGGAATTGATGGAATTATTAAAGAGGATCGATTAGGTCTTGACGTTATTTACATACAAGCAAAGCGATGGGACGGAGTTGTTGGACGTCCTGAAATCCAAAAATTTGTTGGAGCATTACAAGGTAACCGCGCTAGAAAAGGTGTTTTTATTACAACATCCGACTTTACAAAAGAAGCTAGAGAATATGTAACTCATATAGATAACAAAGTAGTTTTGCTTGATGGTGAACAAGTTGCTAGTTTTATGATTGACTTTAATCTTGGAGTGACAACGGTAGCTATTTATGAAGAGAAGAGAATAGATTCTGACTTCTTTTTGGAGGAATAGTGCGTGCTTCTACCCTGCATCGCCCATGTGGCAGGATAGGGGCTCAACTTTAGTGGGATACGCCGAATGGTCTCCGCCTGGGGTCATTCGGAAGAAAACAATCAGGCTGACCCAACGAGAAGCCGGTTCCAGGGCGTCTCTCGGGTGACATCAAATCCATGACTACACTCGTAGAAACTTATGTGCCGTTATCTTCGGACAGGGGTTCGACTCCCCTCAGTTTCCAGAATCCCTTTCCCAGTAAGGCATTAAGCCCCTTTTGGGAAAGGGTTCCACACGCCTATTACAATGATATAAACTTTGCTACAACTCCGCTCCCTCATATCCCATCTTCCGATAACCCTTCACTCTTTTCTTGAACATCGCCATTAACATTGGGACCTGAAGGTCAATATAATCATATATTTTCACTTCTTCTTTATTCACATGACTTCGGTGCAAGCGGCCTGCATATTGCTGCAAGGTGCCTGACCAGGAGATGGGATGGACCAGAAACAAAGTGTCCAGTCTGGCGTCATCGAAGCCTTCGCCGATCAGCTTACCGGTAGCAATAACTACCTGCTCCTGATCATCCGGAATAGAGGCGATTTGGGCGCGCAGAGCCTCTCTCTGCTTCTTACCCAATTTGCCTCGAAGTACAATTACGTTTTTGGCAAAAGACTGCAATCTCTCTGCAAAATATTCAGCATGAGCGGTCCGTTCAACCAGCAGCAGCGGAGAGCGGCCTTCATCCAGGCAGGTAAGCAAATCATCAAAAATAAGCGTGTTACGCTCCTCATTGTCAACAAGCTGCTGATAGATGTCCTGGATACCGGAAACCTGCTCACCTGGTTTGATATGAAAATGAGTATACCGGGGCCAAGCTGGAATCGCACGATTGCTTCTTGTCCGTCTTGTCGCTTAGGTGTAGCAGTTAGGCCAAATACATACTTTGCCTTGACTTCTCGCAGAACCTGTTCGAAGCTATAGGCGGATACGTGATGGCATTCATCTACAATGACCTGGCCGTATTCACTAACGAAAGGTTTAACATTCCCTTTATAGTTGAGGCTCTGAATGACAGCAATGTCGATAATGCCTGTTCGTTTATTTTTGCCGCCGCCGATCATACCGATCGAATGTTTAGGAACTTCGAGAAAGGTTTGCAAGCGTTCCTGCCATTGTTCCATAAGCTCCCGGCGATGAACCAGAATAAGGGTGTTTATCTTCCTTGAAGCGATGATGCTGGCTGCTACGACTGTTTTACCGAACGCGGTTGCCGCCGAGAGAACGCCTATATCACGATTTAAAATCGCTCTGGCTGCTGTATCCTGAAGAGTGGTCAGCTTACCGTAGAACTCCGCCTCTATTGAAGTTCCGGACGAACGTCGATCCTCAAGCGATACTTTGACCCGATTATGCTCGAAAAAAGATAACAAGTCCTGCAAGCATCCCCTTGGTAGAACTACATAACTCCCCATATCCTCTGCGCATGAGATGACCCGAGGTTTACCGTAGGTGGAGAGCCGCATCGCTTGTGCTTTATAAAAATCAGGGTTGGAGAAGGAAGCTATTTTGATCAGAGCATGAATTGCACTTGAGGGTAGTCCAGACTTGAGGATATACAGACGATCCGATTGCAGGATCTGTATTTCAGCAGGCAAAGGTTCCATCAGAACCTCTTCGATCTGAGTCTGGTTCTCTTGTAACAAGGTCAATCCTGCTTCGTGGTCTAATCCCGCAGTAATACGGTCATTGTTAAAAAGCCCGCGCTCCCCGTGCTTATATATAAATTGCTTCACCAGGTCTTCGTCTATCTTGCCAAGTTCGGATAATATCCCCCATTGATCAGCATAGGGCTCAAAGTGTTCATCAACAAAGACACTGTTTCCCTGTTTACGTGGCCCACCTTGAAGAGGTAGAGCAATGAGGTTGCCGAATCCGCCTTTGGGCAGCGTATCCTGTTTGGGGAACAGGCGATCATAGGACTCCATGCCGATCTGATATCGTCATCCAAAAGCCCCAGTAGACCCCTCAACCGGGTGACTTCTAGCTTAAGTTCCTCAATATGCGCTAGAGCTGCATTATATTTGTCCTCCATATTGTCCATTGATTGGTCCTCGCGTTTTATTTATATTATACCTTGTAAGCTGCTGAGTAATAATACTGAGAATTATAAGCGAATTAAGGAGATCATTAATGCTGAAATTAAGAAATTCAACCATTAGAAAGCATTTGAACAATCTTACGAAGGAAGAGCTTGAGGCTGAAATCTTGAATTTGGTCAAGAAATACCCGATTATTCAAGAGCATTATTTTTCGGTGTTATTTCCTGATCAAGAGGAGGTCTTAGACAAGTACAAGAAAATTATTGAAAAGGAATTCGGTCACCACAAGGGAGAGATTCTGCGTTACCCGGTTATGAAGCAAGCAATAAAGGACTTTAGTAATGTTTCAACAAATAAGGGGCAAATTGCAGAGATAATGATTTTTACAGTGGAATGTGGAGTAGACTTTACGCTTTCGTATGGAGACATAGATGAAAAATTCTATCGTACTATTTCAAGTATATATGAACAAGCTTTAAAGTATATTGTGGAAAATCAATTAGAAGACAAGTTTGTAGATCGATGCAATGTATTAATGCAGAGCAGTCAGGATATTGGCTGGGGTTTTGGAGATGGGATGATGGATTTGTATAGCGATTATTTAGGACACATGGATGTAGAAGAAGACCTTGAGTAACGTATACGGACGAATTATTTAACCGTAAGGATTGTGTTATAATATTATAAAATAAATTCAAAATTCGAGCGAGGTGCTATCCAATGCTGCCCCAAAGAGAAGAGTTGCAGCGGTTATTGAAAAAGGCCAATCAGCATGCAGTCGCAGAGGCCAAAAAGGCTGGAGCCTCCATTTATTATATAAAAGACGGCAAACGGATACGTGAAGATGCCACTGGGCAAAAATTTGAGATTACTTACGATGTAGCCGGAAATCGAACTGAGCTTGTTAGTCATGACTGATTGGGAGTCTGTAATGACGGTTTTTGCTGGCACTAATGGAGCCGGGAAAAGCACAATCAGTTTTCAAATGAGGGATTATGTTGGAACGATTATTGATCCTGACCAGATTGCCAAAAGGATTAACCCGGAAGATCCCAGAAGTGCAGACCTGTCTGCCGGACGAGAAGCTGTAAAGCAAATAAGGGAATTAATCGGGCGAAAAGAAAATTTCGCTATAGAAACCACTCTGTCGGGAAGTTTTGTTTTACGTCATATGAAGACAGCTAAGGAACAAGGTTATAAAGTCGTCATGTATTATATTGGTTTACAGGATGTGCAAATGCATATTGATCGGGTAGCTTCAAGAGTGGAACAGGGCGGGCACTGGATTGCGGAAGAAGATATCCGGTGGAGATATGGCCAATCTTTAAGTAACCTGATGCCTGCCATGGAGATTTCAGATGAAGTCACCATTATCGACAACACCAGTGAACCTGAAGTTGTGGCGGAAATTAAACGTTCACAGATTAGCTTTTGCCGAGACGAGATTCCTACATGGGCTACGGGAGCTTTGGAATTGTACTTGTAATTCCAGCAGCAACTCCCCTCAAATTATGGCTCTGCACGTCCATGTTTCGGCCCCATATAGAGTAAAGTAGAAGACACCTTGAATGGTGTCTTTTTTCGTTTTAGTTACTTTCCTTCAAGGCTTAGTGCCCTTGAAAGATGGTATAATAATAACGAATGGAGCTGATGCCGATGGATTTGCTGGACCCGCGTGTTGATTTTGTATCCAAACGGATATTTGGCAGCGAGAACAACAAGGATGTGCTGTTGGCTTTTCTTAATCGCATTTTCACCGAAGCTGGCGAGCCGCCGCTGACCGAGATTATTCTGATGAATCCCTACACGGATAAAGATGATCCACTCGACAAACAATCCATCTTTGATGTTTACGCTAAGACCTCGGAAGGCAAACTGATTGATATAGAGATGCAACTGTTTAATAAGTACGACATCGAGAAACGAACGCTATTCTATTGGAGCAAACGATATGCGAGTCAACTGAGTGAGAGAGACAAGTATCCAGAGCTAAAGAAATGCGTAACGATTAACATTTTAAACTATGCGTTCTTGAAGAATAAACAATATTGTGTTTTGTCAAGTGGAATTCCCTGTTTGGATCATCGGTTTTTCCCTGGTCGGATCAAAATAATTCCTTGGTGTAATCATCAGAAATTCCCTGGTCGGATCATCAAAAATCCCTGGTGAATTTCCAGTTGCTTCTGTTACTTTTGGCGCATCAGGGCGTGCTTCAGGCGGTAGCTCTCCCCTTCAAAGACAATCAGTTGTCCATGGTGGGCGAGCCGGTCAATCATCGCGGCAGCCATCTGGTCGTCAGTAAAGATTGAGCCCCACTTGGAGAACTCCAGGTTCGTGGTCAGAACCAGACTGCGGCGTTCGTAGCTGGCGGCAATCACCTGAAACAACAGTTGGGCTTCCTCCCGGTCCATCGGCAGATATCCCCATTCATCCAGGATCACAAGCTCCGCCTTCTCCAAATCCTTCATCGTTCGTTCCAGCGACCCGGCACGTTTGCTTTCACTAAGGCGGGTTACCAACGACGCCGCCGTGAAAAAGCGGGTGGACAGCCCAAGTTCGCAAGCTTTCACGCCTAGGGCAATCGCCAAATGCGTTTTTCCGGTGCCAACGGGGCCGTACAGCACCAGATTCTTTTTGTCCCGGACAAACTGACACGAGGTCAGTTCGTCCGTACTCAGCCCGGAGGGCAGGCGTAAGGCATTCAGTTCATAGCCTTCCAGCGTTTTACGGATGGGAAAGGCGGCACGCTGAAACAGACGGAGCTTCCGCATCCTCTCCCGGTGCTCGAGCTCTTCTCGAAACACCTGGTGTACAAACTCTTCCTGCTTGGGCGTCGCCTCCACATCGCACAGGCGCACGGCATTCTGGCTAAGAATCAGTTGTCGGCAAAACCGTGAGATTTCACTGCGGATTTCACTGCGGTCCATAGAGCTCGCCTCCTGTCGTCGGGTGAGGTAATAGAGCTTCATCGTAAAGACGCATGTCCGGCCCCGGCGAGGCTGCCGTATCCAGTCCATAGCCTGCCATCCGGGCGGCAATGACCGCTGTATTCACGGAAAGGCCATCGGCACGGCGGCGGACAATCGCTTCCTGCAGGCTGCTCACGGCCACGTCCAGTCCATAGCGATCCGACAGATCCTTGACCATACGCAGAGCTTGTCTAAGCCCGCTGCGGTCAAGATCGTCCATGTAATCCCGCACATCATAGGACATCTGAGAGCGCATGACACTGTTCTTCCAGGCGGCAGGTTTGGCAATCAAGGAGTCCAGCATGGTCAGCCAATCGACGGTGTCCGTCCGTTCGCTGCCAAACTGCCGGGCATGCCGGGAGATGGCTTCACCGGCTTCGTCCAGCGGTTCAATGAAATGAGCGCTCACACGTACCATGACGTCTTGCTCCGCGTACATGGGTGACGACGAATAGGTATGCTTGCCTTCGAGCACAAACTTGCCGTAGCCGTTGGTCTTCACCTCTACATAGCGGCAGGCTTCAAACGGCAACCGGGGGAGAGGCAGCAGTGCGGCTTGGTCGGCCTGAAACAAATCGCAAATGGGTGTGTCTTTTTTGTAATGCTCCCTCAGGTTGTCCAGATCGCACATCTGGAGCAGTTCGGTGTTCCACTCGGGTAGGGACGGCGCCGACGGCAGAGGGACGAAGTAATTTCGGCGCACATAACCGACCTTGTTCTCGACATTGCCTTTTTCATGGCCGCTGGCCGGGTTGCAGAAGGTGACCTCAAAGCCAAAATGGGACTGGAAGCGTTGAAACAGTTGAGTGAGCCGTACGCTTTCCCCGATTCGCCGTCCGGCTCCCGTGGCATTATCCAGCACCAGTCGCCACGGCACTCCCCCAATGTGACGGAAGACATCCATCAGTCCTTGAGAGAGACATTCGGCGGTTTCGCCGAGAAAACACTGGACAAAAGCCGCGTTGCTTTGGGGAAAGGAAACCACCAGATACCTACAGACGCTCCGAATTCCATTCAGGATGACATCGCATTCGCCGAAATCGGCCTGCGCTTCTCCCGGGTGCCACTGGAGTTCCAGGAAGCCGTTTTTGCTGAGCTGTTGCCGCTTGCGAATCTCTCTTACATAGCGTACAACCGTCGGGTAGGAGCAGTCGAATTCAGGAACGCTTTGGCACAACCGGTCATAGACCCGCTTGCCGGTATGACGCTGTTTGTAGCGATTCTGTTCATCTTCTTTGAGCCAAGACTCAATGGTGGATTTATAGGGGTCCAGCTTGGAGATTCGAGATTCCAGCGCTGGGGGCTTCGGTGAGAAATCCTCCTGCGCCATATACTTGCGTACGGTCTTGGGGTCCATCCCGACCTCTTGGGCAATCTGATAGGGCCCCTTCTGTTGAAGCTGCAACTCTTTAATGCGGTGGACTTGCTCCATGCTCTTCGTCATCCTTTCTCCTCCTTGCATAACAAGGAGAATTGTACGAAATTTCAGGATGACCCGGGGGAATTCCACACTCTGAATTTCCAGTTCCGATCAGGGAATTCTTGATGATCGCATCAGGGATTTCCTGTTGATCACACCAGGGATTTTTCGCTGATCGAAACCTCCATTTCTATTTGATCATAAACACAATATCATAATGTATTTCATTTGCGGGAAGACCGAACAGGGATATCCTTGATTGACGACATTGAGGTGCACTTCCTGGAGTTACCGAAGCTGGATGAACGTAGTGTTCCGTCTGAAGGCGGATTGATCAATTGGTTGTTGTTTCTGAAAGGCGCCGATACATCACACTGGGAGGTGCTGAAGATGAATGAGCCGGGTTTGGAAAAGGCGATGGATACTCTTCAATATCTAAGTCAGGATTCGGATGCCAGACGGCTGTACGAGGCCAGGCAGAAGTATTTGCATGATGAAGCCTCTATGCTGGAAAGTGCAGAGTTGGCTGGAATCAAAAGAGTAGCTAAAAATATGCTTGAAATGAATATGGATATAGCGACTATCGCAAAGGCCACTGGATTATCGGAACAAGAGATTAATGCTTTGAGGAAGTAAGAAAAATAGGAGTATCCTATGGTGAAAAAGCGCTCTTTTGTTATTAATGTTTCGCGATACTACTTTATAGAGAAGTCATTGATAATGGCAGGTTGAAGTACAGTTTAAAACTGACGTTTATTGTTGAGTTAAACAAAAAAATGGTTAACAAATCAAATAAGCCACCAGACAGCAAGTTGGTGGCTTATTCGATTTTGACTTGAAAAATACACACATTATTTCAATCCACAGATAAAGTTATCTGACTCATACCCTTTAAGCATAGTATAGATGCTATGTTGCTACAAGAGCATAATTATACTATTTTAGTTCAATGTATGTATTTTTCAAAGATATATTGTCATAGAAAAATAGTGATAATACAGGTGAATTATGGTTAGGAATTCCAAATTGATATAAAAGGGAGAATGGTTATGAGCGATGATTTTAAAGATCAAGGATCTGATATCCAGCAGTTAGAATGGTTTTTACCTGGTCCTCCTAAGCCGGTATTTTCAATAAATGTATCTAATGAAAAGGGATTTTGTTTAAACAGTAAGCTTTATGAATTTATTCCTAAACAGTTAACAGTAGGAATAAGTTCAGACGGAAAAATTATTGGATTGTTAGGGATAGCTGAAAAAGGCTATCAAGTTTTGAAAAATGGAAAAATTAAAGACCATGAATTGATTAGGCAAATCGAAAAACGCGGGATTTCTTTTCCAGCAAATTATATTGTTGAAAAAAAAGATGATATATGGTTTGCCGCGTTAGTTCCTCCAAAGCAAGTGCCACTTACTCCCCAAAAAACTCCTAAGAAACCCAGAAAAAATGGACTCCGTAATATGCTTCCTAAGAAAGATATACAGTGAAAGAGAAAATTACTGAGGCAGATGTCGTAAAGCACTACATTCCGCTGGTCGTTAGAGAATGTAAAAATTCATATAAAGGTTTGGAAGCAGAAGATAGGATCACAGAGGGTAGGGTGGCTCTTATCCATGCTATCCGTACCTATAGTACCCAATTTGGTTGCTTTGAAGATTATCTTCTAACACAGTTGAAAATAATTATGAACCAAAAAAACAAAGAAGCATGGGCTGTTAAGAGAATAGAATCTATTTTTTCTTTGGATGCACCAGTGCGCACTCACAATGAATCTCACACACACTTAGAATTTATAAGATCAATTCCATATGATGATACTACTATCGATGTGGATATATTTATGGGGAAATTATCATCCTTAGAAAGTCGAGTTACTCATCTTTTAATTAATGGGAATGATCTAAAAAAGATTTCTGATGAGTTAAGGCTTTCTTCGGGACAAGTTGAATCTATTATGGAACAACTTCAAAGTAGAGCTAAGCAATATTTAGATGTAGACAAGAAATGATATATGTTGGGGCCAATTTGGGGGAGTTTGGTCTCCGCCTGGGGTCAGCAGAAGAAGATAATCAGGCTGACCCAACGTATAGCTGGTTACGGGGCGTCTCTCGGGTTACATCAAAACTGTAACTACATTCGTAGAATCTTATGTGGCATTATCTTCGGGCAGGAGGCGGATTATTTCTTTGAAAAAAAGGGATCGTATGTTCGCAAAAAGTGTTTATTTCCTTCAAATTTTGTGTATAATAAAGCTGATTGTCCAACTTGATCCAAAGGGGATGAAGAATAATGTCAATCCGTTTGAACCCGTATTTTGTCTTTAATGGGAACACAAGAGAAGCTCTGTATTTTTATGAAAAAGCGCTGCGCGGGAGTGTGGTCGGGATCATGACGTTCGGGGATTTGCCGGAAGATCCGAATCATCCGCTGACCGATGAGATGAAAAACCTTGTGATGCATGCGCATTTGAAGGTTGGTGATGCAGATCTCATGTTCTCCGATACTTTTCCGGGTACGTCGCATCAAGCAGACGGGGATACGGTTCAGATTGCCATCCATCCTACAGAAGAAGCAGTCGCACGGGAGATTTTCGCTGCACTGCAAGACGGTGGTCAAGTGGTCATGCCCCAGCAGAAGACGGATTGGAGCCCTTTGTATGGGATTGTTAAGGACAAGTTCGGCGTTACTTTTCAAGTGAATGTCCCAGGGGAGCAGCCACAGGGATAACATTATGCAGTTTTCACTCCGCCCACAATACGCCTACTGTCCGGATGGACAGCAGCTGAGGAGGAATGATTTGTGGCAAACGAGAATCAGACCATCGTGCCGCATATATGGTATGACAAAGAAGTGGTAGAAGCAGCTAATTTTTACGCCTCTGTTTTCCCCGAATCCAAGGTTACGAGTGTTACGACACTTCACGACACACCGTCAGGTGACTGTGACCAAGTCTCATTTGAAATATGGGGACAGAAGTTTATGGCCATCAGTGCAGGGCCGTATTTCAAGTTAAATCCGTCAGTGTCTTTCTTCGTTAATTTTGATCCGTCACGCGACATGGACGCAGCACAGAAAATAGATGAGGTCTGGAACAAATTATCAGAGGGCGGCCAAGCACTAATGCCGCTTGATAAGTATCCATTCAGTGAGCGGTACGGCTGGATTCAGGATAAATATGGCGTGTCCTGGCAGCTGATCCTTACGAATCCGGAAGGTGAGGAGCGGCCGGCTATTATCCCGTCGTTACTGTTTGTCGGTGATAAGTGTGGCAAGGCGGAAGAGGCCATGTCTCTCTATTTATCTGTATTTGGCAACTCGCGGCAGGGAACGATTGCCCGCTATCCTAAAGGCTCAGAGCCTGACCAGGAAGGAACCATTATGTTCGCTGACTTCATGCTGGAGAAGCAGTGGTTCACCGTAATGGACAGCGCGCATGATCATAAATTCAATTTCAACGAAGCCATCTCCTTTATGGTGAAATGTGATTCGCAAGAGGAGATTGATCACTACTGGGAGAAGCTTTCTGCAGTTCCCGAGGCTGAGCAATGCGGCTGGCTGACCGATAAGTTTGGTGTGTCGTGGCAGATTGTTCCGGCCGAGATGGACGAGATGCTGGAGAAGGGAACACCGGAGCAAATTGCGCGTGTTACGAAGGCTTTTCTGCAGATGAAAAAATTCGACCTTGCAGCATTGCATAAGGCTTATAAGGGCGAGTGACTGTATAATCCCTCCCCCTACCCTCTGCCAGAGGAAGCAGGGTTATAGTAACGCAAAAAAAGCGATGAGAGAAAACCCTCACCGCTTTTTTGTTGTGCTTTGCAGCGGCTCATTTATCAAATGGTAAGGGTCGATCTCTTTAGCCGTAAGGAAGAGCGATTAGCATAAAACCTCCGTCTGGGGTCAGAAGAAGAAAACAATCAGGCTGACCCAACATATAACCGGTCACGGGACGTTACGTGGGTGACATCACAACTGGGAATACACTCGTAGAAGACTCGTAGAAGCTTATGTGCCGGTGGTCCTTTCTCTGCTTGTAAGAGCAGCTTTAAACTCACACAGGATTTTGTTAAAATGTACATACGTTATAATTATTATTACTGTTATAAGGTATAACTTTCGGCTAAAAGTTCATACTATATAGGAGGAAAAGATCAAATGAATGGTGTGTCGAAGGCATGAAGGATGACGCGAACAAGACCCGTTATTCCCGTAAAATAGGACGCATGGGCAACAGCCTGGGAGTAAGCCTCCCTAAGGCTTTGGCAGAGAAGCTGAATGTTTCACAAGGGGATGAAATCGAATTTGTTGAAAATGATCGCGGTGAAGTGGTATTGAAAAAAGTACGGCAAGTCCAGCTTCCCGATAATGTAAGACCAGAAGTTCTTGAAGCGTTCTTTGATGTATTCGAGGAAGATACAGGCATTCTTGAGGACTTAAGGGATCGATAATATGATTATCTTTCTTACCAAAGAAGAGGTTATTTCAGCACACTATTACATGATGAAACGAATGAACGACGCAGAGCAAGCGGGTGTTAAGGATCGCGGCCTGCTGGATTCTGCGGTACATAGGCCACAGCAAAGCGTTTTTGGAGAGGACGCTTACCCGACTTTATTTGACAAGGCCTCAGCTATACTGGAGTCTCTGGTGAAAAATCATTGCTTTCACGATGGCAATAAGCGTACAGCCTATCTCGTAACCAAGTCATTCTTAATGCTGAATGGATACCATCTGCGAATGGAACGTGAATATGCAGTGGAGTTTATAGTGGATATTGCAAATGGCTTACATTCGTTAGAGAGGACTGCTCATATATTGAAAGAACACTCGGAAGAGCGATAATATTTAGGCCCAGGCCTGAGTAACATCCAAACTGTACCTACAACACGTATAGCGAGTGGTCTCCGAACGGAGAAAGCAGTTGTTGCAGAGATTCCTCTGCGACGGCTGCTTTTTCTTTTGCAGCTGCAGCCGCCAGTAGACTTTAATCAAACTGTGGTTTTTGCCTTCCGATATTTTTCTCTTTTGCTGTAGGGAAATATTCCCATTTGCTGTATTGTATTTATTAGAAAACATCGTTGTGGGGGACGACAACAAGGAGAAAATATGTTTTTGCTGGGATCATAAGATTTAGTGAGTGAGATTGCATGAGAGGAAGCTGAAGCTGATGGAATTGTGGACCTTGGGCAGAAGTTATTATCCGGGATTTCTACTCACATTGTCGACTATGCCGGAAGAAGCGTTGAAGCAAGATGAAGAAGAGAACCGTGGATACCGCATTGTGTTGATTCAGGAGGGTATCGGCATTGTGCAGGTCGGAGACTATCTTTATCAGATTGTTGCCCCAGCTGTGTATTGCTTGAATGAGAACGAATCGCTAGTGCTGGTCGCAGGAAATCAAGTAAAGGCCAAAGCCCTCCGGTTTCTTCCAACGGTTGTAAATGCCAGAATTCTCTCGACTCCTGAATCGACCGAAGAGGCAGGCCTATTTCAGTCTGACTTTCAGGATAGATGGTATTTCGATCCTTTTATGGAGCGGCAGGAAAATTACTACGGCTGCATCCCGGTGGACCCGGCAGTGGCCATCCATATTGCGCAGATGGTCGATGAGATCGACGAGAATCTGTCCTTACAGCCGGACCAACAGTGGCCCTGTCGCAGCCGATCCTTTTTGCTGGAACTACTGTTCCTCATTCGTCGAATTCATCTAAGTGCCGATACGACACCGAATAAACTTCCCAATACGAGCGAAATCAGCCAAATCAAGCCGATCATTGAATACTTACATACGCATTACCGCGAGAAAATCAAACTTGAAACTTTAACGTCCTTGTTTCATATCAACAACACAACGATGAACAAACATTTTCGATAAGCTACAGGGCTGTCGATTATCTCCTACCTGAACACGATCCGTATGCAGATGGCCAGTTCTATGCTTCGCAATACACTGCTCCCCACAACGGAAATTATGAGCAAAGTCGGCATTGTCGATGACGCTCATTTCATCCGCAGTTTTCGTAAATATGCAAGCTGCACGCCAGCAGAATTCCGTAATCAGCATTGCTGGATGATGAAAGGATAATGCTGTAGATTTGCAGGTAATTACTGTGGAATGAAGGGTTGTATGAAAGTTATATTACCCAGGATGTAATCCATTACGTGGATACGCATTTCAGCACATTACCATCCAGAAAAGGACGTTATATTGGAGGCGTGTCGATGGGGGGCTTTGCTGCTCTGCACGTAGCTTTCCGCAATCCTCAAGTATTTAGTAAAGTAGGTGCACATGCTCCTGCATTATTCCTTAATGATATGTGGAAGCCGCTGCATGATAAAATCTTCCCGACCGATCAGGCAAGAAAGGAGCGCGATCCGATCTATTTGGCCAAGAGCCAAAACTTAGCTAAGCTAGAGATTTTCCTCGACATTGGTAATCAGGATGATTTCCAAACTCCGGCGAAGAAGCTGGATGAAGTGTTGAGCCACAAGAAAACGAAATCGTATGAATTCCATTTAGTTGAAGGCGGACATCATAATGATGCTTATTGGAGCAGCCAGGTTGAGCAATATTTATTGTTCTATGGCGGCACTGACCGGAAGTAGACGTTTCATATGGAGGATCAGAAAAGCGGCCTATAATGGTCGCTTTTCTGCATGTATAATGCTTTGGTTGATTAGAACAGCTTCTTGATCGAACCAAGCATGTCGCCAGCTTTGTCCAACGTTATTTTTGCTTTCACGCCATCGATCAATGCGTTGATCTGGTCATTTGGCAGGTCGATCCCGATAACGGATTCGATCGCCGAAACAGGGTCGCTCATAAATTTCGATGAGAAATCTTTATCATTTTTAACTTTGGTAACAATTTCATCAATTTTCGCTTTAATGTCCATGCGAAGTCCTCCTTAGAATTATGCTATATATTTCATCACTATTATACTAAAGCATATTTGTTAAGTAAAAAACGGAAATTGCTACCCTTAAACTATCCGCCCTTTGGCAGCTATAACGAGACTTTTTGGACTTCGTTCTAAAACGGATACGGAGAAGAGCAAAGCCAATGGACATATTAACCGTCGTTCCACTGGCTTTGCTGCTGTGCTGACACTCCTCCGCTGCAGTTAGCAAGAGATTCCAACAGCTATTAGTAACAATTATTTCGCATTCATTTGCGACAGCGCAACAAATTGTTTCTTCATATCTTTCGTCACAACCAGTTCATCCAGCGTGGACGTTTCGATACCTTGCGGTACTTCTTTCAGGATCTGGGTAATTGTCGGCTCTCCGTAGAATATTGCTTCCGGATTGTTGCTGAAATGCTGCGGGATCAGAACTTTTATATTCATGCCATACAGGGTCTTGAAAATATCGGCATCATGAAACGTGCTTGGGCCGTATTCACCGGCATAGGTCAACATAACATCCGCATCTTTCACGGCCTTCAGTGCATCTGGCGATTCTATCCGATCTGTCTCTCCCATGTGTACAATCTTCAGATCACCGAATTGAAATACGTAAATTTCGTTGTCTCCTAAGGAGGCCACATGCTTGGATGGGAACCCGGTTATTTCGACGCCACCGACTTGGATGGGTTTATCCATCAAGGCAGGAGTGATTTTTTTGGGATCTCCCTTAAGCTGCTTTAGACCCGGAACATGATCCTCATGATAATGGGAGACGGTGTAGGCGTCCACCTTCATATCGGGGGCTGGGCCAAAAAATGTCGTAAATTGCGCGGGATATGGATCGGTCAGGATTGTGGTTCCATCAGGAAATGTTAAGTAAAAGCATGAATTCCCCACGTATTTGATCGTCAAGGGACCTTTTTTGGCCGGTTCTGCAGATGGTGCGCTTGTGGCAGATGGTTCAGCGCTGGGTTCGCTGCTTGCCGGTGCTGGAGATGCTATATCTGCGACGGTTGGTCCCGCGTTAGCTTTTACGCTTGTTTTGTCCGTTTTCGAGCACGCTGCCAGCAGGGAACAACAGATCAAGATCATTAGGAGCACAGCCAGGTTTTTATTTTTGCTTTCAAGCTTCATAATTTGACCCCCTCGGGTGATTTAACTTACAAGGGCATCATACCTGATCTGCTATGCTGTAAGAATGGTGTATCCGCAATAGTTGTTTGCTTATAAGCAGGCTTTGAAAATGTCTTACATAGCCAACTGGGGTGAAGGATATGGAGTTTGTAACCATTGGTAGAGAAGTGCATTCCGGATACCGTATTCCTCTATTTTTCACTGAAGATGAATCTTGTATAGAGAACACCGTAAGCTTAAGCAGATGGGGCTTCATCCTAATCGAGAAGGGGTCAGGCATTATATCTTCCGGGGGACTGCATACCCCCTTTACTTCGCCGGTAGTGCTGTGCATCAATGAAAAGGAAGTTGTTAAGCTAAGCTCGCCCTCGGATATATCCATGAAGTCCGTTTATTTTGATCCATTGGTTGTGAATAGCAAATTCAACTTCGAGAATGTTCGCCATGCGCATACTGATTTCTCCGCCACGGAAGAGCAGGACCTTTACCTGCTGCAGCCATTCATTGGGAGCGGCAGCAAATCTCCCGGTCTGTTCACAATAGATACTGCAAATGCACAACATATCACTAAGCTCTTGCGGCAAATGAACCAGACACTGGTGTCCCAGAGCAATTTCCATTGGCCTTGTCGCGCACGCTCGCTGTTTTTGGAAGTTCTTATTCTCCTCTCAAAGCTAATACATGAAGAGGAAAGTCCGCCAGAAGAAGATGCTGACCCTAATGACATTGCAAACCAGGTTTTAGTTTATTTGCATACGAACTATTCGAACAAAATAACGCTGAATGAACTCAGCCGGATGTTTCATATGAATCGAACCACTATGAATCATCAGTTCTTCCAGCTCACAAATCTGTCTATCATTGATTATTTGGTCAAGTACCGCGTGCAAATAGCCGCAACATTATTGAGAGATACCATGCTTCCGATCTCGGAAATCATGGAGCGGGTCGGCTTTCACAATACCACGCATTTCTGGAGAATGTTCAAGAGGCATACGACACTCTCCCCCTCAAGCTATCGAAAACAAAATTGCTGGATGTGATCTTCAGGCGAGTAGGCTGCTGCCAGTTGGCTACGGCAGATAAGCCCGACCTCACAAGGCCGGGCTTTTAGATCTATGCAATTATATAATTTTATTTTGCTTGCTCATCGGGCTGATGAATGCCGAACAGATTGCCTTCCGTATCCACGTAATACCCTTGCCACGCCATCCCGGGCAGTGCGTATTTGGGCAGTGCGAGCTTGCCGCCAAGCTTTAAAATCAGGGCCTCCGTAGAATCGTAATCCCCCACTCCGATCGTACATGCATAACCGTTAACAGCCTGTCCAGGCTCAGGAGAAGGTCCTTGACGCTTCATCAATGCCCCATTGATTCCGAGTTCGCCTGCATCGCCCGTCGTAGCCCCAAAATAGGGCATTCCGGCATATTCGCTCCAATCCTCAAATGTCCATCCAAATACCTCACCATAAAAGTTCTTGGCACGCTCCATGTCATCTACATGAATTTCGAAATGAACTAATCGGCCCATGATCTCCTCCTATGTTTTGACTTCCTGCGTTTCCTTAATTATACTTTCCTTTTTCGGTCGAAATCCATCATAGCTTCAAAGATTCCGTTCTCACAGCGGCCGATTGATTGAGCTTACCCGCCCAGACGCAGTAGCCCATCCCTACATAGGCGATTCCCCAGAAGGCCGCGAAGAATTTGTTATCCGCAACCGGGATAAACAGCATCAGGATCATCAGCAACAGCAAGGCCGGAACCCAGCGGGGAAAGACATTGGCCCGGAAGGTGAGGATGGCGAAGACGAGAGAGCCTCCCATCAAGCCGATCATGTTGATCATCCTAGAGATGTTGACTACCAAGCCTTCCGGCATCGGTGCGCCGGCGACGGCGGTAAATTGGGACCATACCATTGCGGTCGTGACAATGTTCGCGATAATAATCGCGAGTGTTGTAATAAAGCCCGTTACTCCGGTCTCACGGGATTGCACCGTGTACGTAACGATTGTGCCGACCGACATCAGAATACAGGCGATTAATCCGAACGTCAGCTCCTGGGGACTGTCCGTCCCCCAAATAATCGACGTTGGCGTCATGCCTATGCGCGCAATTCCGGCAAGAATACAGATCATTCCCAGCCATTTGATGACATGATGTTCATTCATTTCATTCAGCCTCCCATATGCTTTCGTGTTGCCATGTATTGATCTTAATCGCCGGGAATTCCCGGCTGCCAGAGAATGTGATTCCCGGTTTATAGGGAAAAATGAAGCCGTTCTCGGGAATAGAACGGGAAGCTGCGCGGGAAAATCGGCCTCATCCGTAGTCAAGTCCGGCGGACGGACGCTATAATGAGGGATATCCTTTTGTTCAGGAGGGTGTATAGGGTATGGCGATGGCGGCAAACTCCTGGAAGTCGAATCGTTGGATATGGGCAAGCCTGCAATGGCTGGTCCTGTCTTTCTGCGTGATCACAATGGTTACCTATATCGCCAGCATTCCGCAATATTACACGTCCATGGTTACGACCTGTATTCTCCATGGCTGCGGCACTTCCGTTCCAGCCTTGACGATGCCCGCTCAAGGGCTGACGCTGGAAAACTACGCTTTGCTGCTCGTTCTGATCGATTGCGCCTTTACCTTTGTGTATTACGTGACCTCGGCGGCCATGCTCTGGAAAGGGTTCCGCGAGCCGATGGGCTTACTGGCTGCCGCCGCAATGGTTGCTTTCGGGACCACCTTTCCTTCGCTCGCGATCGTGGCCTCCGAAGGCCACTTTCTGGCACAGCAATGGTTCATGCTGGTTTCCATGCTGGGCTGGATCTCGTTGTCGCTGTTTTTCTTCCTTTTTCCCGACGGACGCTTCGTTCCGAAATGGACCCGGTCCGTATTCCTCATCATCCTCGCCGTAGATGTCCTTCAATTTCTATACCGCGGCCAAGTGTGGAGTCGCTTTGATGTGCCGGAGTTTATTTCATTGCTGTGGTATATCGGCTCCACCATGATCCTGATCTATTCCCAGGTCTACCGGTTCCGCAAAGTTTCCCGGCCTACCCAGCGGCAGCAGACCAAATGGGTGGTGTATGGGGTTTCGATCGGTTTTGCGGGATTTGTCGGCATGAGCATCCTCTTCGACCCCACCTTCAATGACGGCTCAGCCGCCGCTTTTGTCTATCTGAATGCGATCCTGAATTTATTGTTAACCGCCATACCGGTCACCTTGATGCTGGCGATTCTGCGTACGAGGCTGTGGAATATCGATCCACTGGTGAACCGGACGCTGGTGTATGCGGCCTTGTCCGTCTGCGTTATTCTGCTGTACAGCATCATCGTCCTTTATTTGAGCCAGGTGTTTCAGACAAGGGACAACTTCCTCGTATCCCTTCTGGCGACCGCCATGGTTGCCGTGGTGTTCGCGCCGCTCAAGGAGTGGCTTCAACGCCAAATCAACCGTCTTATGAATGGACGGCATGACGATCCCTACTCGGTCCTTCTGGAGCTCGGGAACCAGCTGATCCGGCCGCTTGCGCCGGAGGCCATGCTGGACGCCGTCGTCAGGACGGTGAAAGATGCGCTGCGCCTTCCTTACACGGGCATTTCCATCGGTGTAGGCGGTCAGCAGAAGATGGTAGCTGCGGCGGGCGAGCCTGTGAACGAGGTGCATTCGTTCCCCGTCATTCATAGAGGTGAGGAGATCGGAACGCTCTATGTGTCCAGCCGCTCACCGGGAGAAGCGTTCACGCCGGAGGATGGCAAGTTTCTCGATGTTCTGCTGCGGCAGGCGGGACCGATTGTCGAGAACGTCAATATGACGCTGGGCATGAAGCTGCTGGCAAAAGATTTGCAGGAATCGCGCGAAAAGCTGGTGCTGGCCCGGGAGGAGGAGCGCCGCCAAATTCGAAATAATTTGCATGATGACCTCGCTCCCAGGCTGGCGGCGCTTGCGCTGAATGCGGCGACGGCCCAAAAATATGTGGAGAAGGACCCGGAGGCAGCCGTCGACATGCTGACTGATCTCCGGCAGGTTATTCGGTCTACCGTAAGCGAGATCCGCACCCTGGTTCATGATCTGCGTCCGCCGACACTGGATGAGCTGGGTCTGACCGGCGCTATCGAGGAGCGGATTCGCGAGCTGTCGAAGCCGGCGGAGCTGCTTGCTGCGGAGCAGGGGAATGAGCCGCTGCGGATTAGGCTCCATGCGCCGCTGCCGCTTCCTGAACTGCCCGCAGCGGTGGAAGTTGCCGCATTCCGGATCGTCGTCGAGTCGGTCGTGAATGTGATCAAGCATGCCGGAGCCACGTCATGCATGGTCCGGCTGGACCTCCCGTCCGCTTACAAGCTGACGGTGGAAATTACAGACGACGGCAACGCCGACGGGATATGGACTGCAGCCTCCGTCTCCGGTAAAGGCGGCATCGGCCAGCAATCGATCCGGGAGCGGGCCGCCGAGCTTGGCGGATATTGCACAATTGAGAGACTGGAGCATGGCGGCACACGGGTTTTTGCCGTTTTTCCCCTTTGAGAAAAGCGTTAGCGCAAAGGAGAGGTGAGTATGAAAATTGTCATCGCCGACGACCATCCATTGTTTCGGAGCGGGGTTCGCAATCTGCTGGGGACGACAGAGGATTTGCAGCTCGTAGGCGAAGCCTCCACCGGAGATGAAGCCCTGGAGCTGGCTGCCGCGCTTCAGCCGGAATTAATCCTGATGGACATTCGCATGTCCGGATTAAACGGGATTGAGGCGACCCGGCTGATCAAGGAACGCTTCCCGCATATCGAAGTGCTTATCCTGACGATGTTCCAGGACGATCAATCTGTCTTTACGGCGATGCGGGCCGGAGCCAAGGGCTATGTATTGAAGGATGCGGATGAGAACGAGTTGCTGCAATCCATCCGGATGGTGGGCAGCGGCGGAGCGGTCTTCAGCGCGGACATTGCGGCCCGGATGATCCATTATTTTGCGGCGCCCAAGCCAGCCATGAAGAGAGACCACCCGGCTTTGGCCGAACTGTCCAGGCGGGAGATGGAAATTCTGGAGTGCATTGCCGAAGGCCAGAGTAATGCGCAAATTGCCACCCGCCTTTTTATCAGCATCAAAACAGTAGCCAACAACATTTCCACGATCTTGAACAAGCTGCAGGTGTCGGACAGGAATGAAGCGAAGCGACTGCTACAGGACTCGCGGGAGGATTAATGGCGCAGCAGAGCGCGCTGGATCTGGCCGCAGGGGAGAATCTGCCGTTGATTCACGGGGACAGAAAAGCAAGGACCCTTTCATTGAATTCATCCGGTTTCTCGATAAAAGGTAGATGGCCGCAGCCCTGCATCATGATTTTGGACGAGTGCTTGATGGTTGTGTTCAGAATTTCGGCCGTATTCAGGTTAAAAGGATGGTCCTGATCAGAAATGAAGATAAGCGTCGGTATGTTAATTTCTTCCAGACGGCTGATAGCGTAAGGCTTGGCAGCGATAGTGAGTTTGGGCGGGACCCGGCAAAAGTTGTCCGTATTTCGAACATTGCGGAGAACTTTATTCCGGGCTTCTTCATTGCTCAAGGGAGGAAAATAATACCGCCAGAATGGGCTTGCGATGAACGCTTCAACGGCCTTCTCCCGTCCCCTTAGAGTGACATTCATGTAATTGATCAATCCATGCCACATGAATGGAAGCGGGTAAGAGTTGCCGGTTACCGAAGGCGAGACCAGAATAAGGCTGCGAACGAGCCCCGGATAAGTGAGGGAGAAATCGATAGCAACGGCGCCGCCCGAGGAGGAACCGAGCAGAGTGACGCTGGGTAACTTCAGGAAATCGATCAGCGCTTTTAGGTCGTGGACATTGGAGAATGAGGAATCGGGGGTGCTGGAAAGGCCGTATCCCCGCAGATCATAACGGATGGTTTCATAATATGCGGATAAAATCTCTGCCTGCTCGTTCCAGATCTGATGATCATTGAAGTTGCCATGCAGCAGGATGATCGGATCGCCTTTTCCTGAAATCGAATAAAAGATCTTACCATCGTCCAGGTTCAAATAATCATTCAAATAGTCATGTTTCATCGAATGAACTCTCCTTGCCTGCTCATTTACAGGAAATCGGCATTATGAAGATTGTCTGCAATTATCGCCCGCAGCACTTCGGAAACGGAATAATCACCTCTATGGCAGCAGCGATCAATCTCATCCCAGCATTCCTGCGGCAGGGTTAATGAGATTTTTCGAGTTATGCCTATTGGCTTGCGGCCTGCTCCCCTGCGATGGCCTCCCCTCTTGCCGGATTGAGAAACCGGGGCCTTGCGTGTGTTCATCTCCATCATCCCATCACCCAACCCTATCATTCCATATCATTGATTAGCAGTCAATTATTGCTACCTTAATCAATTGTCTAGCAATCCCTTATATTGGAATGTTAATCCTGGGGTAAAAAAGGAAGGGGAGGTTCAAGCGGAGACTTCTGTATCGAAAAGCCAATTGGATGCCAGGGAGCTTATGCTTCTGGAATCAGAGGTGAATAAGAAGAGCAAGAGCGTCGGAGCCGCTTGGACCCGGTTGGAGATGCCCTTAGGCCCGAAGGTGTCCAGGGTAATCCCGTTGACTACGCCCTCTTGAGTTTTGTCATGAAAACTAACGTGATAATTCTAGAAGGCATACGTTTTTTTGTGAATGATGCCCAAAAGTTCGGGAATTCTTTGTTTGGTGTAACGATCATGCACCTGAACTCGTTATAGATGCGGCTAATTCTTTATATAATGTGAATCAACTTCACATGATGGATGGCCGATTGACTGATAATTCAAATCAGGGGGTAAGGGTGAATGGAGAAAGCGAAAGGCATGAGGGTGTTCTCACTGGGATTGCAGCATGTATTGGCAATGTATGCAGGAGCTATAGTGGTTCCTTTGATAGTGGGAAGGGCTCTTAACTTGACCGCTGAGCAATTGGCTTACTTGGTATCGATCGATTTATTGACCTGCGGCATCGCGACCTGGTTTCAGGCGCGCAAAGGCAAATATCTGGGTGTAGGACTGCCTGCGGTGCTGGGAAGCTCCTTCGTCGCAGTGACGCCGATGATCGCCATCGGCTCCCAGTACGGGGTCACGGCCATTTACGGCTCCATCATTGCCGCCGGTCTCTTTATCATGCTGGGTGCGGTCTTCTTCAGTAAGATCGTCAAGCTGTTCCCGCCGGTTGTGATCGGTACGGTCGTGACGCTGATCGGTCTTTCGCTGATTCCAACAGGTATTAAAAATATGGCCGGAGGCAACGGCAGCAAGGATTTCGGAAGCCTGGACAATCTGGCGCTGTCCTTCGGAGTGCTGCTCTTCATTCTGCTGCTTAACCGGTATTCCCGCGGATTCATCAAATCGCTGTCCGTGCTTGCGGGAATTCTCATCGGCACGCTGGCGGCTGCATTAATGGGCAAGGTTGATTTCTCTCCGGTTCAGAATGCTTCCTGGTTTCACCTCCCGCGGCCTTTTTACTTCGGAGCGCCGTCCTTTGAGATCGGACCCATCCTGACGATGATTATTGTGGGCATGGTCGTCATCATTGAATCGACCGGCGTGTTCATGGCGCTGAGCAAAATCTGCGACCAGCCCCTGACCGACAAGGATTTGGCCCGCGGCTACCGCGCCGAAGGCTTGGCCTTTGTGCTCGGCGGGATTCTGAACGCCTTCCCGTATAATACCTTCGCCCAGAATGTAGGGCTTGTTCAGCTGTCCAAAGTCAAGACAACCAACGTCATCGTCGTTGCGGGAGGCATTCTGGTCTTTCTCGGGCTTATTCCTAAAATTGCGGCGTTTGCCACGATCATCCCCAGCGCCGTGCTGGGCGGGGCGACGGTTGTCCTGTTCGGCATGGTCGTCTCATCCGGAATCAAAATGCTGCAGACCGTAGATTTCGGCAGGCAGTCGAATCTCCTGATCGTCGCCTGCTCCGTGTCCCTTGGCGTCGGTGTCACAACGGTTCCGGATCTGTTCGCCCAATTGCCGCAGAGCATCAAGATCATTGTCAGCGACGGCATCATCACCGGCAGTCTGACCGCCATCCTGCTCAATGTCTTCTTCAACCTTGGCCCCAAAAAGACCAGCATACCGGTTCAGCAGGTGAAAGAGGTATCCTGAGGCCAGGCCTTGGCAGTCTTCGCAATCTCCGTTATGAACGAAGCGGCAATCCGTACTTTATGGCAGGGCGCATTGCCCGTGTGATCCGGCCTAATATATTCGGCTAATATACCCCGGCTCTGCTGCTTCATCAGGCCCGCTCTCCGGAGCGGGCTTCGGAATGATGCATCGTTGAAACAATGGCAAATCAGCCCCAAACAATAAAATGGTGTCAGTGAATCCCTGATGTCCCTACCAATGTTGCAAATGTTCTGGCGTGGCCCAATAAGTACGGCAAATAATTACGGTAAGTAATTACGGCAGCTTGGCTTCGGCCGTGCTCAAGGCGGCGGCAATCTGTTTCTCATAGCCGTAGATGGTCTTCCAGCAGGCATTGATTTTGCCGAGCTCATTATACATCAGCGCCATCTCCGTTGCCGCCGTAATCGCCGCGCCCTGCTTGACGGCGAGCCGGTATCTCTTGCTTGCGGCGGTTCGCGTTCGGTTGGCGGCCGCGATTTTCTTGTTCTCCGCCGTGACCTGCTTGCGGAGATTCTGCACCGGGATGAGGGCGTCCGTCACGAGCTTGCCCTTGGCCGAAGCAGACTTCTTGGCTGCGGCCAAGGCTTCCTTGGCGTTCTTGATCTCCAGCCGGGCGGCTTCGACAGACGGCTTCAGCTTGTTCCGCTGCAGATCCAGCAGGTCGGCGGATTTCTTGTCCTTGCTCTTCCTCGCTGCCGCCGCGCGCTTGCCAAGATCGCTGTACTGCTGAAGCAGCGCTGCATGCTTGCCGGAGACTTGCACGGACGCCGAATTCAGCTGTTCAATCTTCGCCTTGTCGATCAGCTTAGCCTTGGCGGCAACACTCTTCTGCCTGTCATCGTTGCGGCTTCTCAGCTCCTGAATCTGCGATTTCTGAAGCTTGATGGCGGTCTCCAGCGCGGTGTAGCCGTCATAGAGCTGATCGATGCTGCCGATGGCGGCGGCGAATTCCGGCTCGAACGCGGCGGCATGGGCCGGGATGGCGAGACCAGGCAGGGCGGCAAGCAGGGCGCCAAAAATGCACAGCGCGATGATTGATCGGCGGGCAAAATTCTGTAAGATGGTCAACACTAGCATCTCCTCCAAATGCGTAATAGAATCCACATCGCCACGTTGCGAACGCAAAAAAGCACCCTGCAGAACAAGGCCTTTCAGCCTATCTTCCGCAGGGTGCTTCCCTGACACGAACGATGTGATTTGTCCCAACTATACAAGAAAAACCAGGAAATTGTCAACACTTTTACGAACAAATGTTTGTTGATTAAGCTGCGCCTTCGGCTTCGGCCCCGCTCATTTTCAGCGACTTGGCGCTCCGGAGGTAATAGAATACCAAGCCTATAGCAAGCCAGCTGCCTCCGAGCATAAGAGAGTCGATATCGAGCAGCGTGATGAGATACAGGACGAATCCGGCGCCGAAGAGCGGGCACAGCAGGCGGAAGAGCAGGTCCTTCGGGGACCGCTGCTTCATGTGGATGATATAGTGAAAGATAACGGACAAGTTGACGAAGAGGAAGGCCGTCAGCGCGCCGAAGTTCACGAATTTGATAGCCGTATCCAGACTGATGAAGAGAGCGGACAGGGAGATAATGCTAGCCAGGATGATATTGAACACAGGTGTGCGGAATCTGGGATGAATGGAAGCGAATGCTTTGGGAAGGAGCGACGTTCTGCCCATGACGAACAGCAGCCGGGTGACCGTAGTCATGGACGACATGCCCTGGGACAGTATCGAGAAGATGATAACGAAGGTGAACACCGAAGCAAGCATACTGCCGCCGATGGACTGCATAAGCTCAAAACCGGCCGAATCCATGTTGGTGAAGGTGAAGGACGGGTACATTTGCTGAATCAGATAGGCTGTGGCGAAGTACATCAGACCCGCCAGCACGACGATGATAATAATGGCGCGGGGAATAGTCTTGCTTGGTTCCTTCGTCTCTTCCGCCATCGTGGTGATGGAATCAAAGCCGAGGAATGAGAAGCAGACAAGCGAAGCGCCGGCCAGGATGGAAGAGAAGGATACCCCTTTTCCCGCGGCAAAAGGATTGAAGCCTGCCGTAATCCCGCCCTGGAGACCTTTGTAGACAAGAAGGGCGCAAAATCCCGCGATAAACACAATTTGCATAAGCACGAATATCTTGCTCACATTGGCGGATTCCTTGATGCCGACGATGTTGATGACCATGACGGCAGCGGTGAGCAGCACGATCCACACCGAGGAGGGAACCGAGGGAAATTGGGCGTTCAGGTTAATACCGAACATCAGCACAGCAATGATGCAGGAGAACAGGTAGTCGAGCAGCACCGCCCAGCCTACCAGAAAGCCGAGAAACGGATGAATCGCTTTGCTTACATACGTATATGCGGAGCCGGAGACGGGAAAGGCGCGCGACATCTGTCCGTAGCTTGCAGCCGTGAAGACGATGGCCACGAAGGCCAGCATATAAGCCGCGAGAAGCATGCCTTTTGCACCATCAAGCAGCACACCGAAACTTGTAAAAAAGATCATGGGCGACATCCAGGCCAGACCCATAGTCACGACATGGGATAAAGACAGATTCCGTTTTAATGTTAGGTTATTCGACATTTGCATCCCTCCACCAAATTTGAGAAACAGCAGTGAAACATTGGCTATGTCATGACACCTCACATTGTTGCAGGGGTTTTTCGAAAAATCAAGTCTTTTTTTCAGAAAATAAGACGAACATATGTTTGAAAGAGTGAGTTTTCCATACAATCCGCCTGGATTTTTGGAGATCGCACGTCTTTTTTTCGGAAAAATGCGTAAGGTTTATTGCGCAGGTCCCAAAATTGTGTTAGGATTCGTTACACAAGCAATTTCATAACAAGGTCTTCTAGGGTTCCGGGCTCTCCTCTGGGGAGTCGGCTGGTCCGAGAGAAGGCGCATCGGCGCGTTAGTCGCCTTGGTGTACACGGCGGGAAAAAAGCCCGGGAGAATCCATCAAAGTCAGCTTTGATGCTTCTCCCGGGCTTTTTTATTTTTTTTCGGCAAGTGTTCAGGCAGTTCAAGTCCAAATCCGCATACAGGGGGAATTAAGATGACATCACCATTCTCAATTACGCTGCAGCCTGGAGGCAAATGGTCCGCACGGATCGGCAAGGGCAAGTCCATTACACTGACGGCGGCCGGAGACGGTGCGAATCTCTCCGCTCTGCTGTACGATGCCTTTCATCCTTCCGAGCGCTACAATATGCCGGATTCGCTCAAGGCGCAGCACACCGCTTTTTATACGGCCGGACATGTGCTGATGAGCGATCAGGGAAGGGTGCTGGCTTCGGTCACGGAGGATACGGTTGGCTGGCATGATCCGCTTGGCGGGTACACGAACCGGGTGGGCACGGACAGCAAGTACGGCTCGACCTCCTATCAGCAGGAACGGAACGCCTGGCATCGCAGCGGTGAGGAGAATCTGGTTGTAGAGCTGTATCGTCATAACCTGACGCCTCGGGATTTGAGCACACCGGTCAATTTTTTCTCCAAGGTGATCTGCGAGCTGGACGGCTCCATGCGGTATATCCCTCAGGAGACGGCGGGGCGGTCGGTTGCGCTGCGGACGGAAATGGATGTGCTGATGGTATTCTCGAATACGCCAAATCCCCTGAATCCGTCGAAGGATTATCCGGAGTCGGCTGTAACGATCTGTGTCGCGGATGCCGCGCCGGTCCTTGAGGATGATCTCTGTGTTAACCACTGCGGGGAGAACCGGCGGGCTTTTGAAAATACATGGAATGCCTACGCATTGATGAGAGGAGCAAACTAACATGAGTACATTTCAACCGGTAGTGAGCGAGAAGACGGCAGCCGAGGCGGTCTATGACCGAATCATCCCGGCCGGAGAAGGATGGATTCATGACCTGCTCCCGGGCCAGGTGCTGCGCATCATCGATGTGGAAGGCAATCAGGCCGTAGATACGCTGTTCTATTCGACGGAAGATCCGAGCGACCATTACAGCGCCGTCCGGACCATTACCCGCCAGCATAATTTGTACCTGACGACCGGATCGGTGCTTGTCGCCGAGTCGGGACGGGAGCTGCTGAAGATAACAGCCGATACATGCGGGCGTCATGATACGATCGGGGGCGCATGCTCCGCGCAGAGCAACACGGTGCGCTACTCGCATGATACACTGCCGATGCACAACTGCCGGGATACCTTCATGCTGATGCTGTCGGGACGCAGCGAGTTCACCAAGCGCGATCTGGCGCCGAACGTGAATTTCTTCATGAATGTGCCGGTAACACCGGAAGGAGAGCTGGTCTTCGCCGATGGCGTGTCGGGTCCGGGACGCTATGTGGAGCTGACGGCGCTCGCGCCGGTCACCGTGCTGATCAGCAACTGCCCGCAGCTTAACAATCCATGCAATGCTTACAACCCGACGCCGGCGCAGGTGCTGATCTGGGATGTTGAAGGAGGCGGCAGCCATGTTTAAAAAAGTACTGATCGCCAACCGGGGAACGATCGCCGTCCGGATTATCCGCACGCTTCGCGCTATGGGTATTGCATCGGTTGCCGTGTATACGAAGGCAGACAGAGACAGCCTGCATGTGGAGCAAGCCGATGAGGCGGTGCTGATCGGTGACGGCCCTGCCAAAGAGAGCTACGTGAATGCGGAGCTGATTCTTCGTACAGCGGTGGAGACGGGCGCGGATGCGGTTCATCCGGGTTACGGCTTCCTGAGCGAAAATGCGGCTTTCGCGAAGGCCTGCGCGGAGCATGGCATCACCTTCATCGGCCCGTCGCCGGAGCATATGGAGCTGTTCGGGCTGAAGCATACGGCCCGCTCCATGGCGCAGCAGGCGGGAGTGCCGATGCTGCCCGGAACGGGGCTGATCACAGACGCGGCTGAAGCGGCTGACCGTGCGAACGGGATCGGGTATCCCGTAATGCTGAAGAGTACCGCAGGAGGCGGCGGAATCGGGATGCGCATTTGTCAGGATGAAGCGGCGCTTCGGGATGCGTTCGACTCGGTAACCCGGCTTGCGGCAGCCAACTTCAACGACGGCGGGGTGTTTTTGGAGAAATACATCGCCCGCGCCCGCCATGTCGAGGTGCAGATTTTCGGGAACGGTGAAGGGGAAGCTGTTGCACTTGGCGAGCGGGACTGCTCGGTGCAGCGGCGGAACCAGAAGATTATTGAAGAGACGCCGGCGCCGCTGCTGCCGGAGGCGGTCCGCCGCGATATGCATGACAGTGCGCGCAGGCTCGCGAAGGAAGCTGGTTACCGCAGTGCGGGAACGGTGGAGTTTCTCTATGATCCGGATGCCCGGCGTTATTACTTCCTTGAAGTGAACACGAGACTTCAAGTCGAGCACGGCGTAACGGAGGAAGTGCTCGGCATCGACCTGGTCGAGTGGATGATTCTGGAGGCTGCCGGTACGCTCAAAGGACTGGAGGAGAGGGTCAGCGAGCCTCAAGGCCACAGCTTGCAAGTGCGCCTGTACGCAGAGGACTGCGCCAATAACTTCCGTCCGGGCGACGGCCGTATCGATGCCGTCATCTGGCCGGAGCAAGCGAGAATCGAGACGTGGATTCGGCAAGGTCTGGAGGTCACGACCCTCTACGATCCGATGCTGGCGATGATTATCGTGCATGCCGGTACGCGCCGGGAAGCCATCGCCAAAATGGTGAACGCACTGCAGACGCTGCGCGTATACGGGGTGACGACGAACCAGTCTTATATAGAAGCTTTTTTGCAGACGGAGGCTTTCAAGGAAGGGCTCGTCTATACAAACATGCTGAACGGCTTCCTTCCGGCAGAGCATGCAATCGAGGTGCTGGACGGCGGTGTACAGACAACGGTTCAGGATGTTCCGGGACGGATCGGCTACTGGGATATCGGTGTTCCGCCTTCGGGTCCGATGGATCGGCTGGCGTTCCGCATCGGCAACAGGCTTCTGGGCAACGAAGAATCGGCGTCGGGACTTGAGATGACGCTTCGCGGCGGCTCGTACCGCTTTCGGGATGACATACTCTTCTGTCTGACGGGAGCGGATATGAACGCGGAGCTGGACGGGGTGTCCGTACCGCTGTATACCCCGGTGCAGGCGAAGGCTGGCTCCGTGCTGACGCTTGCTGAAGCTGCGGCGGGTATGCGTTCCTACCTGCTGGTCGCAGGCGGGCTCGATATGCCGCTGACGCTGGGCAGCGCTTCGACCTTCACGCTCGGAGGCTTCGGCGGGCATATGGGCGGCGCGCTGCGGCCGGGAGCCGTACTGCGCGTCCACCAGGGAGCAACGAAGCCGCTGCCCGCGCTGGATGCCGCCTCCATCCCGAAGACGGCGAACGAATGGACCATCGGCGTCATCCCGGGTCCGCATTGTACGGCGGAATATGTGCTGCCCGCCTATCTGGACCAGCTTACCTCCACCGTGTGGGAGGTTCACTTCAACAGCTCCCGCACCGGCGTCCGCCTGATTGGGCCTGCGCCGCTCTGGGCGCGTGAGGATGGCGGAGACGCCGGACTTCACCCGTCGAACATTCACGACAACGCCTACGCAGTCGGCGCGCTGGATCTGACGGGTGACATGCCGATCCTGCTCGGACCGGACGGCCCGAGCCTCGGCGGGTTCGTCTGCCCCGTAACGACGGCTACCGCCGAGCTGTGGAAGATCGGCCAGCTTCGTCCGGGCGACAAAGTCAGCTTCAAGCTGATTACCGTTGAGGAAGCCGAGGAGCTGCGGGCGGCGCAAGAGCTGTATCTCCAGCGGCTTGGGGAAAAAGCGGAGCTGCCGGGGCCGTCGAAGATGCCGGAACTGCCGGAGTTGCCGGAGTTGCCGAGGTTGACGGGACCGACGGAACTGTCTGAAATGACTGAAATGACTGAAATGACTGAAATGACTGAAATGCCGAAGCTGCCGGAGCTGCCTGAGGTTTCGCGCGGCGATTACATGCCGCTCATCGCTTACGAAGAAGAAGGCCGCCGCTTCAAGATCGCGGTTCGCTGCTCCGGCGACGAGAACATCCTGGTGGAATACGGAGATCGGGAGCTTGATCTCCTGTACCGGTTCCAGGTGTATGTGCTGATGCAGGCCGTGAAGGACAGCGGCAGCATTCCTTATATTGAAATGACGCCGGGTATCCGCTCTTTGCAGATTCATCTGGATGCCTCCCGGATCACGGTCAAGGAAGCTGCCGCGAAGGTCATGGAGATCGACCTTGCGCTGCCGTCCCTCGATTCCATCGAAGTTCCGTCGCGGATTGTGAAGCTGCCGCTGTCGTGGGACGACCCGGCAACCCGGCTGGCCATTGAGCGTTATCAGCAAAATGTACGCCCGGATGCCCCATGGTGTCCGAGCAATCTGGAGTTCATCCGCCGGATGAACGGTCTGGGCTCGCTGGAGGAAGTCGCCGAGGTTGTATTCAACGCTTCCTATCTTGTGATGGGGCTGGGCGATGTGTATCTCGGCGCACCAGTCGCCGTGCCGCTTGATCCGCGACACCGGCTCGTGACGACGAAGTACAATCCGGCGCGTACGTGGACGCCGGAGAACGCCGTCGGCATCGGCGGTGCTTATCTCTGCGTCTACGGCATGGAAGGCCCCGGCGGCTATCAGTTCGTAGGCCGCACGGTGCAGATGTGGAACAAGTTCCGCCAGACGGCGAACTTTGTGGAAGGCAAGCCCTGGCTGCTCCGCTTCTTCGATCAGATTCGCTTCTATCCGGTCTCCGAGGAGGAGCTGCTTCGGATGAGAGACGAGTTCCCCCGGGGAGAGTTCACGGTTGAAGTTGAAGAGACTACGTTTAACCTGGGTCAATACTTAAGCTGGCTCGAAGAGATTCAGGAAGAATCGGCCGCGTTCCGGAAGCTGCAGCAGGCATCGTTCCAGGAAGAGCGCGATCTATGGAAGCGGCTCGGCATCGCCGAGCATGTATCCGAGCCGGAAGGCTCCGCTTCCCACGAGCAGGAGGCGCTCCCTGGCGGCAGCCAGGGCGTGAACAGCTCGATGTCGGGCAGCGTCTGGAAGGTGCTGGTGAAGCCGGGCCAGAAGGTACTGAAAGGCGACACCATTATAATAGAAGAAAGTATGAAAATGGAGTTCTCGCAGTTCGCTCCGTTCGACGGCGTTATCGCATCCGTCTTCGTCGAATCCGGCGATCAGGTATGTGCGGGAGACTGCATTGCGGCGATTTATCCACTGGAGCTGGAACAGGAGGCGACTGCATCATGAGCATACAGGCCATTCCCTTTGAACTTACTCTTGAATCACTCCGTAAGGGCTATCTGTCCGGCAGCTTTACGCCGGAAGAGGTGATTGCGGCGGTAACGGGCCGTGCGGCACGGGACCGGGACATGAAGATCTGGATCCTGGAGCCTTCCCTGGAGCGCATCGCGCCTTATCTGGAGCGGCTGAAGGCGATGAATCCCGCCGATTATCCGCTGTGGGGCATCCCGTTCGCGGTGAAGGACAATATTGAAGTGGCGGGCTGGCCGGTTACGGCGGCCTGCCCGGATTTCGAATACGTGCCGGACCGTCATGCGGCGGTTGTGGAACGGCTGATCGCGGCAGGCGCGGTGCCCGTGGGCAAAGCGAACCTCGACCAGTTCGCCACCGGCCTGGTCGGCACCCGCAGCCCTTACGGCGACACGCATAATGCGCTGCGCCCCGAACTGATCAGCGGCGGCTCCAGCTCCGGCTCAGCCGTTGCGGTGGCCCGCGGACAGGCCGCTTTCTCGCTCGGCACCGATACCGCCGGCTCCGGCCGCGTACCCGCGGCCCTGAACGGCCTCGTCGGCTACAAGCCGGCCGTCTCGGCCTGGCCGTCGGCGGGCGTCATTCCCGCCTGCCGGAGCATTGACTGCGTGACCGTGTTCGCCCGGTCCGCAGAGGATGCGGCGGCCGTTGACAAGGCCGTCCGCGGACCGCTGGCGGGCGATCCGTATTCCGCCGCCCGCCCGCTGAACTTCCCGGAGCAGCCTTCCGTATGGCTGCTCCCCGCAGATCCGCTGCAGTTCTACGGCCCTTTCGCAGCGGAATATGAAGCTGCGTGGGAGCGGGCGAAGCAGCGGATACTCCGGTCAGGCGTAACGGTGAAGCAGGTGGACGCCGGTCTGCTGCAGGAAGCGGCAGCCCTGCTGTACGAAGGTCCGCTCGTCGCCGAGCGGTGGAGCGATCTGGATGCCTTCATTGAAGAGCATCCAGGTGCGGCTCTGCCGGTGACGGAGACGATTCTGTGCTCGGGGGCGAGAGCGGAGTTCACGGCAAGCGCCCTCTTCAAGGCCCAGCATCGGCTGGCCGAGATCAAGGCGCTCACCCGCCAGTGGCTCCGGCGGGCGGTGCTTGTGCTGCCGACCTGCGGCGGCACATGGACAAGGGAGCAGGCAGCAGCCGATCCCATTGCGACCAACAGCCAAATGGGTCTCTACACTAACCACTGCAATCTGCTCGATTTAAGCGCCATCGCCATTCCCGCCGGAATGGCCGGGCCGAAGCTGCCGTTTGGCATTACGCTCTTCACGGTTCCGGAGGAAGAAGGAAATCTCATTCCGGCCTCCCGGCACTTCATGCGGCAGCAGGATACCATCCGGGTAGCCGTCTGTGGGCTGCATATGCGCGGCATGGGACTGGAACCGCAGATGACCGGTTATGGTGCGGTGTTCGTGGAGGAGACCGCGACCTCGGAGAATTATCGGCTGTATAAGCTGCCTACCGAGCCGGCCAAGCCGGGGCTGGTCCGGGTCCCGTCAGGAGGGGCGTCCATTGCCGTTGAGCTGTGGGATATGCCGGCGACTTCCTTCGGGCTGTTCACGGCATCCATCCCGTCGCCGCTCGGCATCGGCCAAATTGAGCTGCAAGACGGTCGGACCGTCTCCGGCTTCATGTGCGAAGCCTATGCGGTGGAGGGAGCTTATGAGCTGACATCGTTCGGCGGCTGGAGAAAGGCGATGGAGCTTAACATTTAGCGGAATCCTCCGGAATCTGGCAGCCTGCGCGTAAGCTGAAGTACCACCACGGCTGTCTCAATAGTGTTCGGCGCTGGACGGGAACCGAAAAATGACCTCAAAATCCACACAGAAGTGGAGGATGAGGTCATTTTTAATAGCCGGACTCCCGGACAAGGCGGGGGATGTGAAACGGCGCATATCGCCCGCCAGCATTCTACAGCGCCAGCGCTTCTTCGGTGATGCGCTTGATATCGATGGGGGAAGCTTTGCTTTCCTCAATAATGTCCGGAAGAATCCGGTTCAGGAAATAGCGGACGCATTCCAGATCGATATTTTTGATTTTGACCAGGGCGCCGCGGTACATGGTGATGAATTCTTTTTCCATATTGCCCCGCTGCATTTCCGCAAAAGCCTCGTAGACCTGATCCAGCTTGTCGGCCACCTCCAGAATCAGCCCTTCCACGGAGTCGTCCTTCCCTTCCCGGAGCTGCCTGCGGAAAATCGCCTGAAATTCCTCCGGAATATTCTCGTCGATGAAATGCCGGACCATGCCCTCCTCCACCTGCTGGAGCATCGAGCGAAGCTCAAGGGAATAATGCTTGACCGGCGTCTTGATGTCCCCGATAAAAATTTCGCCGTAATCATGGCTGCTCGTAATCTCATAGAGCTTCTTCCAATCAATCGCCGTCCCGTGCAGCTCTTCGATATCGGCGAGCGTCTTGGCGTACTGCACCACTTTCCAGGAATGGGCGGATACGCTATGCTCCTCGAATTTAAACTTGCCGGGGGCGCGGATGATACGTTCAAGATCGTTCAAAGATCGAAAGTAGGCGTGAATTCCCATATGTGCACGCATCCTTTGTGTTGGAATTAGGGTATGAGCCGACTATACTTTATTTATGTCAACGCAGAATTAACGGAGTTTAAACGGCGCTTCCTTCCGGCCCGGGCAGACCGCGAATGTGAATATGCCGATATTCTATATTTTCCCGTTTTGGTTATACGGATTCAACAGGTTAGCCACCGGTTCGTATTTAGGCGCATAGGCGCTTTTGGCGGAGGAATATAGAGGTGAAGCGTCTGTACGGACATATGGAGCGGGAGAGAGGGTGTGCTTCAGGTTGGATAAACGGGATGGACAGGTAAGCTGGAAGATTCTGTTTGACGGAAAATTCATGCAAAAACATACGGCGTACAAGAGTTTGGCTGATTTTTTGGCTTCAGGGGGATTCGAGATCGGAGAGCTGGAGGAGATTGTGCGGCTGGATAAGGAGAGGCTGGACCGCTTCATCGCCCAGGGTGCCGGGTTTGAGAGCTGGGAGGATATGCTGAGCGAAGCGCTGGGTGATTATTTCGAGAGAACCTTTGGCTTCTATGATATTTAACTTGAAAAAGAATGGTGGGATGCGGCATGAGCCGAAGCTATCTGATTTTGTATGGACTGGGCGGCAGTGGCCCGGAGCATTGGCAGTCGTGGCTGTATGAAGAGTTGATTGCCCGGGGGGAGAAGGTCTATTACCCCGATTTCCCGAACTACGACCATCCGATTAAGGAGGAGTGGCTGCGCCGGCTGGCAGAAGTGCTGGAGACGGTTCCGGAAGAGGAGGAATTGACTGTAGTCGCCCATAGTCTGGGCTGCATTCTGTGGATTCACTATGCCATAGCGGCCAAAGTCAAGCTGGCGAACCGGCTGATTCTCGTCTGTCCGCCTTCCATACATACCCGGCTGGAGGAAGTGGCCAGCTTTTTCCCGGTGCCTGATTCCTTGGATATGGTGGGAAAAAGCGCCAATACCGGCGTGGTCGTCCTGTCGACCGATGACCCTTACTGCCGGATGGAAGATCATATTCCTTACCAGCGTCTCCATCTGCCGTCTGTGCTGCTGCCGGGAGTGGGCCATCTGAACGTGGCCTCCGGATATGGGCCTTGGCCGGATATGCTGGAGCTATGCCTCAACGGGCATTTCCCCTTGTGGGAACAAGGGTAGCTCAGTGGGGCAATTCTCCCGGAGTTGAAATGGCTCTCTAGTCCCGATATGATTATAAAAAAGAGTCAGGAGAGTGCGGATGAGAGGATATAATATCGTACGCCCCTTAATGTTGATCATCGTCGCCCTGCTTACAAATATGCTGGTGACCAATCTGTGCCTCATGTTCGGTGTGGCGTCTGATGCTGCCAGCAATATCGGCATGATCGGCATGATCATCGCCGCCCTTGTGATGTACAACCGGTTCAACAAACGCGGTAGGAAGAGGTAAGGCTGCCGTCACGGATTCAGCTGAGCGCTTTTCTGTTGAGCGTGTCGTCAGACCTCTGGCTGGAAGCAGTCGGAGGTTTTTTGGCTTGAGGGGATTGGATGCTGTCAGCATTCAATGACGGGTGGTCTGCGATACCTCCGCCCGATGCTCGAGCCGTTCGTTTGTTTTTACCTGGAAATGTAAATCATGCGCCGATGCACTCCTTACAGGGATGCGAATTCGGTTTTTTCTAAGATTTTTCAACTGATTCCTTCCCTATGAATGTGAAAAGCTTTGTAGTAAGATGTTGAACAACTACAGTTAAGGGGAGAAAGCCTTGAATACAAGGAAATTGGGAGTACCTTTGGAAGGGTTTGCAGAATTCAGCCGGACTGTGGCCGCAGAAGGAGCCGTACTGTTGAAGAATGATGCGGGCGCTCTACCGATCCGGAAGAGCGAAAGCGTTTCGATTTTTGGAAGAACACAGGTAAACTATTATCGGAGCGGCACCGGATCGGGCGGTAGCGTCAATGTGGCGTATACAACCAATCTGCTGGACGGCCTGCGCGCCAAGAAGAATATCACGGTTAATGAAGATTTGGCGGCTGTGTATGAGAAATGGATCGAGGCCAACCCGTTCGATAACGGGGGAGGCGGTTGGGCCGCAGAGCCTTGGCATCAGAAGGAAATGCCTTTGACAAGCGAGCTGGTGTCTGAAGCCAGGGGGAAGTCGGATAAAGCTATCGTGGTGATCGGCCGTACGGCGGGCGAGGATCAGGACAATGCCAATGAGCAGGGAAGCTACCGGCTGACCGATGATGAGAAGGACATGCTGAAGCAGGTAACGGCCCACTTCGAGCGGACGATTGTCGTGCTGAATGTGTCGAATATTATCGATATGAGCTGGCTGAATGACGCGGACTATATCCACCCGATTGCAAGCGTAATCTATGCCTGGCATGGCGGTATGGAAGGCGGCAATGCGATTGCCGACGTGCTGGCCGGAGAGGTAGCCCCGAGCGGCAAGCTGACCGATACGATCGCCTACTCGCTGGACGACTACCCGTCGACCCGCAATTACGGGGATGAATTTACGAACGTATATCAAGAAGACATTTATGTAGGCTACCGGTATTTTGAAACCTTTTGCCCGGAGAAGGTGCAGTATCCGTTCGGCTACGGCCTGTCGTACACAACCTTTGAACTGAAGGCGGAAGAGGCTGGGCTGGCGAATCGTGACGGACAAGAGATCATTGAACTCGTTGTAGCCGTTACCAACACAGGCAGTGAATTTGCAGGCAAAGAGTCGGTTCAGGTGTATTACGAAGCGCCTCAGGGCAAGCTGGGCAAGCCAGCCAAGGCATTGGCGGCATTCGGCAAAACACGGGTGCTTCAGCCGGGCGAGTCGCAGACCTTGACTATCAGCTTCCCCGTTCACATTATGGCATCCTACGATGACGAAGGCGTTACGGGCTTCCCTTCCGCCTATGTGCTGGAGGCTGGAACGTATAACCTGTTCGCAGGCAGCAATGTCCGCAGCCTTATCAGCCTCGGCGTTGAAGGTCAAAGCGGATATACGGTGGCGGATACCACCGTAGTCGAGCAGCTGGAAGAGGCGCTGGCTCCGACCGCGAGCTTCACCCGGATGAAGCCGGGAGCGCGGCGGGAGGACGGCACGTACGAGCTGATCTTCACGGAAGCGCCGAAGCAGAAAATCTCATTAGCTGAGCGCATTCAGAGCAAGCTGCCGGTGACGCTGGAGCAGACCGGAGACAAAGGATACAAGCTCAAAGATGTGCATGAGGGCAAGATTAGCATGGAGGACTTCATCGCCCAGCTCAGCGACCAGGATCTGGCCGCGATTGTCCGCGGCGAAGGCATGAGCAGCCCGCTGGTGACATCGGGTACGGCATCGGCCTTTGGCGGAGTGAGCGATTCGCTGTTCGGCTTCGGCATCCCGGTGGGATGTACGGCGGATGGCCCGTCCGGCATCCGGATGGACAGCGGAGAGAAGGCGACCCAGGTGGCAATCGGCACGCTGCTGGCCGCAACATGGAACCCGGAGCTGGTCGAGGAGCTGTACGTTATGGAAGGCCGGGAGCTGCTCCGGAATGAGATTGACACACTGCTTGGACCGGGGCTGAATATCCGCCGCAGTCCGCTGAACGGACGGAACTTCGAGTATTTCTCCGAGGACCCGCTGGTTACCGGCGTGTTCGCGGCCGTCTGTACCCGCGGAATTATGAAGGGCGGATCGAACGCGACATTGAAGCATTTTGCCTGCAACAATCAGGAGAAATACCGCAGCCAGGTGGATGCCGTCGTATCCGAGCGCGCCGTGCGGGAGATTTATCTCAAGGGCTTCGAAATCGCCGTGAAGCAGGCCGGAGCCAATTCGATCATGACCTCCTACAATCCGGTGAACGGACACTGGGCGGCATCGAACTATGATCTCAACACGACGATTCTTCGCGGAGAGTGGGGTTTCCAGGGTATAGTAATGACGGACTGGTGGGCCAAGATGAACGATGCGGAATCCGGCGGTACGGCGGACGCCCGGTTCACCAATTTCATGGTCCGTGCGCAGAACGATCTGTATATGGTCGTCAGCAACTATGGCGCAGAGATTAACGCCATGGAGGATAACACACTGGAGTCCCTGGAGAACGGAACCTTGACCCGGGGCGAGCTGCAGCGCAGCGCCATGAACATCTGCCGGTTCCTGATGCATGCGCCGGTATTCTCGCGCGAGCAGGTAATTGAGGAGACGGTCGAAGCGTTTAAGGCGAATCCGTCGCTTGCGGCTGAGCAGGCAGAGTCTCTGGCGGATGGAAGCCAAATCAAGCCGGACCCGGCGGGACCGGTTATTGTGAAGGTTGAGCAGTCCGGCGTGTACCGGACCCTCGTCCAGCTCATGTCGCCGGAATCGAATCTGGCGCAGAGTGCCTGCAACGTGACGCTGAACGGCCAGCTGATGACGACTATCCAGACGAACGGAACGGACGGCCGCTGGGTCCGCCAGAAGCTGGTGAAGGCGGAGCTCGAAGCGGGGCTCTATGAGCTGAAGCTGGACTTCGTGAAGCCGGGTCTTGTGATCGACTGGATTGAGTTCAAGCAGTTGTAGGGGTATGGCTTGCTTAAGTTTGCTAAAAGTATTCCGATCATCACTAAAGTGGAAATTGCTCATTTGTTCGACTACGAATGCCATGAACCAGTACATTTTAAAGACAATCTCTCGCTCGCCATTCATGAGTCTGGCTCAAACCTAAAAACAAGGCTGCCTGAAGTTAGGACTTCAGGCAGCCTTGTTTATGCGTTGCTTTTTTTACATTCCTTCAATAAGTTCCTTAATGGAGCTGTCGCTCTTTAATGCGCGCAGCAGGACGGTTATGGCTTCAGCGCGTGTGGCCTGGTTATCAGGCTTGAATGCAGAGGGGGTTACCCCTTGAATCAATTGGGCCTTGTAGGCTTCCCCAATGACATTCTTAGCCCAATGATCGTTGCCGACATCGGTGAAAGAAGCCGAATTACCGGTTGCCAGTTGGCCAAGATCAAGAACTCGGGCCAAGATCGTAACGATCTCTGCACGGGAAATTGCTGCATTCGGTCTAAAGCTTCCGTCGGAATAACCGTTAATAATCCCCTTTTCAGCCAATGTCCGGATGTAGTCGGAAGCCCAATTCGTTGTCGTATCGCGGAACGACGCCGAACCCTGGCCTGCTTCCAGTCCGAAAGCACGACATACCATAGCTGCGAACTCTGCTCTTGTTACGGAAGCATCGGGGCGGAACGTTCCATTCTGGTAACCGTTGATGATACGCAGCTTCACGGCCAGAACAATTTCATTGCGGCTCCAATGCTGCGCGATATCGCTGAACGAAATGCTCGTATTCTTCGTGGCGGCAATCGATTCCCTGATGGCTTGAATTACAGCTTCCACGTTAATCACCTTGCTCTGGAAGGGATTAATCTTGGCAGGTTCCGGCTTTGTGCCTGTCGTTGGTGTCGTCGGTGTAGTCGGAGCCGTCGCGGTTGGTTGTCCGCCGCTTACCGAACTAGGTGCAGCTTCCCGGGTCACCGTTACCGTGTAGCTCTTCGTTGTGCCATCCTGCGCTTTTACTGCAATCGTAATCACGTTGCTTCCAACGCTCAGGGCGATTGATTCGCTGGCCTGACCGATTACAACCGCTGTATTATTTACTGTAATCGTCGCATTGCTGTCAGATGCAGTAGCCGTTACACTGGTGCTGGCGACCCCGTTCGCAACGCTGGCGCTGTACGATGTAATCCCGGCTCCGAAGACTGGACTAATTGTGGCGTTCGACAGCGTAAGTCTGCTCAAATCTGCATTGCTGCTCTGGGCACGGTTCACTATCAGCGTATAGGAATTCGTCGAGCCGTTCTCATTCGACAGCTTAATCTCGATTGGATTCGGACCGACAGCCAGATTCGCAGCGTGATATTCGTACACGCTGCCAGTCACCGAGGCATATGTTGCACCCGTAACCGACAGAACCGGACTGGAGTCTCCTGTATTCAAGAAGATCCCGAGACTGGAAACGGTATTCGCTACATCAACACGATAGTTGAATACCGATGAAGAGAATGCCGGAGATATCGTTCCTTGATCCACCGACAATCCGGTCAAGAGTGCCGGTCCCGGACCTTCCTCTCCGGTATTGCTGGAGATTGCCTTGACTGTCTTGGCTTCTGTACTTGTCCAGGTGTTGCCGCCATCTCCTGAGAACCTCATTACATATTCCCAATTACCGGCTTTATCCGGAACGAAATTAGCTCGGTAGACGTCGTTGTTGCCATTGTCCTGAGCGTAAACGGCGTCCACCCAAGTATATTGAGTGTCTTCGCTGAGCTTGTATCCTAATTGCGCTTGAATATGAACTCCGCGTCCCGTATAATTCGTCACATTCTGTGAATTCACTTCTGCCGTAATGTCGTCGGTTTTAGTACCTGCATTTTGTTCATTCGACAGTGCAGACAAGTTCTCTGCTTTTGCGATCGGAATATTTGGCAATTCTACGCTTGGAGTTCCGGACGTTTTATCAATGGTGTACTCGTCAAGCACGTTACCATTCTTCTCAATTGCTTTAACCGTCAGCTTATCTCCGTTCACATTCACCGTAAGATAGTTGGTGTCATCCGTATCGTTTTTGTAATACGCATCCCATACCTGTTTAAACGGATCACTGTAGTTTTTATTGCCCGAGCGACCGGTTATATAGTACACGGTACCCTTGGTCGTATTGTCAACAAAGTTATTATTGTTAATCGGATAAGTTCTTGTAATGGTATGGTCATGGGCGCCGAATACCAGATCCACATGATATTTGTCGATTACCGGCTGGAACGCCAATTTTACTTTCTCCGCATCGGCTGCACGACTGCTTCTGCTGTAGTAGGATGCCTTATGATAGAATACGATTTTCCACTTCTTATCCGTGCTCATCAAGTCTTGGTCCAGCCAAGCCGCTTGTTCCGCAAGAATGTCACCCATTTTCTCGGTCTGGTCTGTGTTAGCTTCTGTATTCTGCGAGTTCAGTACGGAGATATGCACATCGCCATAGTCATAAGAATAGACCAGGCCCTTCAAGCGATCTGGACCGTTCTGAGGGAGATTGAATTGCATCTTGAAATTATCCGCCTGTTCATTCACACCATAGGTGGAGTAATATTCATGATTCCCCGTGACAGGCATCTCGGGAATGTTCTCGATTACACCTTCTGCTCCTTCAAACCATTTATGCCAATGCTCATAGCTTCCTTTTTCCACCAGGTCACCGTTATTAATAATAAACTTGGCTTCTGGATTCGCTTGATAAGCCGCGTTAACCGTTTCTCCCCATTTCGCATAATCCGACTCTTCTTGTCTTCCGCTTTGACTATCACCAAAGATCAGAAATTGAAATGGCGCGGCAATAGAAGCCTCTGTTGTAAAGGTGGCGGTATCGCTCCAATTCGTACCCGTTCCAACCCGGTATACATAAGCTGTACCCGGCTTCAGACCCGCCAGTGTAGCGGTATGCACACTTGCACTAACGTTTACATATTGCGTTTTGTACCCTTTTCCTTCCGCCATCACCGAGGTGTTCACACCAGGGAAAGACCCTTCGTTGGACTTCTCGGCATACTGGACGTAGCTTTCACTAACATTCGACTCGGTTTTCCAGGTAATGGTCTGGGTAGTTTTCGCGTCTTGAGTCCAAGTCAGCATAACGTCGAACGGTTTGACAATAGTCTGTTCGTCAAAGAACTTATTAACCTTGTAGCCCAATATTTTCTGATCCCATGTTAAGCCGTTGTCCAACGAAAAGCGCATGGCATAATACCACTTGCCTGCACGATCAGGAGTAAACTGTGCGCTGAACCGGTCACTGTTGCCAACATCGTCTTTATAAACCGCATTTACCCATGTATAATCCGGATCTGTTTCGAAACGATATCCCAGTTGGGCGATAAGGTTATTCCCCTTGCCGGCACCGTTCGTGATATCCTCGACCTCAACCTCACCTGTGATCTCCGGAGTCGGTTGACCAATCATCAGCCGGTCATTTAAATCCGTCAGGTCGGCTACTGATTTTACTTTCGGAACAGGCAATGATTCAACAACTTCAAGGGTAGCTGTCGCGCTAACCCCTTGATAAACACCGGTAATGGTCACCGTTCCCAGTGGAGCGTTAGGGGCAACCAGGACAGTTCCATTCGAGACTGTAACAAAAGCCGGCTCACTGCTTGTCCAATTTACAGAACCAGTTAAATCGGCTTTATTTCCGTCTGACAAGTAGCGAAATGCCTCAGCCGGTGTGCTTTGACCCGGTTGCAGTTGCTTCTGATTAAGGGCAAGCTTCAAAAAATAGACCGCAGAGTTTCCGCTAACCTTCGGGCTGGCATTCAAGAAGTCAGTATAATCTCCCGACCAGGAAGCCTGCGGAATGTATTTGTACTGAACGACTCCTCCTGTATTATTGAAGTCCTGAGTACTCAGGTTGTAGGAGAATACGTTCTGTTGCACGCCGTCTACCAAGACAGTGCCCGTTAAGGACATGGGCTTAAATGTGCTCCAATTCGTAAAATTACCATTGATATACATCTCGCTCTTGGGGGAATAGGTGCTCACGGTAACCGTTCCATCTCCGTTAAACTCCGGGCTGGTTACGGTTCCGCCGCCATCGGCAGCGTGGACTCTCTGAAGTCCTCCCGGCGTCAATACACCTAACAACAACATGCTGATCAAAACGATTGCAAATACTTTGTGAAACCTTGGCTTTGTAAACAAAACTCTACCTCCCACATAGTTGTAATGATATGTAGTCCTTTGATGCTGCTCTTGCCCATTCGGGCAAAGGCATTTCTCCAGCCCTCTGAAAACTTTGTAAAAAGGATTCTCTGACTCAATCTTTATACAGAATTTTACATAAAATTTCAAAGGCCTATTTTAATACTAGTGCGGATTCGTCAACAACGTGTGAATGGATTGTTTATATTATGTAAAGAATTTTGCTCTATATATTCTCAAAATAATAAAACAATAGAATGAATGAAATAAAAAGGAATTAAATATTTATGCAAAAAAAATGCGTCATCATCGAATGATGGGAAGGTTGAGCTACAAAATGCATATTAAATGCCATGTTCGGGCATGGTCTAACGGTGATTCCCAGGGTTGTCTCATTGCCGGAAAGGGATGGGGTGATCTTTTATTTTATAACTTTGTGAACATAACAGAATGAAATCTCATTTTTCGTACAGTTTCTCTTGATATTCTACATGAATAGAGTACTATAGGGATATAAGTCATAAAAACATGAATCATTTCATATATATTTTAAATAAATGGAGGAGAAGCGAATGACGAGTTACCGGGATCAACTGATTGCGCATTACAAGTTCGACGACGTGAGCCAAACGGGCAAGGACAGCTCGGGGCAGGGGAGAGACGGAAAGGCTGGCGGCAGCAATCCGCCGGAGATCGGGGCCGTCGCTGGCAGACCGGCTGTCATATTAAAGGGAGGACGAAGCGGTTCATCCTATCTTGAGCTGCCTGCTGATCTGCTGCAAAGTGTAAGCGATAACACGGGCATGTCGGTAACGGCCTGGATTAATCTGAGCAGGGGAACGAGCGTGTGGGAGCGCCTCTTCGATTTCGGCAAGGGCGAACAAGGGCCCTATTTGTTCCTGACCCGCAATCTGCGCGGCACGCTGTCCTCCGGCGGGGATTTGACGGTGGACCCCGGCAGGGGCTTCCCGTCCGGCGAATGGCTGCATGTTGCGCTGTCGGTTACCGGCACGAAAGGCGGAACGCTCAGCAGCGCGGGTCCGGTTATTTACGTGAACGGAGAACTGATCGCCGACGGCTCGATCAGCCAGACCTCGAGCGGCAACTACGCCCAGCTTCGCCGCTGGTTCGCGACCTTTGAAGATCGGGACAGCTACAGCCGGAATTATCTGGGCCGCTCGCAGTACGGGGCCGATGACGATTTGGCCGGGGCTCTGTCGGACGTGCGCATCTATGCTGCGGGCTTATCCGAGGATGAAGTGATCGAAGTCATGTGCGACTCCTTGAGCGATGACGAGATTATCCGGCTGGCCCGCGACAAATACCTGACGTTCTCGGCGAATATCATAACCAGGGACGTGGCGTTGCCTCAGACGCTGATGGGCGGCAAGGTCAGCGTCCACTGGACCTCCAGCCAGCCGGAGGCGCTCTTTCACAGCGGGCAGGTACAGCCGATTGGTTCCGCTGCCGCAGTGACGCTTACGGCGGTACTGACCCGGGGTTCCAGCTCTTTGGAGAAGAGCTTCGAGGTGTCGGTCGTTCCGCAGGACGTGCCGCCCTATACGCTGACCATCCACGGCGATAAAGAAATCACCGATGTCAGCGAAGTCATGTACGGCTTGTTCTATGAAGACATCAACAACGCGGCGGACGGCGGCATCTATGCGGAGCTTGTGCAGAACCGCTCCTTCGAGTCCTTCGCGTTCGACACGTATTCGCATGCATCGGGCGAATGCGGCTGCTCGACGGGCCGGACCCGCGATCCGCTGTTCGCCTGGTCCGGCGACACGGACAAGATGACGCCGCAATCCTCCGGCGGCTTAAATGAACTCTTCGGCGTGAACGATCCGGACGCGAACGCCTATTATGTCACGGTTGCGGATGGAGCGACCATCCGCAACCGGGGCTTCGCCGACGCCAACGGACACTGCGCGATGTCGATCCGGGAAGGCGCCAGGTATGACTTTACCATATGGGCAAAGGCCGAGTCGGCGGGAAGCATTACGCTCCAGCTTCAGAGACCGGACGGCTCTCCCATCAGCGTTGCGGTTGCGCTCGAAGTCGAGGGCGGCGGCAAGTGGAAAAAATACGGCACAGATCGCACGCTCGTCCTTACCGGAACAAGCACCACGCTGGGCCAGCTTGCACTGACTTTTGCCGGAGACATCTCCATCGACATGGTTTCGCTCATGCCCCAGGAGGTATGGGGCGCGAGGAAGGAAGAACACTCTCTGTCGGCTCATGCCAACTATCTCAGCAATCCGAACTATCGTCTGCGTCCGGATCTCGTGAACGCACTCGTCAATCTGCATCCGAAGTTTCTGCGCTTCCCGGGCGGCTGCATCTCCGAAGGCTCCTTCATCTGGAAGAACGTCTATGACTGGAAGGATTCCGTCGGACGCATCGAGCTCCGCAAGGAGAACTATAACGTCTGGGGCTATATGATGACGATGGGTCTCGGGTATATGGAATACTTCCAGCTCGCCGAGGACCTGAACGCCCTGCCGCTGCCCGTCATGGCCTGCGGAGTGCTGTGCCAGGCGCGTTCGGATTACGCCCATCCGGCCGGGGGCAGACTGCGGGATTATTACATCAAGAACTTTACGGACCTGATCGATTTTGCCATCAGCACTGATTTTCAAAATAATGAATGGGCGGCGCTGCGCAGGGAGATGGGGCATGGGGATCCCTTCAAGCTTCACTATCTCGGCGTGGGGAACGAGAACTGGGGCACCGAGTTTTTTGCCAATTTCGAGGTGTTCAAGACGGCGATTGACGCGTATATGGAGGAGCATTATCCCGGCTACGAGCTGCATATTATCTCTACTGTTGGCGCCCAGGCGGACGATGATGCCTATCAGCAGGGCTGGAAGTTCCTGAGCGGCGATCTGAAAGGATCGGCGAAGATCGCTTTTGCGGACGGCCATGAGGTCATCGAAGAGACGGTAACCTGGTACGCCAAGCAGCCGAACTATATGGATACCATTGCAGATGAGCATTACTACCGCTCCAACGACTATCTGCTGCGCAATGCGGACCGCTACAACTACTATTACCGGGCGTACAACAGGGACGGCAGCCTCAACTGGAAGGAGACCTCCAAAGTCTTCGTCGGAGAGTATGCGTCCACGGACAAAAACACGCTCGCAGGCGCGGTGGCTGAAGCGGCATTAATGACGGGCTTTGAGAACAATGCCGACGTTGTCCGCCTGGCGGCCTACGCTCCGCTGTTCAACAAGGTGCTGACGGACGGCACCTACCGCTGGACCCCGGACTGCATCTGGTTCGATGATGAGACAGTATGGTTCACGCCGAACTACTATGTGCAGCAGCTCTACGCCAAGTACATTGGGCACACGGTGCTTGGAACATCCTTCTCCACTTACCGGCAGGGCCGGCAGACAGAGCTGAAGCCGCATGGCGGAATCGAGATTGCAACAGGCAGCGCGGAGGTGCTGGTGAAGCGTGTGACGGTTACTTCGAACAAGGATGGCGGCGTGCTGCTCGATCAGCATTTTGCCGAGCCGCTGAATCCGCTGTGGCAGACCATTCCCGGATCGGCCGGCTACACGGTCCAGGAAGGCGAAGGAATTGTGCTGAAAGCCCAGGACAACGGGCTGAACGGTCTGTATATCCTGAATGAGGACTGGTCGGATTACACCGTTACGGTGGTTTTGTCCAAAATAAGCGGTCAGGACGGCTTCACCATCGGCGCGGGCCTGACCGATATTGCCCCGGCGAACAAGGATGTGCTGGAGTATGCGGTCGGATACGGCGGCAACACCACAGGTGTGAAGGTGTTCAAGCAAGGCGTTGAGGCCTATACGCTCGGCGATTATTCCTCCAGCACCGCGGCGGGCAATCTAAGAGCGGCATGTTACGAACCGCTTGCCGTGATGACGGACTATACAGTGACAGTCAATTACGGCGGTAAGTCAGGCGACCGGCTGATCTGCTCCTACACGGACGGAGAGACGGAGAGCCGCGTTCTGGATTATAAGCTGGAAGCCTACAACCGGGAAGTCTTCCATTCGGTTACGAAGGATGACCGCCAAATCTACGTGAAGCTGGTGAATGCGGACGGGGTGGATAAGAGAATCGAGCTGATTCTGGAGACTCTGGATGTTCAGGCGGAGGCGGAGCTGATCACCTTAACCGGCGAAGCTTCACTGCTTAATTTGCTACGAAAAATTCCTATTGTTCTTCTCTATGAATTATGTTATATTATTTCTCGTGGCTGCATGATTAGTGCTCCTGCGAGCGGTCGTGGCGGAATTGGCAGACGCGCACGGTTCAGGTCCGTGTGGGCTAACCCCCCGTGGAGGTTCGAGTCCTCTCGACCGCATTCAAGTATTACCTTAAACCCTTCTTGATGATGAAGGGTTTTTGCTTTTTTTGCACGTTTTTTATCCTTACTCAGGAAGGGAATGGAGGCGGCACCCGCATGCCGGGAAGCGTGCGCGCGCCGGAACCCGCTCCCTATATTGATTGATTGAGCAGAGGCACGCATGTCTGGATCGTGCGTCCGAGTGAGTCTTTCACCTCGGTCAATCTAACCTCTACCCCATAGGCTGCTTTCAGATTTTGTTCCGTCACCACATCCGCCGCTTCGCCGAAGAGAAAGCCTTGATTTGAAATCATAAGCGCGACTTTGGTTGAGCACAGAAATGCGTGGTCGGGGGAGTGGGAGGTCATCAGGATTCCCAGCCCCTTACGGGACAGCCTCTGAACTTCCTCCAATACACGTACTTGATTGCCAAAATCCAGATTGGCGGTGGGCTCGTCCATAATGAGCAGCTTGGGCTCCTGGGCGAGGGCTCTTGCGATCAGAACAAGCTGCCGTTCTCCCCCGCTGATCTGCGTATAGTCTTTGCCCGCCAGATGAGAAATGCGAAGATCATCCAGCATCCGCGCGGCCAGTTCCTTATCTTTGCTCGACGGAGAGGACAGCATTCCAATGTGGGCGGTTCTGCCCATCAGGACGACATCCAGCACTTTATAGGCAAAAGGCGGTGTATGGGCCTGAGGCACATAGCTGACACTTTTGGCGAGAACACGGGGCGGCAAGGAAGTCATGTTCTGCCCGTCCAGCAGGATTTCTCCCTGGATCAGCGGCAGGAAGCCCAGAATGCTCTTGAACAGGGTTGTCTTGCCCGCACCGTTCGGTCCGAGCAGACAGACCATATCTCCGGTCTGCACCGAAAAGGTAATATTCCGGACAATTTCCGTTCCATTATAGCCGCAGGTTGCATTCACGATATCGAGTTTCATCGAATCACTCTTTTCCGGAATCTAAATATGTTTAATTATAATTAAATATAATGATATAGAAATTAATATAATATGAACAATGTTTTACAGAGCGGCTGAAAGATCGGACTTTGCGTTAACCATGACGGACTTCGGAACCTGCAAATTCAATCAGAAAAGAAGTGAAGGCATTGATACAGCCAAATGCAAACGTGAAACAAGGATTCCTGGACAAATATTTCTCCGGCGAAGCGATCGATTACCGGCAGGTCATCGCGCTTTTTATTCCGGTTCTGATCGACCAGATCTTTGTAGTAGGGCTTAACCTGATCAATACGGCCATGATCAGCTCGGCGGGCGTTGCGGCAATCAGCGCGGTCAATATGATCGATTCGATTAATATTTTTCTGATCAGCGTGTTCATTGCAGTGTCGACCGGCGGTACTGTGGTGGTAGCTCAATATAAAGGCAGCGGCAACGATGCCATGGTCTCCAAGGCGACTGCCGGAACCGTGTCCTCCGTGTCCCTGCTCGCGTTCGTCATCGGCTTGTTCGGCATTGTGTTTCATGGTCCGCTGCTGAATATTCTGTTCGGGGCGGCGGAGCCGGATGTCATGTCCAACGCTCGCGTATACCTGATCGGAAGCAGCATCTCCTATCTTGGCATTGCGGTTGTGGAGGCGGTCTGCGGCGCGATGCGGGGCATCGGCCGGACCCGGGCGTCGCTCGTGCTGTCGCTGATCATGAATCTGGTGTATGTAGCGCTTAACCTGGTCTTTATTAACCTGATGCATATGGGCATTCACGGCATGGTTCTTTCCATTAATATTGCCCGCTATTTGGCGGCCTTCTGTGCACTCTTCTATTTGCTCCGGATGGACAGCACCCTGCGGATCCAGCTCCGGGACATTATCGCCGTCAATCTGTCCATGCTCAAGCGGATCATGTTCATCGGGCTGCCGTTCGCCGCAGAGCAGATGTTCTTCAATGGAGGCAAAATCCTGACCCAAATCTTTATCGTCAGCATGGGCACGTACGCCATTGCCATCAATGCGATAGCCGCTTCTTTCGCGGGGGTCATGCAGATTCCGGCCAATGCGCTGTCCATTACGATCATTACGGTGGTCGGCCAATGCATGGGACGGGGAGATGTCAAGGATGCGAAGAAGTTCGTCAAATCCTTTGTCGGGGTGTCCTCGCTTTCCTTTGTGGTCATGGGGCTGCTCGTTCTTCCGTTCTTTCTTCCAATTCTGTCCCTGTTCCACCCGCCCGCCGAAATTGTGGATGACATCTTCCTGATTGTGCTGATCAATACGATTGCGCAGGTTCCGCTCTGGTCCATCAGCTTCATCGTGCCTTCCGCACTCCGGGCGGCTGGGGACTCCAAGTTCACGTCGTTAGTCTCCATGCTGTCCATGTGGCTGTTCCGCATCGTGCTCGGCTACCTGCTCGGCATCGTGTTCAATATGGGGATTCTCGGCGTATGGCTCGCGATGGATTGTGAATGGGCGATCAGGGGCGGTATTTTCTTCAAACGGTTCCTTGGTCAAAAATGGTACAGACACCGCGTTATCTAAACGTTCGTATTTCAGCGGATAACATATGAGAAGCTTCATTGCGCCGCCCGGCGGCAACTCTTAAGATGGGAAGATCAACCGTCTTAGGGAGGTGTCAGGGTGGCGCATATTATTTTCTATACCAAAACGGGATGCCGGGGAGGCATTCGGCAGAAAGAACTGCTCCAAAGCTTCGGGCATACGGTGGAGGAGCGTTCTCTGCTGGACGAGACATGGACTCCGGAGACGCTGCTGCCTTATTTGGACGGGCTGGCTGTGGAGGAATGGTTCAATCCGAACGCTCCTGCCGTCAAGGAAGGCCGGGTGATTCCGGGAGCCCTGCCGCCGGAGGAGACGCTCCTGCAGCTGTGCGGCGATCCGATTCTGATCAAGCGTCCGCTGATGAATATCGAAGGGCGGCTCGTGGCCGGCTTTGATGCTGATCAGATCAAGTCGTCGGGACTAGGTGAGGTGCCCCAGGGCTATCAGACCGGCTGCCAGATGAACGATCAGGCCGGAGCTTGTTCTTCCTGATTCAACTTCAATGCAGACTTAAGGGCTGGCCGGAAGCATCCGGCTGGCCTTCTTGCTGAATTATAAGATTGTATAAGCTGCGTGCTTATCACAGCCTTCAATTTCTCGGTAAACGCATGGCGTCTAGTGACGCCGTAAGGCGTTTATCCTTGCCTGGAGACAGGTCCTAATGTCAGCATAGCTGCCGCTCTTTCCAACGCTTTCTTGAACGGTCTTGGGTTTTGGATGCTCAGGCGATATAGTGTTGTTCATAACCAGGATACAGGAAGGGGAGAAGAGACCATATGGCGAAGCGGGTAGCGCTTGGGAGCAGCGACGGAGAGTGGATCGATCAGCATTTCGGAAGCTGCGAGCAGTTTGTCGTGTACGACATTTCGGAGGAAGCAGAGTGGAAGCTCGTGGAGGTTCGCCAGACCGGGACAGACGGCTTCAGCGGCAGACACAGCGAGGAGCAGCTCAAGAAGCTGCTGGAGCTGGTGTCTGACTGCGGCCTTGTGCTGGTCAGCCGGATCGGCATGGGAGTGGGAGAGGAACTGAAGGAGCGCGGCATCGCGTTCAGCACCGATTACATCTCCCTGAAGCATGCGCAGGATAAGCTGATTTGGGTTCACTGTATGCAGCCGGCGGCGGGCAGCCTCCGGCCTGCCGTTATATGTTCTGCCATTACATGTTCTGCCATTACATGTTCTGCCATTACATGTTCTGCTGTTATATGTTCTGCCGTTATGTGTTCTGCCGTTATATGGCCCGGCTATTACATGCCCGGTTTGCTTCCCGCTGCCTGGGCCGGCAGGGCAGCCGCCGGAAGCAGCTCGCCGTACACGCCGAGCATCTCCTCTGCCACGCGTCCGACGTGGTAGTTCTCCAGGTTCGCGGCGGCGCGGGTCCGGTAGCGCTGGCGCAGCACATCGTCGCCAAGCAGCTTGCTGATCGCTCCGGCTAGCGACTTCGGCTCGCGGGGCGGCACGAGCAGCCCGGCCTCGCCGTGATCGAGCGCCTCGGGGATACCGTCCACACCGCTGGCGACGATGGCGCAGCCCGATTCCCGGGCTTCGATCAGCACAAGCCCGAACGGCTCCTTGTGCGAGGCGAGCACGAAGATCTCGGCCCCCTTCATCCAGCGGCGCGGATCGGGCTGAAAGCCCGCAAAGATAATGCGGCTTGCCGCGGGAGAGGCTGCGGCCCGCTCCTCGAACTTCGCCCGGTCCGGTCCATCGCCGACGATATACAGCCTGGCGTCGGGATGCTCCTGGGCCGTCAGGTTGAAGGCGTCGATCAGGTCGGCGATCCCTTTGCGCTCATACATGCCGGCTACAGTTACAATGGGCCGGCCCTCCAGCTGAACGGGGGCGGGGTCCGAATCGCGCGGACTGCCGATCGTTCCGTTCAGGATGACGCGCAGCTTGTCCTTCTGGACGCCCCGTCCTTCCATCGCTTGCGATACCGCTTGGCTCACCGCGATTACCCGGTCGCCCACCTTCATGAAGTCGGCGCTCTTCTGGAATTCGTTATGGACATGGGTCACGATCTTGTACTTGCGGAACCCCTTGAGGTAGCGGGCCAGCACCGCGCCCGTCATCATATGGGCATGGATGATGTCCGGCGAGAAATCGGCGACCATCTTCCGGAAATGAAAAACAGCCCGCATGATCTGAGCGGGCTTCCGTGTCTGGTCGAGGCGGAAATGGCGGATGCCATGCTTGGCCAGAAGATCCTCGTAATGGCCGCCAGCCGACATGACCGCCACCTGATGATTTCTTGACGCCTGCTCGCAAGCCAGGTCGACCATGACGTTGACAATACCGTTGCCTGTCTCCTTGACATGATTGGCAATGTGAAGAATACGCATCAGGTTCTCCTCCTTTATACCGGATGTTTCTCGCTTTCGACGATGTACACGGGTTTCTGCTTCTTCTCCGTGCGGTGCAGCTCATAGAGCTTGATTTCCTTCAGGAACTCATAGTACATCCAGAAGAAAGCGACGCTGAATCCGGCAACGCCTTTTGTTATCATTTTCCGGAAAAACAAGGTGTACACAAGCTTCGCCGGGGGTCTGAACAGCAGTCTCATCAGACTGAATGGGCGTCGTCTGTCGAAATCCTTCCGGGCCTCCAGGTCGGTATACTTGTTAAAACGCTGCACATGGTCCTGAATGCTGCGGTAACCGTGGTGCCAGAGCACCCCCTCCAGAACGGGGACGCTGGACGAGTCGACATCTGGGCCCTCGTGCACAAGCACGTCCTTCATCGCAACCTCGTCTTTTTTGTAGAGCCGTACGATATTTTCGCCTTTCGGCATCCATTTACCCATGAAGTCTCCGATCCGGTAAATGTTGTAGGCCTTGATGTCATCCTCCGGACGGGTCATCCAATCCTGAAGCGATTTCTGCAGCTCTGCGCTGACCTCTTCATCCGAATCGATAAAAAAGATCCAGTTGTTCCGGGCCCGGTCAGCCCCGAAGATGCGCTGCTTGGCGTAGCCCGGCCACGGGTTATGATAGACATCGCAGCCCAGCCGCTGCGCAATCGCAACCGTTCCATCCGTGCTTCCTCCATCGACGACGACAATTTCGTCCGCGAAAGGACGGCAGGACAGGATAGCCTGCTCGATTTTTTCCTCCTCATTCTGTGTGATGATGACGACGGACAATGGTTTGCAGTCAGTCAATGTTTGGTTCACCTCTTTGGTTCTTGGGATTTTTTGATACCCGAAAAACGTGTTTTAACTCTAGTTTAAAGCTTGAACGAGGCGGGGTATATACCTCCATAGTGCACCTTATTTACCCCCTAGGTATAGGATTTTGCTCCTGTATATCGGATTTTGGGCCTAATCACATAGTTGTAACAATTTTCCTGAAAATATCACTATTTTCCTTGACGTGTAATTGACGGGATGAAAATCAAATATATAATCCTATCAAGTAAGTTGGATATAAAACAGGGATGTCTGAGCGGATCGCCGCAGGCCGAATCTCCTTCCTTCCGGGAAGCGGGGCTCGGCCTTTTTGATATCGGATTTCGGGGCTGGGCTCTCCCGGATCAGTCCGATAATGGCGGCGCCGCTTCCGCTGTTCCCGTCATTTGAAAGGAGTGGGCCGATGTCGAGCAATACGGTGTGGTCGCCAGGTTCGGATAATGATAGTTCGTCTAACAAGGATAATGAGTCATCAATCATTTCGATCCGCAGACTTGGAAAGTCGTTTGAAACCGGGAGCAGGCGGAAGACGGTCTGTTACCAGGTGCTGAAGGATGTCGATCTGGAAATCCGGAGAGGTGAGTTCTTCATTCTTCTTGGGCCCAGCGGCTGCGGCAAATCGACGCTGCTGAACCTCATCGCCGGGTTCGAGAAGCAGACCGAGGGCGAGCTGCTCGTACACGGCCGGCCCATTGGCCGCCCGGAGAAGGAGCGGGCCATGGTGTTTCAGCATGCTGACGCTTCCCTGTTTCCCTGGCTGAACGTCAGGGAGAATATCGAATTCGGGCTTCGGATGCGCGGCATGAAGAAGAAGGAGCGGGCCGAAATCTCCGCCCGCTATATCGAACTGGCGGGGCTAAAGGGCCATGAGCGCAAATTCCCCCGCGAGCTGTCGGGAGGAATGAAGCAGCGGGTACAGATTGCCCGGGTGCTGGCGAACGAGCCGGATATTCTGCTGATGGATGAGCCGCTCGGCGCGCTGGACGCTTTTACCCGCAGGGTCATGCAGGAGGAATTGGTGAGGATATGGGGCGAGACGAAGAAGACGATTCTGTTCGTCACCCATGATATTCAGGAGGCGGTGCTTCTCGGAGTCCGGATCGGAATTATGTCCATAGGCCCGGATTCCCGTGTATTTGAGATTATGGAGAACGGCCTTGACTATCCGCGCGATCTGACCTCGCGGGAATTTAATCTCATTCAGAAGAAGCTGCAGGGTATTTTTCAGGATGATCTCTATTTTCACCTGTAATTTTAAATCATTGTTAGAAGAAGGGAGGGCGCACCAATGCGCTTTGTCCGAAAGGGTCTGAAGACGGGGATCTTCTCCTGGCTGCTGTTTCTGGTGTTATGGCAGCTGATCGCGATGAGATCGAATCCCGACTATTTTCCTACGCCGGTCGAGACGGTTCGGGGAGCAGGCGAGCTGATTAGCGATAACTCGCTGCTGTCATATATCTTCATCAGCTTCAGACGGGTTGTGCTCGGCTGGGCGTTGGGGAGTCTGCTCGGCATACCGGCAGGTCTCCTCATCGGCCGTTTCAAATGGCTGCGCCAGCTGGTCGAGCCGTATCTGAACTTCTTCCGCTTCATTCCGGCGCTCGCGTTTATTACGCTGTTCATTCTCTGGTTCGGCATCGGGGAGCAGTCTAAAGTCATCCTGATTATGTATGCGACGCTGTTCATTGTCGTGCTGAACACAGCCGCAGGTGTGGTGAACGTCGACGATGACAAAATCCGTTCGGCCCGCTCGCTCGGGGCGTCGGAACGCCAGATTATGCTGCATGTGATCATTCCCGCTACCGTTCCGGCGTTCTTCACCGGCGTAAGGCTGGCGATGGGCAATTCTTTTATGGCCATTGTCGGCGCGGAAATGATCGCAGCCAATGAGGGCGTAGGCTATCTGATCTGGACCTCAAGACTGTATTCAAAGACGGACTGGATCTTCGTCGGCCTGCTGCTGCTGGGGCTGATGGGCTTTATCGGCGCTCCGCTGGATCTTGGCATCATCGAGCAGTACAAGGAGGTTGGCTACCGCACCATTGCGATGAATATCGAAATCTGGGATAAACATATCTTCAATTCCGTCTGCCCCGGCAAGGTCATCCACTGCGGCGGGTGGGAGCATTGGGTGAAGGCGCTGGAGCGGGCGGCTGCCGTCTTCGGACACGGGCGCGTGCGCTCCAACATCGTCGGCGGCATTGAGCCCAAGAAATCGCTGCTGGAGGGGATTTCCTACCTGGCCTCCCAGGGCGTCATCGCCTATGCCGGTTCGTGGATTCCGAATCTTGGCTCCGAATATGAAGGCCACCGGTCGCCTGTGCCGGAGTGGCATCTGGATGTGGCGTATAAAATCGTCGATATTTTCCGAAATGCGGGCTTCACGTACGAGCAGCTGTACGACTGCAGCGCGTCGGCGGACGGCCTGTGGCATGATATTTACAAAATCGAGGAGGAGCGGCTTCCCGTCTTCCGCAGCGAATCGGCGGCGGTCTAAGGGAGCAATGGTTTAGCCACAAAAGAAAGAGGCGCCCGGCGGAGTCCCGGCGGAGCGCCTCTTTCGTATTATCAGGACCGCCAGAGGCTTCTGGTTGGCCTATTATATGCGGCTGAATCGGAAAGCCCGGGGGCTATCGGATGCAGGGGCGCCGCTGTCCTTCCATGGGCCAGAATCCCCTGATCTCCTGCATTGCCCTTATCCCGCCAGCTGCTTGCCGTCATATACGTACGTCTTCTCCTGGCCGTCGACGACGGTGCGCAGATGCACGCTCCGGCCCCAGAGCCGGTACACCATCGGCAGCGTGCGCTCCACGTATTTGCGGTCCAGCTCCAGGCCCTCGAAGCGGTTGTCGATCAAGAGCTCGCCCCGGCCGTGAAGGTCGTCGTCCTTGACCGTGAGGTAGGGGAAGCCGCCGTTGGTGCGGGAGCGGATCAGATTGTCCTTGATCTCATCGACATCCTTGGCCGTCACCCGGTAGACGCTGTCTTCCCGCTTGAAGACGAACAGATCCATCTCCTCGGCCAGCTCCTTCGTCAAATAGTTGCGGATGAACGAGACATCCGACTCGATCTCCCGGATCTCGAACAGAGCGTCCTGGCCCTGCTTCTTCTCGATATGCCGCAGCATCATCAGGCCGAGATAATACGGATTGATGCTTCCCGGAGAGGGCTGAATGACGCCGGCGTTCATCTTGGCGAACTCCACGATTTCCGAGTCGCTGAGTTCAAGCTCCCGGACGAGCTTCAGATGCCAGTAGCTCGCCCAGCCTTCGTTCATGATCTTCGTCTCCATCTGGGGCCAGAAGTACAGCATTTCCGCCCGCAGCATGTACAGAATCTCCCGCTGCCACTCCTCCAGATACCGGCTGTTGCCGGCAATGTAGCCGATCACGTCCTTGATCCCGCCGTCGTTCTCACGAAATCCGTCGCTTGTGCCGAACCGGACGAAGGGGTCGACATGCTCCTGGATGGCGATTCCGGCATCCAGGAAGGCTTCGACCTCATCCGCGCCGTAATCATGGCTGAACGACTCAATCCGGTCGGCGAAGACAGCCATGCGGTCGACCATCTTGCGGTCGGTGCCGGCGAACATCGCGTTATTCTTGAAGAAATCGCTGTGGCCCAGCACATGGGCCACAATCAGCTTGTTCTGCAGCAGCGTGTTGCTGTCCAGCAGAAACGCATAGCAGGGGTCGGAGTTGATGACGAGCTCATAGATTTTGCTGAGGCCGTGATCGTATTCCATCTTCATGCGCTGGTAGGCTTTGCCGAAGCTCCAGTGCGCGAACCGGGTCGGCATGCCGTAGGCCCCGATGGAGTACAGCACCTCGGCCGGACATACCTGATAGCGCATCGGGAAGAAATCAAGCCCGCTTGCAAGCGCAAGCTCCGTCAGGCGGTCCGCCGCCTGCTCCAGCTGCTGTGCATCCTGTTCCAACATGATCGCCTGTCCCTCCTGACACGTACGTTTTGGTAAGCCTCAATACTCGGGTATGGTCAGCTTGTATAGTCAGCTTAGATGGTCAGCTTGCCGCCACTTCGTCGCCGAAGAACGCCTTCAGCGTCTTGAAGACATCTTCCTTCTCCTTGAGCACCGATCGGACGAATGACGGTGAATCGATGCCCGCCAGCGATTCCCACAGCCGCTTGCTTCCGTAAATATGCTGCCGGATCTCGCCGTAGCCGAGCATGTTGACCTTCTCCAGCAGTTCACCTGCCCGCTTCATGGTCACCGGATTGTCGCTGTCCAGATTGTCCCCGTCGGAGAAATGGAAGGCATAGGCGTTGAACTGGCCGGGTGGATAATCGCTTTCCAGAATGCTCAGGGCCAGATCGTAGACCGAGGAGCATTTCGTTCCGCCGCTTTCGCCTTTGCGGAAGAAGGATTCCTCGTCGACCTCCTTTGCCTCCGTACAGTGCGACAGGAAGCGAATCTGCACGTTCTCGTACTTGGTCCGCAGGAAGCGGACCATCCAGAAGAAGAAGCTCCGGGCCACATATTTCTCGAAGGTGCCCATGGAACCCGAGGTGTCCATCATCGCCAGCACAACGGCCGAGGATTGGGGCTTCTGGATATCCTCCCAGGTCTTGAAGCGGAGGTCGTCCCCGATAATAGGCCCGAGGACAGGGACGGATGCCGAGGCCTCCGGAGCAAAGGCGGAGGGGAAGGAGGGGACGCCGGCGGAAGCTGACCCAAGCCCGAGAGTGAGACCGAGGGCGGTCAAGTCGCCCTGGTATCCACTGCCACCCGGCGCGGCTCCGCCATCCTCCGCCGGCTCCCAGCCGCCGGAATCGGACCAGGCGGCCGCCCCGCCGCCGGACAGGCCGCCGCTCAGCGCCTGACGCTTGATCGCCTCGAACAGCGTGCGCTTTTTGTCGACATTCGACATCATGCCCTGCTTGCGGACGTCATCGAACCGGACATCCTCCACGGTCATATCGGGCGCCGCCTTCGGCTTGAGCCTCGGCAGCTTCAAATCCTCAAATACGAGCTCGGCCAGCTCGTCGATCGTCAGCTCGGCTTCGTAGTAGTCGACGCCGGGCTGGTCGCCGGCCTCGCCGGGACCCTTCCCCGGCCCTTGTCCCGGCGCGCCGGGATCGCCCTGGCCGGCTTTGCCGATGACATCGCCGACCTGTGTGCCGCCCTGCCCTTGCCCTACCTGGGGCTTGTCCCGCGTATTGAACCGGAACTTCGGCTCGTCCAGGCTGCGGATCGGAACCTTGATCACCTTATCGCCCTGGGGCATTATGATTGACTCTTCGCTTACGAGATCGGCAAGGTTATGCCGAATCGCTTCTTTTACCTTGCGCTTATGACGCTCCTGGTCGATTTCTCCCTTGCGGTGCAGCGACCAGTCGTCGCGCGCGATCACGAACAAGCGGTTGCTGCTGCTGTCCATGCCGCCCACCTCCCGGATTATCATGTGATGTTACCGATTCAGCAGACTGAATACGGACCGGGCTATACTGCCCGTTACCGATTCAGTAGACTTCCCACATACTTCATCAGCTCATTGGCGCAGGTCGCGCAGTACCCGTGGTGTTCAATCAGACGCTTCGAGACTTCGTTCATTCGCTTCACCTGGGTTTCGTCGGGGTTGAGGGTTGAGGTTGTGATTTTGATGACGTCCTTCAGGTCGGCGAACAGCTTCTTCTCGATGGCGTCCTTCAGCGGTTCGTGTGACGTATATTCGAACTGCCGTCCGCGGCGGGCGAACGACGAAATTTTGATCAGGATTTCCTCGCGGAAAGCCCGTTTCTGGTTCTCGGTGACACCGATCTGCTCCTCGATGGAGCGCATCAGCTTCTCGTCGGGATCACGCTCCTCGGAGGTGATCGGGTCCTTCATTTTATGGCCGCTGCAGTAGGCCTCGACATTGTCCAGATAGTTGTTGAGCATCGTGTGCGCCGACTCCTCGAATGAGTAGACGAATGCGCGCTGGACTTCGGTCTTGGCTTTATGGTCATACTCCTTGCGGGCCAGGGTAATGAGATTGAGCAGGCGCTCGCGCTCTTCTCTGGAGATGGACGGATGCTGGTCAAGCCCCTCCTTGAGCGAGCGGAGCACATCCAGCGCATTGATGCAGGACTTGCTGCCTTTGATAAGGGCGCTGGAGATCCGGTTGATGACATACCGGGGATCAACGCCGGACATGCCTTCGTCGGGATGCTCGCGCATGAGCTCGTCCACATCGGCTTTCTTGACGCCGTCGACTTCGACGCCGTCGTAGAGATACATTTTTTTGACCAGATCGATTCCGGGCTTCTTGGGTTCTTTGAGACGGGACATGACGGTAAAAACGGAGGCGGTCCAGAGCGCGCCTGGCGCCAAATGCACCTGGTTGTTCAGCCCGGAGGCGTCCACCAGCTTGCGGTAAATGCGTTCTTCCTGTCCGGCTTTGAGATTGTAGGGAATGCGCATGACGATCATGCGGGAGTGGAGGGCTTCGTTCTTCTTATTGGAGATGAATGCGCGGTATTCGGTTTCGTTCGTATGGGCGATGATCAGTTCGTCGGCGGAGATGAGCGCAAAGCGTCCCGCTTTAAAATTGCCTTCCTGCGTCAGGGAGAGCAAATTCCATAGAAATTTCTCGTCGCATTTCAGGATTTCCTGAAATTCCATCAGGCCGCGATTGGCCTTATTAAGCTCCCCGTCGAACCTGTAGGCTCTGGGGTCCGATTCCGAACCGTAACGGGTAATGGTTGAAAAATCAATGCTGCCGGTCAGATCGGCGATATCCTGCGACTTCGGATCGGAGGGAGCGAAGGTCCCGATTCCCGTCCGGTCGCTCTCGGAGAACAGCACCCGGACAACGGGCATCTCCTCGATTCGTCCGCCGTATTCCTGCTCCAGCGTCATCCTGCAGACCGGGCAGAGGTCGCCTTCGATATGCACCCCGTATTCCTTGCGGAATTCCTCGCGAAGCTCGCGGGGGATCAGATGAAGCGGTTCCTCCTGCATCGGGCAGCCTTTAATGGCATACACCGCGCCTTCCGGCGTGCGGGTGAAGGATTCCAGACCGTTCTTCATCAGCGTGACGAGCGTTGACTTGCCGCCGCTCACCGGCCCCATGAGAAGCAGGAGGCGCTTGCGGACGTCAAGCCGCTGGGCTGAAGGCCGGAAGTATTCTTCCACAAGCAGCTGAATCGCGTCTTCGAGACCGAAGAGTGTTCCGCTGAAGAACGCATACTCTCTTCGTCCGTCTCCCAGCTCGGTGATACCTGCCGCCTCGATCATCCGGTAGACCAGTTCGTGCGATGTCCCGGCGATTCGCGGATTCTCTCTAACGAGCTGCAAGTAATCGAGAAAAGAGCCCTCCCAATTGAGGTCGTTCTCTTTGTCCCGATACGTTAACAATTTTTCCAAGAACGTCATGCTTACCGCCTCCCTTTTTGTGAAAATGTCATTCGTGAAAAGGTACAGGTGACAGATGCAGCGCCGTGCTATCGATAAGGCGCGTCCATGCCGACAGAGCAGTAGAGACATTGGTTCTTGCTATATGAAGTTGTCTATAAAGTGTAGCATAAACTCTATCATCTAGCGACAACAAAAAAGTAATACGATTAGCAATATTTACAGGCAAATGGCGCATTTCACAAAAAATTTAAATAATTTTAAGGTTTGATGTGATATAGAATAACAGAGATTTCTGATTATATGGAAAAAACACGGAGCCTTCCGCCTCGTTCACGAATCCGAAGTCAGAATAATTGACATTTAGGGACGGAGTATGAGTTAGCTCATTTGTTCTTCTGGACCGGGATAATACAATGTTGCCATACCTCATGATATAACGTTTGGATAGCGATAGCGGCGAAAGGAGGCGGGATCATGATATACATACCCGATGAGTCCATCGACAAGATGATCGGAGAGGATATTCCTTACCTGGATTTGACCACATGGGCTCTTGGCATCGGCGATTACAAAGGGAAGATTGAGTATTACTCCAGAGAAAAAGCGGTTCTATGCGGAACGGAGGAGGTGCTGCGCATCTTCGCCAAGCTGGGCGTTTCGCCGGTCTTCAGCCTTCCCTCGGGAACGGAAGTCGGACCGGGAGAGGTGTTCCTGTCGGCCGAAGGCACGGCGGGCGCGCTTCAGATGGCCTGGAAAGTGACGCAGAACCTGCTCGAATGCTGCTCGGGCATTGCGACGAAGACAAAGCGCGTTGTTGATAGCGTGAAGGCTGTTAACCCGGAAGTGTCGGTGGCTTCAACCCGCAAGAGCTTCCCTGGTACGAAGGCGCTGAGCGTGAAGGCCATTCTGTGCGGAGGCGCCTCGCCTCACCGGCTCGGGCTGTCGGAGACCGTGCTCGTATTCAAAGAGCACGCGGCGTTCTGCGGCGGTCCGGAGGCGTTGCTGGACGTGATCCCCGGCATCAAGGCGAAGGCTCCGGAGAAGAAATTGGTCGTCGAGACCGATTCCGTGGAATACGCACTGGCCCTGTGCCGGGCGGGGGCGGACTGCCTGCAGTTCGACAAGCTGCCGCCGGAGGAGCTGCTTGCGGCCAGCGCCAGGCTCCGGGAGATTAACCCCGGAGTCGTGCTGCTGGCGGCGGGCGGCATCGACGAGCACAATGCGCCAAGCTATGCGGCCTCCGGCGTCGATGTGCTGGTGACGACGGCGCTGTTCTTCGCGAAGCCGCTCGATATGAGCGTGCGTCTGCTGCCGGCCGAGTAGGGCCTTAGACGTTACCCGGCACCCACGGATTTCACAGCCGGGCGGACCGGCCGAGCCTGATGGGGGCTATGGCCTGAACTACACATCATCAAGGGTGCAGCCCTTAATACATAGGGCGATATGACAAGGAGAGCGTTAGGGGAGACCTTAGCGCTCTTTTTTGTTGGGATGAAATTTGGAAGAAAGAGTGTACATGATTAAAATATGTAAAGGAAATTATTGACAACCTGAAACCCGGCATAATATAATCCGAAACGAGTCTGCAGACTTATTATTAATTATAAAAAGGGCGAGTGGGAGTGGTAGAGGTGCAGAGAGGAATGTTAGTTGCCGAGGGTTTGGAGGGAGTCGCCGCTTTTGAAACGGGATTATCCTGTATCGACGGTGACGAAGGCCGGATTATGTACCGGGAATATCCGGCGGAGGAACTACAGCATAACCGGAATTTTGAAGAAGTAGCCTACTTGCTCTGGTACGGTAAATGGCCCGCTGCCGATAAGCTGGAGGAGTTCCAGCGCATTCTCGCGGCGCGCCGTTTTCTTCCCCGGCATGTCAAGCTGACACTGGATCAGCTTCCGGAGGAGGTCGACATGATGAGTGTGCTGCAGACCGCCGTCTCTGCGCTGAAGGATTGCGAGAGCGTCTGGCCTCCGTCATGGGAGCAGGCCTCCGGCATTGTCTCCAAAATCCCGGCCATCATTGCCTACCGCAGAGCCCGGCTGGAGGGCCGGGAAGCTGTTGAGCCAAGGCTGGACTTGAACCATACTGCCAATTACCTCTACATGTTATTCGGAAAAGAACCGTCAGACAGTCAGCGGCAGATGCTTGAGACCTATCTGGTGCTGACCCAGGAGCTGGGCTCCAACCCGTCTACCTTCACTGCCCGGGTAGTCGCATCGACCCGGTCCGATCTGATCTCCTCTACTTCGGCGGCTATCGGAGCCTTGAAGGGGACGCTGCATGGCGGCGCACCCGCCGAGGTTCTGGAAATGCTCCGCGAGATCGGATGCCCCGAGCGTGCGGAGGGATGGATTCGCGAGGCGCTGGAATGCGACCGCCGCATCATGGGCTTCGGCCACCGGATCTTCAAGAACCGCGATCCCCGTTCGGATATGCTGAAGGCGCTGGCTCTCCGCCATGCGCCGGAGCATCCGCTGCTGAAGCTGGCTGTGTCGGTGGAAGAGACGGCGCATCGCCTTCTGGAGGAGTATAAGCCAGGCCGGCAGCTTGTCACCAATGTCGATTATTACGCTTCCGTGGTGCTTCATATCGTCGGGCTTGACGAATCGTTGTTTACTCCGTCCTTTGCCGTCAGCCGCTGCGTCGGCTGGTGCGCCCACATTATGGAGCAGGCAGTGCACAATCGGCTTATTTATCCGCAAGCCATCTACAGGAGCGAGACCCAGAAGCGAAGACCGGATACGTGGTTTGGTCATGCGCTTGCCGGACGCGCTGGCGAGGTCCTTGCGCCGGAGGTGGTGTTATGATGCAGGAGCAACTCCTTCCCGTAAGCGGGCAGTCCATTGAGCAGGCAGTATCGGTGCTTAAGGCGGGCGGCCTGGTGATCGGCCCGTCCCGGTCCAACTACAATATTATGTGTGATCCCAGAAATGAACAGGCCGTCGAGCGCGTATTCGAGGTGAAGAAGCGGACCAAGTTTGGCCCGCTGACTGTGTCGATCGCCTCACTTGAGGGTCTTGATGATCTGGTAACCCTGCCTGACACGCTCGACCCAGGCGTCCTGCAGGAAGTGTGGCCGAGCGAGCTCACTCTGATCTTCTTCAAAAACTATCCGTTCCCTGAACGGCTTACCTGCGGCGCGCCAACCGTGGGATTGACCTGGCAGGGCGAGTCCGCAATGCAGACGCTGACCGCGGCCTATGGTCATCCGATTGCCGTAACGTCAGCCAATCTGTCGGGCATGGGCACAGGCCTGGTTGACCTGGAGCAGGCGCTGGCGCATATGAGGGGCAAAGTCGACCTCATTCTGCAGGGTCCACCCGCCAGTCCCGATAAGGCGCCGGGAAAAGAGATTGAAGGCAATACGATCATCGATTTGTCGTTTCAGCCGCCGGTGCTTGTGCGGCAGGGGCTGGTTCCGCTGGAACGGGTCCGCGGCCGGTTCCCTGGTCTGATCGAAGATCCGTCCGTGTACCCGGAGCTGCTTCGGGCGCGCAACGCCGCCTCCAGCTCCCGGGGAGAAGGCACCCATGAGTAATGTCGCTCTTTTCTATGTATATCGAATTGTCTCGCGCTGTTACTTCCATCTGCCGATTCTGTTTATCTTCTTCTACAGACAGGATTTGTCTCTGCCTGTGATCGAGCTGATGCTCGCGGCCTACGGCCTGGTCGTCATGCTGACCGCGAAATGGAACGTGAAGGCCATGCGCAGGATGGCGCAGCCGAAGGTCATCGCCCTCGGCGAGTGCCTGAAGGGGCTGGGGCTTGTGCTGCTGATCACGGCTCCGCATCCCGCCGTTCTTCTGGCTGGACAGATCGTCTGCGGACTTGGGTACAGTCTGGCAGCCGGAACGGACTCCAGCCTGCTGCGATCGCTCTTCGAGGAAGGGGATCAGGAGAAATACCGCAGAACCGAATCTTCGTCGGCGAGCTTCATGTTCCTGTCCGTTCTTCTGGCGGGGATTGTGGGAAGCGTCCTGATGGAGAGCGGCATGCGCATTCCCTTCTATCTGTCGATCGCAGCCAATGCCGTATCGGCTGCTGTCATTCTCGGCATTCGGGAAGCCGGGTCGTCGGGGAGCCGGACTGCGCCGCGCGCAGAAGCAGCACAGGCAGCCAAGCCGGAGACGGGGGGCGCGGCAGCTCGGCCTGCTCTGGAGCTGACAAGCGGCCAACGGTTCTGGAGGAGATATTACTCTCTTGTCCGGGCCTTTACGCTGGCTCCCTTTGTCGGCTTTATCCCGTTCCTGCTGAACCGGACACTGAACATCGGGATGCTGCAATTCGGCCTTGTGCTCAGCCTGTTCACTCTGCTCGGCTTCGTATCGGCCCGATACGCCGTCCGCGTAGGAGCCGCCATCGGCGAGAACAAGCTTGTTATACTCACGACGGTACTGTCGCTTTCGTCTATGCTTCTGCTCGCTCTTTCTCCGCATATTGCCAGCGCGGCGCTGGCCGTAGCGGTTATGGGGCTCGCCTCGGGAGGGGCGAGGCCGCTGGCTGTCGGGCAGCTCAGCGGCCCGGGAATGAAGCCGGCTGAACGTACGGCCGTGCTGAGCTCCATGGAGCGGATGTACGGATTCTGGAACGCCTTCCTGCTCGTCGCGGGCGGGTTCGCGCTGGATGAGTTCGGCTTCCGCGTTCTGATGCTCGGCTTGGCCGCAGGTTTCCTGCTGGTATCTGCAGTGTCCTATGTGATGCGCCGCACCGGTTCTTCGGCTCCGCACTCCGTATCCGGAGAACTGCCATCTTAAAATTCCGAGGAGAGATTATGATGAATATTCGTTATCTGGGGCATTCCTGCTTTCTGGTCAGCCATGAATCCTATGCTGTCATTATCGACCCGTTCCTGTCGGGCAATCCGCTCGCGGCTGCGAAGCCGGAGGATATTAAGGTTGATGCCGTTCTGGTGACACACGGTCATATGGACCATATGATGGATGCCGCCGCTATCGCGCTCCGCTGCGGATGTCCGGTTATCGCGAATTATGAGGTGTGTCTCCACCTGTCTGAGCAGGGGGTGGCAACGGAAGCAATGCATATCGGGGGTACCCGTTCGTTCCCCTGGGGCACGGTTAAGCTTACGCAAGCCTTTCATGGCTCAGGCATCGAGCTTGAGGGAGGCGGGGTGAAGGAAGGCGGCATGCCGGCCGGAATCGTGCTCACGATGGGCGGCTTCACCTTCTACCATGCCGGGGATACGGCCCTGTTCGGCGACATGAAGCTGATCGGCGAACTGAACAGGCTCGATGCGGCGGCGCTGCCGATCGGCGATGTGTTCACAATGGGGCCGGACGACTCCCTCATTGCGGCGTCATGGCTGCAGGCGGGGGCATATATCCCTATGCATTATAATACCTTTCCGCCGATTATCCAGGACGCAGCCGCCTGGCTGAAGCGCCTGGAGAGCCAGGGACGGAAAGGAGCGGTCCTTGCACCCGGAGAGTCATGCAGACTGGGTGCGGGAGGACTCACCACTTTGAGCGGAAGCGCCACGGCTGAATAGCATAGAACTGCAACAAGCCGGCCGGCGGAGCAATCCGCCGGCTTTGGTGCGCCCTCGGACAGGCGGACGTCCTCTATCAACCGGAAGCCGATGGCCGCATCGGAGGACTTACGGGTTGGCCGCCTGCATGGTAGTGGTTTTCTTTACCCCTGTTCATCGGGTATACTGGTTGAAAATGGTGTGTTGTATTCCGGAGGTTGTCCATGCTGTCCATCGAGAAGCAGATTGTCTATCTGATTTCCTGTGCTGATGTGATTGAAGCGCAGGAGTTGGTCCGGCTGTATGAAGCGGACGGCCGGTCCGGACAGTACATCCGCAATGTGCTGGCCCGGCTGAAGAAGATGGGGTACATTGAGTCCGCAGAGCGTTCGCGCTACCGCATTACCGAGGTCGGCAAGTCGTTCGTCCTTTCATTTAACCGGAAGCCGCAGCTGCCGGCGGCCGAGTGGGATCATAAATGGCAGATTGTCATGTTCGAATTTCCGGACGGTCTGAGGAGGCAGCGCCAAATGCTGGTCAATCACCTGCGCGACCTTGGCTTTGGGCGTCTGTATGATAGCGTCTACATATCTCCATGGGACCACTCGGATAATCTGGCGCAGTATGCGGCCGAGAATCGTCTGGCCTCCTGTCTGTCGGTCGCGTCGGGCTGCGCGGTCCCCGGCCTGGATGCTCCCGGCAGAGCGGGCGAAATCTGGCCGATCGGGGACATTCGCCTTATTTATGAAGAGAAGGAAGCCTGGTTCCGCCAAGAATTTCTGCCCAAGGCGGAGAATATACCGGCCGATGACCGCGGGGCGTTCCTGCTGTTTCTGGAAATCGGCAATGTCATCAGCGAAATCGGCCTCCTTGATCCTGTCCTGCCTGCTTGTCTGCTCCCTGATTCCTGGAAGGGGAATGACCTGCTGAATGAGATGTTCGCTGCCATGCGCCGGATCGGCGAGGCGATTCACAGTGATTCGGTATACCGCAAATATGTGAACGTATAAGGGGAAAAGTCGGACGATTTGCCCGGCTCCCCCTTTAATAGATATAATGACAGGAGTATAATATATAGGACTGCGTTTAATTTTTGGTAATCATATCAGTTGAAAGAGAGCGATACGTATGGGCCGCAAGTGGAACAATATTAAAGAGAAGAAAGCGTCGAAGGACGCCAACACAAGTCGTATATATGCAAGATTTGGCCGTGAAATTTATGTGGTGGCCAAGCAGGGAGAGCCGGACCCGGAATCGAACCGTGCGCTGAGGGTCGTGCTGGAACGCGCGAAGACCTATAACGTGCCGAAGGCGATTATCGACCGCGCGCTGGAGAAGGCGAAGGGGGGCTCCGACGAGACCTATGACGAGCTTCGTTATGAGGGCTTCGGCCCGAACGGCTCGATGATCATCGTCGACGCCCTGACGAACAACGTCAACCGCACCGCCTCCGAAGTCCGTGCCGCGTTCAGCAAGAACGGCGGCAGCCTTGGCGTCAGCGGCTCGGTCTCCTATATGTTCGACTCCACGGCCGTTATCGGCCTGGTTGGCAAGAGCGCCGATGAAGTGCTGGAAATTCTGATGGAAGGAGACGTTGACGCGCGCGACATCCTCGAAGAGGATGAAGCTGTCATCGTCTATGCCGAGCCGGAGCAGTTCCATGCAGTGCAGGAAGCGCTGAAGAATGCGGGCGTCACCGAATTTACGGTGGCTGAACTGTCGATGCTTCCGCAGAACTATGTGACGCTGCCGGAAGATTCCGTTGCCCAGTTCGAGAAGCTGATCGATGTGCTGGAGGATCTGGAAGACGTGCAGCAGGTGTATCACAACGTCGATTCCGAAGACTAAACAGCCAGCCGTTCACCGTCTTGCGGGCGCGGCGGAACAGGGGACTAGCGCATACTCAAGAACCGTTCGGGAATACCCGACGGTTCTTTTTTTAGCAGTAACATTTAGCCGATGGCTCCGTAACCTCTTGCTTTCATGCCGTTGTGCTCTCCGCTGTGCTACTTGTGATCTGCCGAGCGCCACCAGGCCCAGGTCGCTGCCAGGCCAGCCGTACCGGCTATAACGGGAATCATGTAACTCACCGCATTTAGCGGGAACGCCGAGATGCTGCTTCCGGCTAGCTGAAGTGCCGGTATAGACCAGGGCAGATAAGCTCCCAGTGGCGTCGAGCCTGCAATCAAAGCGACCATAAGAGTGGTGAAAGCGAACCCGATCGGCATCAGATAACCGCGTGATGCGCTTGCGATGAAGGCGACAGGACCGCACAGCACCACATGAAGACAGACTGCAATTAATAGCTGGATCAAATAATGCTTCACCTCGACCGTCGAGAAGCCTTGCATGCCCGCGATGAATCCGGTCATTATAGCGAAACCGAAAGTAATCAGGGCAAGAATGAAGCAGCAGGAAGCGGCAACTGCCGACTTGGCCATCACAATCGTCCCGCGCGAGACGGGAAGGGCCAGCAAATCCTTGAAGGTCCGATCACTGTATTCGCGTCCGAACGTCCAGCTCACGACCGCGCCAAAGCCGATGATCCCGAACACGCTGCTGAACATAAAGACAACATTTTGCAGATAGACCGTCCAATCACTCTCACCTGCGCGAATAACAGTCACGAACAGAAAGAATGCCAGAATGCCAATGAAGACATAGGAACGATATAATTTGGTGTTTTCCACGCGGATTGCCGCAAGCCAGGACATCATGCCTCCCATGCTCCTTTCGCACCGATTGTTTTTAGAAAATAGGACTCCAGCTCTTCTTCCTCCACTTTGAGCATGGATACCGGATGGCCCGAGTCGGCCAGCAGCTTCGATACAGCTTCCGGATGGCGTACAGCTAGCTCGTCATATACCTCCAGCCATCCGCCCTCACCGATTTGTGCGCGATAACCGTTCTCCTTGAGCGTGGAAAGGGCGGAGGCTGTTTGATCACATACCCCGATATACAGCCGTTTTTGGCGAATGTCCTCGAATTCCTTCGTCGTCAATTCCTGAAGGAGTGCGCCTTGATGAATAATGCCGATCCTTGAAGCCATCTTCGCAATTTCCTCCAGAATGTGGCTGGAAATGAAGACCGTAATCCCTTGCTGAGCGGCGAGGTGGATAAGCAATTCCCGGATTTCGACAATACCCGCCGGATCAAGCGCATTGGTCGGCTCATCCAGAATCAGGATATCCGGATCATGCATGAGAGCCTTGGCCAACCCCAGCTTTTGCATGTTGCCCAAGGATAGATTTTTGGCTTTGATATCCGCCATGGGACTCAGGCGAAGCTTCTCCATAACGGATTCGACGGCTCTGCGCTCCGGGATTCGACGCATTCTTGCGAACAGCCGCAGGTTCTCCCTCACTGTAAAATCGGGGTACGCGGCAGGAGCCTCTACCATATAGCCAACCCGGTTCCAGAGCTGCTTTCCCCCTTCGGCAAGCCGCTGCCCGAGCAGATACACCTCACCGGATGTGGGCTTGATCATTCCGAGCAGGGAGCGGATTGTCGTTGTTTTACCCGCGCCGTTCAGTCCCAGGAATCCGTAGATTTCCCCTTGGCTAACCGATAATGATACTTCGTCAACGACGGTTCTGTTTCCATAGCGTTTGGTCAGGCGCTCCGTCCGGATCATTTCCTTCATGCTGCAGCTCTCCCTTTCTTGTTGAATTCAAAGATTTAACTTACCGAACGATCGTTGAGTTAAATTCTTAAAAAAATTACTTGGACCACAATTGGACATAAAAATCAGCAATTCGCTTCATTTCCGCATGCGGCATGACCCGTCCGTTGATCATTTCTTGAACGATAAGGACCACGACATGGGACAAAAATTGGGAGGCGGCCATTTCAAAATCCATAGGGCGCAGCTGCTCCCGGGAGGCAAGCTCCATTAAGCAGGCGGACATGGTACGGAACGGCTGTCTGGTGAGCGACTCCAGAGCCTCTTTTTGCTCATGATCCAGCAAGCTGCGTTCCCGGATCAGAATCTGGAAATACTGCTGGTCCTTCATCAGCCGTCCGGCAATCCCATCGATCAGGTCCAGAAGGATCCGATCAAGCGGCCCGCCATCATCAAACGCCTCGCCGAACAACGCTACGAAGCTGGAAATTCTCTCTTCCTGGGCGCTTTGGAGAACGGATTTCAGTATTTCGAGCTTTCCTCCGGGGAAATAATGATAGGTCAAAGCTTCCGCCATGCCGATTTCTTTATTTAATTCACGCATGGAGGTCGCGTGGTAGCCTTTCTCCGCGAACAAACGCTTGGCGATTTCAAGGATTTGCTGCTTTCGCTCTGCAGCTTGCATATCCCGGTTGGTCATTCTTTTGCTTCTTGGTTCAGACACAGCAAGCATCCTCACTTTCACTAAACGATCGTTGAGTAAATAATAGTGCTTCCTGAGGCCCAAGTCAAATCACATCTCCGTGGGGTGAGCAAGCCGGAGAACGGGGGCGCCGGTAACCCTGATTTCTGCTGATCCCAAAACAAGCCCCGCTGCTTCCAGCTCCCAATTGTGGCACTACCCAATTGTGGAGGAACGCGGCGGGGCTTGTATGCAGCAGGCGATATTCGCAGATGCCGTTCATTGGAGGCGTGCTGCCCGTGCTGCTGCTTAGGCGCCTGTCCACTTCTCGCCGGTCAAGTATTTCTCTGTCAGAACGGCGAGAAGCTGGATGCCGACTTCATTATGTCCGCCTTCCGGAATAATGAGATCGGCGTATTTCTTGGAGGGCTCGATGAACGCTTCATGCATCGGCTTGACTGTCGTCAAATACTGCTGGTGGATCGACTGGATTGTGCGGCCGCGCTCCTCGATATCCCGCAGCACTCTGCGGAGAATGCGGACATCGGGATCGGTGTCGACGAACACCTTGATGTCGAGATGCTGCCGCAGATTCTCGTCGGACAGCACATGCAGCCCCTCGATAATGATGATATGATTAGGCCGGAGCAGGGTTGTTTCGGTGGTGGAGCGGGCGTGGACCGTGAAATCATAGACCGGCGCATGGGCGGCCTGTCCCGATTTGAGCTGCTTCAAATGCTCGATCAGAAGCTCATTGTCGAATGCGAAGGGGTGATCGTAATTGATTGCTCCGCGTTCGGCCATACTGAGATGCGAATGATCCTTATAGTAATTATCCTGTGAGATGAACGTGACTTCTTCACCGGCCCCTAGCCGTTCGATTACCGACCTTGCGACCGTTGTTTTGCCGGACCCTGTTCCGCCGGCGATCCCAATAATAAGCATGGCGTATTAATAAACCTCCCTAAGACTTTCCCTTAGCCAATTCCAGTATTGTAGCACAGCGGCCCCGAATTTTCATCTATGAGCTTTACCGTCCCGCAGCCATAAAGCATGTTATATACTAGTAACATCGGCATGTGCGCGGATAAGCGCTTCAATGCCATAACTGACGGAAGGATGATTCTCTGTGAACGAAAAAGTAATCTTTTTGACAACCGATACAATGGGAACGGGAGGCAGCCGGCTCGGCGAACAGCTGCTTGAGACCTATTTCACCCTGCTGAAGCAGCAGGAAACGCTGCCGGCCGCGATTTTTTGCGTGAACCGGGGCGTGCTGGCGCTGACAGGCAAATCGATGGCTTCTCTGCATCTGAAGGAAATTCAGGAACGGGGCGTTCCCGTGCTGGCCTGCTCCACTTGCGTCAACTATTATGGCGTGGGCGATCAGCTCTATGCGGGTGAAGTGTCCAGCATGGGGCATTTTATCGAGCTGTCGGCGAAGTATGAAGTGGTGACCTTGTCATGACAAGCCCGAATCCGCTTCTGGAAGCGTTCAATCGGGCGGAATATGCCCTGGGCGGTCATGGAAGACGGAATGTGCAGATGCTGAAGAACGCGCTGGAAGCCTGGGATGGCGGATTGGACAGCGACGTATACGGCTCGGGGAAGCTGATTGAAGATTTTCAGAATAAAATGGCCGGTGTTCTCGGCAAGGAAGCGGCCGTGTTCTTCCCCAGCGGCACTATGGCGCAGCAGATTGCGCTGCGGATCTGGTGTGACCGCCAAGGCGTCAAGAAAGTTGCCTATCACCCGCTGTGCCATCTGGAAATTCACGAGCAGCGGGGGCTTCACGAGCTGCACGGCATTGAGCCGGTGTTGCTTGGCGGCCAAGACCGGCTGATTACCCTGGATGATGTCCGGGCGCTGGACGAGTCGATATCCTGCCTGCTCCTGGAGCTGCCCCAGCGGGAAATCGGGGGCCAGCTTCCGGATTACAGCGAGCTTGAAGCGATTTCTGCTTACTGCCGCGGGCGCGGAATCGCTCTGCATCTCGACGGAGCAAGACTGTTCGAGGTGCTGCCCTATTACCGGAAGACCGCAGCTGAGGTGTGCGCCCTGTTCGACAGCGTCTATATTTCCTTCTACAAGGGGATTGGCGGAATTGCCGGAGCGATTCTGGCAGGAGACGCCGGGCTGACGGAGGAATCGAAGATTTGGAAAAGAAGACATGGCGGCGACCTCATCAGCTTGTATCCGTATATTCTCTCGGCCGATTATTACTTTGAAGAGAGATTACCTAACATGAAAAGGTACTACGAGGGGGCTCGGGAGCTCGCGGGTTTATTTCACAAATGCAAGGGTGTGACCACGCTTCCAGAGACTCCGGTGTCCAACATGTTCCATGTGCATTTTGGCCTGTCCAAGCAGGCGGTGGAGCCTCTCTTGATCGGGCTGTATGAAGAGACAGGCCTTGGTATTACGCATTATTTGCGGGAAAACGGCGAGAATTCCTGTTATTTCGAGGTCAGTATCGGTGACCGTTACGAAGGGATTCCGAAGGACAAATTGGCTTCGTCATTCTCGCTTCTGAACGACCGGCTAACCGCCGCATTGTGATAAAACACAATCATGGCAGATAAAGTTTTGAGATTTCACCAAAAGGAAAAGCCGCAGGGTATGTTATCATTCTTCACATAAGAGACATCCACAAAGACAGGAGATGTGTAGAATGATCATCGGAGTACCTAAGGAAATCAAGAATAACGAGAATCGTGTAGCCATTACGCCGGCAGGAGTCGTCAGCTTTGTCAAGGAAGGTCACAAGGTATTGGTCGAGCAGGGCGCGGGCCTTGGCAGCGGATTTACGGATGCGGAATACGCAGCTGCGGGAGCGGAACTGATTGCAGGCGCCGCCGATGTATGGAGCAGCGCCGAGATGGTGATGAAGGTGAAGGAGCCGCTTGAGAGCGAATACGGCTACTTCCGTGCCGGTCTCGTTCTGTTCACTTACCTGCATCTGGCTCCGGAGCCCGCTCTGGCGACTGCACTGAAAGAGAAAGGCGTGTTCGCAATCGGCTACGAGACGGTTACTGAAGGCCGCACTCTGCCGCTGCTGACTCCGATGAGCGAAGTGGCTGGACGCATGTCCGTACAGCTCGGAGCCCAATTCCTGCAGAAGAACTACGGTGGACAGGGCATCCTGCTTGCCGGCGTTCCTGGTGTAAGCAGAGGCAAGGTCAGCATCATCGGCGGCGGCGTGGTCGGAACGAATGCGGCGAAGATGGCGATCGGTCTTGGAGCGGAAGTAACGATTGTTGACCTCAGCGCTGACAGACTTCGCCAGCTTGACGATATTTTCGGAGCGCAGATCAACACGCTGATCTCGAACCCGTACAACATCGCCAAAGCGGTTGCCGAAGCCGATGTGCTCGTAGGCGCTGTACTGATTCCGGGAGCCAAAGCACCGAAGCTGGTGACGGAAGAAATGGTCAAGACGATGAAGCCGGGCTCCGTTATCGTCGACGTGGCGATCGACCAGGGCGGTATCGTCGAGACGATCGACCATGTTACTACACATGACAATCCGGTCTTCGAGAAGCATGGCGTACTGCACTACTCCGTAGCCAACATGCCGGGCGCTGTAGCCAAGACCTCGACTATCGCTCTGACGAATGTAACCGTTCCTTACGCGCTGCAAATCGCGGGCAAGGGCGCGCTGAAAGCCGTACAGGAGAGTGAAGGCCTGCTGAACGGCGTTAACATTGCGAACGGCAAGATCACCTGTAAGGCCGTAGCTGAAGCGCTCGGCGAAGAATGCTTTACGGTCGCTCAGGCGATGTCCCAAGAGTTCACCTTGATTTAACACATATAGAGAGAACCCCATAAAGAGAACCCTAATATACAGAGAGAGTCCAGAGATGATCGGACGATTCCAATGAAGAGAAGGAACCCATGAAGAACGGCGGCCGCTATGCGGCGCTGTTCTTTTTTTCCGGGAAAAGGGGCGTTCATATCCGGAGCCTGGTCACCGGTCGGTCGCATTAACGGCCATCACGGCCCGTCGCTATATAATGATGGCAGATTTTCTGCCACGACAGCCCTTCCGGTTATAGTCAGGCCGGGGCTCGCCGTACTATAATAGAAAAACCTATTACGTACTTATAAGGTTTGGCATTCTCTGAAGGCTGGAGGGGGATTATGACAGAAGCGGGCGTATCCTTTGACCGTTTTTTTGACAATATGGAGTCACTGGCGGATGCGATCAGCGAATCGCTGCGGTCCCAGGTGACCATTGAGGACGACAATCACCATGTGGTCGGCTACAGCTCCCATCAGTTCGAGAGCGATCCGGCGCGGATTTCAACGATTATCGGCAAACGGGTGCCAGATTCGGTCATCATTGGATTGCGCAAGAAGGGAATTATGCGTCAGCTTGAAAATACCCCCCATCCCATCCGGATTCCCGGCGTGATGGAGATCGGGCTCGGCCCACGACTGGCCATGTGCATCAAGCATCAGAAGGAAGTGCTGGGTTATATCTGGGTAGTGGATGCCGGCAATCTGGCCGAAGGCTATGCCGAGGGGATCGTGGAGCGGGCGGCATCGACCGCTGCGCGCTATCTGCTGAAGCAGCGGGGCTGGAAGAGCAAGCAGAACCAGGCGCGCGAGGATTTCTTCTGGAAGCTTCTGACTTCGCATTATGGCACAGAACAGGATATTCGCAGGGACGCCGCCGAGGACGGCATTGATCTTCCGCGCGGGTTCTATATCGGTGTATTCGAGCCAGAGACGGACAGAATTGTAGATGAGTCGTTCCTGATGAAGTTCCGGCAGGCGGCGGGCGGTATCCCGGGCGTAACGCCGGTCTTTCTTACCACCGAGCATAACCGGGTGATCCTGCTGTTCACCCTGCAGCCGCATGTGGAAGAGTCGGAAGGCCTTTCTTCTTATATGAAGAGTATCGCCGGTCAGCTTGGCAAAAGCGAGGACTGCCGCATCTCCGGCGGCTGCAGCCTGTACTACGGAGAGTATTTGTCGGCGGCTGTTGCCTATACGGAGGCGGCGTCCATCGTTGAGATTAAGCGGCTGCTGCCTTTTCAGGCGCGGGAGCTTCTGCTGTATGAAGGTATAGGGTTCTGGGCCCATCTTCCCGCTATCATAGAACAGAAGCGAAGCCGGGGACGCCGCAGTCCGCTGCTCTATCCGCTCAAGGAGCATGACCGTCTGCACAAGACGGACTTCGTCAAGACAATTGCCGTCTACCTGACGTTTAACGGGAATCTGAAGGAGTCCGCGTCTTTTTTGCATATCCATACGAATACCTTGATGTACCGGCTGAACCGGATTGCGGAGATTACGGGCCGCGAGCTGAAGGATACCCATTACCGCTTCTCGATTTACCTTGATATTTTAACGGAAGAGACCCGTCAGTTGAATCAGTGGTTCGCGCAGAATGGGGCTTCGCTGTAAAAATATGCGCAATAACGCGCCTCGATGGGCAACCTGCCTCTTTTACATGTAGGGTATGTGTCATGTGTGGCGGATTCAAGCTACTGGTGGAAGAAAATCTATACATGAATGTCACATAAAAATACTCCCTCCGGGTCAATCTTATTACATTCTGTACAATGAAATGAGAGGATACGGGCCGTAACATAGAGTTGAGGTATGACTAAGACTGGACGGAGGAGATCGAATGCAGACGCAAAACATTTTCGTTAACGGAGCCCGTCTCAAGGAAACTATAGAGGCCTTTGCCGATTTCGGACGCACGCCCGCGAACGGGGTAACCCGGCTGTGCTTCAGCGAAGAGGATATCAAGGTGCGGGACTACTTCCGCTCCTGCTGCGAGAGTCTGGGCATGACCGTCAAGGTGGATGATATGGGTTGTATGTACGCAACGCTTGAGGGTACCGAGGATAAGCCTCCGATTGTGATGGGCTCCCATCTGGATACGGTGGTCAAAGGCGGCCGTTTCGACGGTGTGCTCGGTGTTATCACGGGTCTTGAGGTGGTTCGGACGCTCGTGGATCACGGCATCAAGCCGAAGATTCCGGTCACCGTCATGAACTTTACGAATGAAGAAGGCGCCCGGTTCGAGCCGTCCATGATGGCTTCCGGCGTGCTGTCGGGCAAGTTCGATAAGGATGCCATGCTGAAGAGCAAGGACCGGGAAGGCGTAGCCTTCGGCGAAGCGCTGGAAGCCAGCGGCTATCAAGGCGACGAGAGCAACCGCATCAAGGAAGCTTCGGCTTATCTGGAGCTGCACATCGAACAAGGGCCTGTCCTTGAAAAAGAAGGCCTGTCGATCGGGCTGGTCGACTGCGTTGTTGGCATGGTCTGCTACGAGATCGAAGTGACCGGGGAATCGAATCATGCCGGTACGACGCCGATGGATATGCGGAATGATGCTTTCTTCACCGCAACCGACTTGGTGGCGGAGCTGCGGAGCAAGCTGGGCGGTCTGGACTCCGAGCTGGTGTTCACAATGGGCCGGGTCAATGTCTATCCCAATGTGCATACGGTCATTCCGAACAAGGTCGTGTTCACAGTCGAGGCGCGTCACAAGGATGAATCGGTGATCGAGGAAGTGGTGAGGATCATTAACGGACTTCCTGAATCCCTTGGCGGCTGCGAGGTGAGTAAGAAGAAGCTGTGGGGCCGGGATACAGTCTGGTTCGATGAACGGGTGTGCGGAGCTGTTGAGAAGGCGGCTGAGACGCTCGGTTATTCCTCCAGGAAAATGGCCAGCGGCGCCGGACATGACGCCCAGTTCGTCGCCAGCTACCTGCCGTCGGCAATGATCTTCGTGCCCAGCGTACGGGGGAAGAGCCACTGCGAAGAGGAATTTACACCGTACGAAGATTGTGAAAAAGGCGTTAACGTCATGCTGGATACCGTGCTGACTCTGCTGGCTGAAGCCTGAGCAGCCTGAACAGCGTGAACGAAACGTAATGAAAGACTCGCTTCCTCGAATACAATAGAAACGACAGGCAGGTTAAAAAAGCGGCCGCTTCCGTATGGGATAAGAATCCCGGAAGCGGCCGCTTTTTCATGTATGGGGAGATGATATAGCGAAACAGGAGGCTGCCCTGGTATGAACGCCAAAAACCCGGCAAGGATTTCTCCTTGCCGGGTTTTTCTAGAGATTAGCGGGAATTACTCAGACAGATTAGCTTTGACCAGCAGCTGATGCAGGGCTACAGCGATGGTCTCGCGGGTTGCCGGAGCCTTCGGATTGAAGGCCGAACCCGAATCGCTGCTCAGGATGCCTGCGGCAGTCAGCGTTTGAATGCTGTCCTTAGCATAGCTAGCAACTTGGGCGCTGTCGCTGTAAGGCGTGAAGGACGGATTGGACGGAGTCAGTTTGATTCCGGCCAGCTTCACGGCGCGATCCAGAATCGCAGCCATTTCTTGACGGGATACGCTCGCGGTAGGTGCGAACTTGCCGCCTCCTACACCGAGAATCAATCCAGCCTTGGAAGCAGCGGCTACATCGCCTGCGTACCAGCTAGTGGCGCTGACGTCAGTGAAGGAAGCCGTGGCGTCAGTGCGAAGACCAAGTGCGCGAACCAGAATAGCTGTGAATTCGGCGCGGGTCAGGTTGCTCTTCGGCGAGAATGTTGTAGCCGAAGTGCCTTGGAAGATCAGCTTGTTCGCCAGAGCTTGAATGTCGGAAGCGGCCGGAGAGTTCGCGATATCCGTGAACGCTGCCGGGCGGCTAACAGCGGCATAAGTCGAGAAGCCCGGACGGCTTACCGTAACCAGGGTTGTTCCGTCGGCCTGAGCCTTGAATACGGAACCTACCGGAGTGATCTTGCCATTCTCTTCGAAGAGAACGCCGGCCGTATTGGCTTTAATGTCACCAGGAACGGTGAAGGATCTCTTGATGAATGTGTTGTTCGGTACAGTCAGATAGGTGCTGCCAGTTGCCGTAGTCCAGCTTGCTTCAAAGGATACCGGCGTGCCGATAACCGTCGAGCCTGCCGAAGCCGCTGTGAACTTGGCAGATGACCCTGCAGCCGGAGTCACACTGAGGCTCAGGGATGCGCCTGCCGGGCTATTCTTCAGCAGAGATACCGGCAAGGATACAGCCGAATCCTTCGTGCTCACGATGATCTTCGTGTCGGAAGTCAGCGCTGCGAGCTTCGCCACCTGGTCCGCTGTCAGGCTCAGTACAGCCGGGCCTGTTACCGATGGAACCGAGATGAGGATAGCATTCTGAGCAGATGTTGCGCCAGCCAAAGCGGTTGTCAGCGTAGTGTCGGCAACTGTCAGGTTGGTTACGCCGTTCTGAGTCGTGATCGTCGGATTAACCGTTACCTGCTTGGCTCCTTGATCAACAACCGCTGTTCCTGCCGGGCTGGTTGTTACAGTAGTTGTATCGGTTCCGCCAGTTGAGGAACCGCCGCCAGTGCTGCCGCCGCCGGAGATATAATCACCGGAAACGAGCAGGGCAGTATAACCGCTGTAATAGTCATCCTTATACGGATCAATTCTTACGGGTACTGTGGTATTGTCTTCGACTGGGGCCGCGATAACGGCGATTTTATAAGTGCCGTCAGTCAGTGTGGCTACTGCCGGTGAACCGTCCGCATTCAGAATTGGATAACCTTTGCTGTCATACGGATGATAGGTGGTACCTACGACTGTTGAATATTGTCCAGGCTGGAAGCTGGTTTTAGGTTCTCCGGTTGTTTGCGCCGTATAGTAGCCCAGAGTCTTGTCATTAAGACCGATAACGTCAACTTCATAATAGTTTACATCTTCGGCTGTGAGCTTGAAGGAGAGTGGCGTCGAATCATTGGTGCCCAGGATTTTCTTACCCAGAGCCAGTTCTTGAACACCGGCTCCCCAATCAGGCTGTTCGGTGCCGATGTTCACGACAAATGGCAGGTGCAGGTCTGGTTGTCCGGCAGATTTGAGCGTTACTTGTCCTTCATAGGTTGCACCTTCTTCAGCGTTGGCACCGACACCCAATGTAAGGGTAAATGGTGTTGCTGTACCTGCCGCAGCAGTGATTTCGCTTTGACCAAGCTCTGCAGTAATACCGGAAGGCTGAGCGCCATGCCAGTCAATTGTTGCCGAGTAGGTTAGGCTAGAGCCGCCCGTATTCTTCAACTGCAAATTCTTGACTGCAGATGCGCCTGCCGACATCAGACCGAAGCTGGCGGAATCATTGTAGTTAATGATGCTCTGGGGCTGGAAGTTCTTGTCCAGAATGCTGATTGGCTCTACCGATTGCAACAGGGTGCTCGTCTTGATGGCATTCTCAACGTTGGCCCGTCCTGGACCTTGGATATACACGTCGTAGAAATTATCACCTTCATCGCCGATCACATCTGCCGTGTTGGCCAGGGCTGCGCGAATGTCGAACGGAGACCAGTTCGGATGCGCTTGTTTAATCAGCAGAGCAAGACCTGCGACGTGAGGAGTCGCCATACTGGTGCCGCTGATCCGGTTGTAAGCTTCAGCGTAGGAGGCGTTTTCGTCGTATTTGCCGTATGCCGGCCATGTCGACAGAATGCCTACGCCTGGAGCCACAATATCCGGTTTGATGCTGAGCGAGCCGTCGACGTTAGGGCCCCAGGAAGTAAAGCTGGCAGGGACATCGCCTTCGGAGAAGCCCGGATTGTAGTTGGAATCGAAAGTGAAGTACACGGGTTTGTTCTCATTGGCTAGAATCGCTCTGGCCAATGCGCGTCCATCTTTACCTTTCATGTCGAATGTCGGGATGTAATCAAATCCGTCTCCGATAGTGGAATTGATGTAGCCATCGCGGTTAGCGATGCTGTCCCGCAAATCGGCGTTATGGTTCCCGTCTGTGTTGCCGTTAAATACGACAACAGCTCTGGCACCGTGTGCCTTGGCATTGGCGATTTTATCGACAAAAGCCAGCTCGCCGCGGGAGACGAGGACGATTGCTCCGTCGACATCAGCAGTCTTATAATCTTCATCCGCACCCAGATCGGCGTAGACGACCGGAACCGGATCAGGTCCGATAATGGATGCAAAATCTTCTTTCGCGATTTTCCATGCCATTGCGTTAACATCATTGTAAGTTGCATAGGTGGCGGTGCTGACCGAGGCGTCTTCGATCTCCACTTTGAGATGATTGGAGAAAGTCTTGGTCGGGCTTGTTACCGCGCCTACGGAGATCGCCAGCTGGGATACCGCCGGGGAGCCAAGAGTGAAATACCCCGGTCCTGCGTTGCCGTTGGCGATAACAGCCACGACTCCGGACAGAACAGCATTGTTGATGGCGATGGAGTCGGGAGAGTTGACATCCTTCTCTGCATCGGAACCAAGCGAGAGGTTGATGACGTCCATGCCGTCCTTCACCGCACGTTCAATACCGTCGATAACCTGTGCGGAAGAACCGGAGGAAGTGCTGGGATCGTCAAGATTGCGTCCCAGTACTTTATAGGCATAGAGCTCGGCGTCGGGAGCTACGCCTTTCTGGGCGATATCGCCAGTTCTGTTCTCGAACTGGCCAATGATGGTACCGGCGACATGAGTGCCGTGATAAGTGCCTTCGTAACCTGTACCGTAAACATCGTCCTCAACGGAAATCGGAGCCTCTTCGTAGGGGTCGTTGTCATTGTAGAAAGAGTCCCATCCGCCTTTATACGCCGGGGCGATGTCAGGATGCTTATAATCGACGCCCGTATCAATAACGCCAACCTTCAGGCCAGCGCCCGTATAGCTATTCGCCCATGCCCAGGTTGCATGGATCTGATCCAGAGGAGCGCTATCGTTTTGCGGAGTGGTACTTTCGTCCACTGCCTCATCGGGAATCGTGTACCAGGTGCTGTTCTCATAGATGGATTTGACGCCCGAGATTTCGGCAAGCTCTGGGACTTCATTAGCAGGAATTGTAACCTCAAAGCCATTCAACACCGTATCGTATTGATAGTTGACTTTAAGGTTCAGACCTTCGTTTTTGGCTTTGCTTAGGACGTCGGATTGCTGGCTTACTACCGCAGACTCAGTTGATGCTTTGGCGAGAGAAGAGAATCCTTCCTTTGCAGCGTATTGACCAACGGCAGCCGGTTGTCCGCTCAGTTGGACGATAACCCGTACTTTTTTGGAAGAAGAAGTATCAATCTTTGGAGAAACATAAACTTGTGCTGCTTGAATTACTGAGATGCTGTTCTTAACTGACTGCGATTGCAAGCCTTCGGCCGCGAAGGCCGCGCCCGGTATAGTTCCGGCTGTTACTCCCAAAGCCAGAGCTGCCACGGACAGCTTACGTGTAAGTTTGCCCCACTCCAAAAAAATCCCTCCCGAATGTTTGTGTGAATAGATGAGCCTACCAGCCCGGGTGAATGAATTATGTAGAATTCTCCTTCCTATTAATTCTATTTCTATCTCCACCTTGGATAGTAGGAAAAAAGATTAAGAAGATTTTACCATCGGTTAATTGTAAAATCCAGAAGAAAATTCGAGATTTGTGAAAAATATAACTCACTATGTAATATAGATGGAAAGAAATGATGGAATTTAAAGGTTTAATGCTGAAAGATCTAGCAATATTTATGCGCAGGGTCATAGAGAGATTGAGGGAAAGATCTGATTCAAAGAGAGATAGGTTAGGTTGTCTGCCATATTCAAAGAATAAATGGAATCTACGAACATATTTTGGAATCTAAATAGGAATATGCGTTCTCGGGAAAAGCTGCAGCGTTAATATCCGGATAAATTTTTATGCCGATTTAGGTAAAAGGAAATTCCTAAGCTGCAGGTTTTCGTAAATAGCCGCAATATAGACGGAATGCTCGGCTGCACTTAATCCAATTCAACGTGAAAAAAAGTGTGCAGGATGGGTAAAGTAACAGTACGGACCTGAACGGTTCCGGAAGGAGGGAGACACATGGACAACAGGGAGACCGAAGAGATCGGTGTCATTTACAAGGAACGGAATGCCTTTGTCATCCGCACGGAGGAAGGGCCAATCGGCGAAATCACGTACATTCCCAAGGACGAGCATACCTGGGTGGCGGATCATACTTATGTGGCGCCGCACTACCGGGGAGGCAATATAGCCCAGCGTCTGCTTAAGCGTCTGGCAGAGGAGGCGCGGGCGGAGGGAGCCAAGATCATTCCCCAATGCTCTTATGTCGGCGTTCAGTTCAGACGAAATCCCGAATATGAAGATGTGTGGAAACACTAGCCTGTGAGATCCGGTGAAGACCGCTGATACAGTTGGAAAAAGCCATGCTCCGCCTTAAATGGAGCATGGCTTCTGTGGTTCCGAATACACTCAGCTTCCCGACAATCCGCGCCGCAGCGAGAACAGCTCTTTCAGCGCTTCCGTGGACAGCTCGGTAATCCAGTTCTCGGAGGAGCTTGCCATAATGCTGTCGCTGAGCTGCTGCTTGCTCTCCAGCATGTCGTCGATCCGCTCCTCCAGCGTGCCGAGGGCAATGAACTTATGAACCTGCACATCCCGGATCTGGCCCATGCGGTAGGCGCGGTCAGTCGCCTGATTCTCCACGGCGGGGTTCCACCAGCGGTCGAAGTGGAAGACATGATTGGCGGCCGTCAGGTTCAGACCGACGCCGCCTGCCTTCAGCGACAGGATAAACACGCCGGAAGGTCTGTCCGCCAAGCCAGAGCCGGAATCTATGCTGTCTGATGAGCCGGGAGGCAGGGGAGATTCCCGTCCCGACTGAAAGGCTTCGACCATACGGTCCCGTGCAGTTTTGGAGGTGCTGCCGTTCAGGTACAGCACCGGCTCGCCAAGCTCGTCCTGAAGCACGCGGCGCAGCATCTCCCCCATTCCGATATATTGGGTGAAGATGAGACAGCGTTCGCCTTCCTCCCGCAGCTCTTTGACCATGGCGACCAGTCGCTCAAGTTTGGCGGAACGCTCAATAAGCTTCGCGTTGAGCTGTGCGCTGCTGCCGGGCTCTTGTCCGCCGTCCTCCGCTGTGTCTTCGGAAGAATCGCCCTCTCTCGTAATAAGAGCAGGGTGGTCGCATAGCTGCTTCAGCCGGGTCAGAGAGGAGAGGATGGCGCCCTTGCGGGCCATTCCTTCCAGCTTGTTCATCTTGCTCATCAGCTCATTCACGGTCTGGTCGTACAAAGCCGCCTGCTCGCCGGTCAGATGAATATAGCTCTTCATTTCATTCTTGTCCGGCAGATCGAGCTGGATGGCGGGGTCCTTCTTTTTGCGGCGCAGCATAAAGGGCTGAACGAGCCGCCGGAGTTCGGCTGTTCGTCTTGCATCGCCTTCCTTCTCGATGGGCTGGATGAAACGTCCCTGGAAGGCGTGCAGCGAGCCGAGAAAGCCCGGCATGATGAAATCGTAGATGGACCATAGCTCGGCCAGCCGGTTCTCGATCGGTGTGCCTGTCAGCGCGACCCGATGCAGAGCCGGAAAGCTGCGGACCGCCATCGACTGCTTGGTCTGCGCATTCTTGATATTCTGGGCTTCGTCGAGACAAAGCGCCGACCAGGTGAGGCCGGACAGCAGCTCCTGGTCCAGCGACGCGGTGGCGTAGGAAGTGAGCACGACGTCATGCTCCGCAGCTGCGGCGAAGAAGGCTTCGCCGTTCAGCCGATTCCCGCCGTAATGCAGCATGACCCGCAGAGAGGGAGCGAAGCGCTCCAGCTCCTTCTGCCAGTTGCCGAGCACCGAGGTCGGGCAGACAATAAGCGAAGGCCGGGGAGCATCCGGCCTTCCGCCATGCCCTTCCTTGACGTGAAGCAGATAGGAGATCAGCTGCACGGTTTTGCCAAGGCCCATATCATCGGCCAGGCAGGCGCCGAGGCCGTGGCGGCGCAGAAAGACGAGCCACCCGTAGCCTTCAAGCTGATAGGAGCGAAGCTGGGCCTGAAGACCCGCCGGCGGCTCCGGCTGCGGCCGGCTCTCATGGCCGCCGAGCTGGCCCATCAGCTTCACGAACTGCTCGTTCAGCTCGACTTCAAGCTGAAGCCGGTTGTCCATCTCACGAGCCATCGTCTCGCTGCCAGTGGAATTGTCTTCCCCTGCTTCCTCTTCATTCAGCAGATGAAGCTGCAGAACATCCTGGAAGGTCATGCCTTCCGATTTGTCGATGCCGTCCATCGCTCTGCGGATTTGGGCCAGCAGAGCGGGATCGAGCGGAATCCAGCGATCCTGGAAGCGCACGAGGCGCTCGCCCCTGGCAACGAGCGCGGCGAATTCCTCTTCCGAGAGGTCAACGTCGCCGATCGAGACGCGCCAATCGAATTCGATGATGGCGTTCAGCCCCATGTGCGAGCGGCCGCCCCGGTTCTCGGTCTCGGGGCGGAGCTTGGCCCGAAGCCGCGGCTTCCGACGGCTCGCGGCCTCCCACCAGGCCGGCAGGAGCACGATCCAGCCGGCCTCCAGCAGACGGCGGCTCTCCGCCGTCAGGAAGCTCCAGGCGCCCGCCCCGTCCAGCGGGCGGGCCAATACATCGCCGCCGGCCGCGAAGCGTACCGGCGGCAGGCAAGCGCGCAGCCGCTCCAGCCAGCCGGCCGAGCGGCTCTCCACATGCGGCGACCAGGCCGGAGGCCAGTCGCCGCGGGCGGTTCCGTCCTCGGCCAGCCGGACGTGGACGAGCGAAGCGGGGTCGGCTTTGTCCTGAAGGACGAGCCGAATCCGCCAGGGCCCGGCCTTGAAGGGCTCCAGCAGCTGGAGCGCAGGCCGGAACGGCAGCACATCGGCCTTCCAGCCGATGGAGACAAGCCAGCTGTCCGCGTCGAGTCCCGCCGCGGTGCGGGGGGCGCGCTCGAACAGCATCGGATATTCCCGGCGGAGATCGGCGGCGAGCGCTTCCGTGCCGTACCGCAGCTTGTTCACCGCTGCGGAGAAGGCCGCCCGGACTCCCGCAGCGAAGTCTGCGTCCTCGCGGAGCCGCTCCAGTGCAGACGCCAAATCTCCCGCCGCAGCGCGGGCTCCGGGGGCTTCAGCGGCCTCCTTCAGAACCCGGTCCTCCCAGGTCCACTGGAGCCGGCCCTGAAGGTGAGCGGCCAGACTGGGGGCATACTGCCTGTTCTCCAGGCAGCGGAGCAGCGGCGGGGCCAATGCCGCAAGCGCCGCCGTCTCCTCCTCCCAGCTCCAGCCAACATGGTCAAGCAGGTCGGGAGAAGCGAAGAAGGGGAGAACCATCTCGGCGGGCAGAACCACAAGCTCGATTTCCCCTGCCTTGTGTACCGCAAGCTCTGTGCCGAAGCAGGAATCTTCATGCCAGGCGAAGAGCAGATGCTTCAGCCGCATGCCTGGCAGCGCGGAGCCGTTATCCGCCAGCCCGTACAGCAGAGCGTCTCCATGTTCGCTGAGTCCGGCGCGGACCGTAAGGTGAAGCAGTTGTCCGTTCATGGAATCAGCTTTCCTTTCCGCAGTTCCTCTTGCAGCGCGCGCAGCCTGCTATGGCGCTGCGAGAAGGCGCCGAGGAAGTCGCCGAAGCGCTCCTCGTCCTTGCGTTTTTTGTACAGCTTCTGCAGCCGTTTCAGCAGCTTCACCGCCGTCTTGTAGCCAGCCCGGTTCTTCTCTGCAACGTACCGCTCCACGGCCTGATGATAGAAGGGCAGCAGCAGCTCGGGCGCCTCCTTCTCCAGAGGCTGGAGATCGCGCACCCGGAAGTCCAGCGGGTCCTTGCCGGTGCTGAGCTGATAATCCATCCACTGCCGCAAGCGTCCCCGGCTAAGCAGAAGCTTCTCGTAAATGTCCCTGCTGAGGGGAAGCATGGCGGTCAGCGATTCCCACATGAAGGGCTCCGCCTCGGGCCGCCGCGCGGCAGCCTCTTCCCAGAGAGTGGCATATTCCTCCAGAATTTGCGGGTGATAGCCGGTCAGCAAGGCGCTGGCCTCCTTAAGCCACCGCACAAGCCGCTCCCACTCCCCGGCTTCCGCCATGAACTCCCAGAAGGAGCCAAGCGCCTGAGGGTGAAAGCCCGTGCGTTCTGCCGCTTCTCTCAGCAGATCGAGAGCTTCGCCGTCTTCCCCCAGCAGAAGGTGCAGCCAGCCGCGTGCAGTCAGCGCCGCCGTAGCGTACGCCCCTGCCAGCCGGTCCTGTTCCCGTTCCAGGCGGCGCAGCTCATCCTGGATGAGGGGGGCCCTCTCCACGGAAGGCAAAATCCATTTTCGCCACAGCAGGACGTACAGCCGGAAATAGAAGGCCTGTTCCCTGCCTGCGGACAGCATTTCGTGGCGAAGAAGCCCGAGCGTATCCAGAATCCGGTTGTGAAGCGCCGGCTCTTGGACGAGCTGCAGCTCCTCCTGCAGAATGCCCTCCATGGCGTCCTGCAGCTCCGAGACTGCTAGATGAGTATAGTAGCCGAGCGAGGGCATGAAAGAGCCGGGGCCGCTTCCGGAGCGGACCGTCAGCGTCCCCAGCACATGCAGGCGCGCATGCAGGGCGAAGAGCTTCTCCAGCTCGGGTGCAAGGTCCGGCTTGATGCGGAAGATCGCGGCAAGCGCCTCATCGACATAGCGGGGATTTCGGGTCTCGCCCGCAAGCCTGGACAGGCACTGCCCGAACAGTTCATGCCACTGGGCAATATTCATGGACGGAATGAGGCGTCCCCGCTCCACAAGCGAGGCGGCGGCGCCCCGTACATGGATGCGGCCCGAATCGGAGCTGCCGGGCACACCGGAAGCACCGGACATACCGGACATACCGGAGCTGCCAGACACACCGGAAGCACCGGACATAGCGGAGGCTCCTCCCGCGCCCGGTGTCCGCTCCGCATAGGAGCCGCCCCCCGGGGGCACAGGTAGATGAAGATGCGGCTTCACGCCCCTACCGGATAAGTACTCCGGGGCATCCTGGCTATCCGCAAGCAGCCGCCGCCCGGCGTATCCCCCGGCTTCGTCCGCGCCAATGCGGCCTGTCCCGGGCGGAACCGGCTCCATCCGGGTTGCCGGTCCGGAACCCGCAGGGCCGCCCGCCTCGCTTCGGCCGATGCCCGCCATCCGCGTTTGGGCGGAAGACTGGGCATTTGCCAGCAGCGGCACGGGCCGGCCTTGCGATCCGGCATACTCCATCAGCACGGCCGCCATATGCTTGCAGGGTCCAAGGACCGGACAGCTGCAGCTGCTGATGGAGAAGGCGCCGAGCACCATTTCGACGCTGTACCGCTCGCTGCCGTCCACGAAAGCTGTAAGCAGACCGGCGGAAGGCGACTGCAGGGAGGATACCCGTCCCTGCTTGTAATATTGAAATCCCCGTTTCAGGGTCAAATCGTCGAAATAATAGGCTGCGTCCTGAATCAGCCGGCTCCATCCGGCATCGTCAAGTACAGGTGTCGATTGCATGGAAGGTGTTCTCCTCGTTTATCTTGGGATCTTCCTATTATACCATTTTCCCGAACATGTTTTCCCCTCTGCCGGGAGCGGCTTATCGAGAGCGTCCTATAAGGTTTTGACACTGTTGCGGCCGCTCTCCTTCGCGAGGTACAGCGCCCGGTCCGCCTGATCCACCAGCGAGGTGATCTCGTGCGTATCCGGACCGAGCGATGAAAGGCCCAGGCTGATCGTATAACTGATAGACTGCCCCTGCATGGAGACTGGCGAGGCCGCAATGCTCTTGCGCATAATTTCCGCCAGACGGATCGCCTGCGGCGCGGTGACGCCCGGAAGCACAAGGACGAACTCTTCTCCTCCATACCGGCCGATTATGCCGCGGGGCTGAGCCAGCTCAGCCAGCCGTTTCACCGTCTCCTGAATGACCTTGTCTCCCATAAGATGGCCGTACCTGTCGTTGATGCTCTTGAAATGGTCGATATCGACCATAATCAGCGACAGGGGGACTCCCGTATTCCGGCATTGGGCCAGATGTCGGCGGGCAAGCTTCAAGAAATGAGAGCGGTTGTACACCCCGGTCAGACCGTCGATGGAGGCAAGGCGGTTGATTTCGGAGAAGAGCCGGACATTTTCCATGGATATACCGACCTGACCGGCAAAATCGCGCAGAATGCTTCGTTCATTCCCTGTAATTCTTCTCGCAAAATAGCTGTACAGCACAACAGCGCCGATCATGCGGTCATGATACAGAATGGGTATGCCGAGAAAAGTGCGGGCCAGCGGGTCCGGCAGGGAAAGGTCCTCATGTCCCGAGAGCAGGATCAGCTGTTTCTCCACAATCAGACGACGGAGAAAAGCCTCGCTCTCCGGTTCCGCAGCATTCAGCCCGTACCAGGGGCCTGCCCCCGTCTGGGCTGTGAGCTCATACCCGCCTTCTTTTTCCAGCAGAATAAAGCCATGTTCGCAGGCCGTAATTTTGGATAGACTCGTCATTGTAAATTGAAGCAGCTCGTCCAGATCATGCGTGGATGTCAGTCTCTTCGTCGTCTCGTGCAGCTGCTTGAGCAGTGCTCCCTGCTTCTCCTCAAGCGTCTTCTCATGACGGATGCCGTTGAATCGGTCGGCAAGCGCAAGCGACAGAAGAACCGTCTCGGCGGCCGAGCCGAACCGGATCGAATACAGCGACCAGAAGTTCAGGGGAATCAGCTTATAGGCAGCCAAAATATTGAGCAGGGCGCCGGCGAACAAGACGATCCAGGCGAAAATGTAAAAGAACACCGAGCGGATGCGGAACCGGACGGCGAGAATCGCCCCGAGACAGAAAAGGATGCTGACGGAGGAGAGACAGACCGCCAGACGCGTACCGGCAGCAGGCGACAGCAGCAATATGGCCGGAAGCGCCAATATCAGCACAACGGTGAAGAATTGCATGATCCGCGCCATGCGCGGCGAGTATTTCGGCACGGACAGGAAGTTCAGGGAGAACAGAAGAGCGAATAAACCGGTCAGTGTAATAAACATCGGGTTCGCCCTCACCTCCCAACCGGGGAAGTCCGGCCAGAGGAACTGGTAGGCGAAGCCGTCCCAGACCGCCTGCATGACGGCGAAAGACAAAATAAACAGTACATAGTACAAATAAGTCCGTTCCCGGATAGAAATGAACAGGAAGATGTTGTATAGGGCCATGACCAGCATGATGCCGTAATAGACGCCGAACAGAAGGTCCTGATGCTGTTCTTTTTCGAGGAAGCTCTGTGTATCCCACAGCTTCATGGGAAGCTGGAGGAATGTGTCGGTCTCGATTTTGAAATACAGCTTCTCCCCGGACATCGGCGCGAAAGAAAGATGAAAAATAAAGTTGCGGTGAATATAGCTGCGGTCATAGAAGGGCAGTCTTCTGCCCGTAACGGTCTCGCTTGATAATTTGCGCTCATCGTTGAATTGATACAGCGTAACCTTTCCGAGTTGAGGCTTGCTGAGCTCCAGCATGAAGTCTCTGGTTCTGGCCGCATCGTTGTAGAGATCAAGCTTCACCCAGTAGACGGACTTGCTCAAGGTGCCGGCGAACCCGCTGGAAGAGTAGGGCTCGTAAAGGGCATCCATGGCGGGAGCGGCCGCCTGCTCGGGAGTCAGCGAGCCGTCCTTGTCCTCCATGATGCGCAGGATGCCCTGCAGGTCGTTATTTCCGGCAAGTGAGGCGGAATCATCGGGCTGATCGATGGGAGCTGCAGCCGCCCCGGAACCGAATGTCAGCAATAGCAGAACCGCAATCAAGCCGCCCGCTAACGCGCGCGGCAGGGCGGCAATCAAGCCGGCCGCCTTAATTACGGAAGTGTGCAGAGCTTTCATCGCCGTACGGTCAGTTCCGGGACAAGCTTTCGGTGAGATCGATTTCGATTTCATCCCCGAATTGTCCCTTGATCAGCTTCAAATGCCCGTCGCTGGAGAAATCGCTGGGCATGAAGCCGTTGATAACGGCCTTCGGATCGAGCAGGCCCATCTCGATGAAGGACTCGGCGATCAGCTCGCTGCAAGTATAGTTGTCCAGTTTGGAGCGGATATGAAAGAACCGCCCCTCAATGACCTCCAGAATCATCTTCCATTGCCCCGGATTGGGAATGCCGTGAAGCTTCGTGAACAGCTCATGCAGGCTGGAGATCATCTCTTCGGTCCGTTCCACCTCCAGCGGTCTCACCGCGTAGCGGGGAGGCACATAGGGAACGACATCGCTTCCATAGGTTTCCAGTCGTTGCTTCAAATCGACAAGTTTCGGCCCGGTCAGGTGATCATGCATCAAGGCGTCGGGCAGATTTGTCAGCGCAGTGGACTCCCACAGCAGCGGAGTCTCGATTTCCGGAATGCGTACAACCATAGCGACATGGGACCAAAGGCTTCCCTCCAGTTTCTCGACAAGCTTGCTGATTTCATATTGACCGCTGAACAGGATCAAATCTCCCGTCCGAAGCTGCGGCTCGATTTCCGAATATGGACGTTTTTGCATTTCCAGGCCTCCCATAGGTCCAACCGACCTTCATATATGTAGGCAGATATCTGATCCGATATCCCGTATATGTGGAGTTAATTCGACGGCAGGTCAAAAAATCCTGTTGAAAATTGTATGGAATTGCGATTTATATCACACCGTTGCAAAAAGTGAGCCCCCGCGCAGCAGGCGAAGGCCCGGCAGGGGCTGCAGGACCGGGTATGTCGATGCATGTCTTCGCATGGAACCCAGGGTCATGACCAGCCATCCCCGGGCTTCGGGAAGCAGCCGGGATGAAGGAGAGCAGCACATATCAAGTCTGGATGTTCTAGGGGAACTCCGCAGCTTAGGAACAAGCAAAGACCGCAATCCGAAGCGGGATTGCGGTCTTGTCAGCAGGAATGAACCGGCTAAAGTGATGCATCTTTGGTCTCGTGACCGGTCAGGCCGCGGCTTCTTCCTCCTTCTCTGGAGTCAGCACTTCCTTCTTGAGGAACCAGCAGATGATGAAGGTCGCTATGACGAAGATCAGCGAGATGGAGAAAATGTTCTGGAAAGCGTGGGCGAATACACCCCTCACCTCGTCCGCAAGGCCCGGCGAAATGCCGGCGGGAATGCCGCCCGCCGCCAGATTGTCCGCCGTACCCGGCGGCAGCTGATTTTTAAGCGGCTCGACACCGCTGCTGATATGTCCGGACAGCAGGCTGCCGAACACGCTGAGCCCGATAGTCGCACCGAGTGACTGGAACAGCTGGACGGTGGAGAGTGCGATCCCGCTGTCCTTCTTGTCTACCGACTCCTGTACGATGAGGTTGTCCCCTCCGAACAGGGCCCCCATCCCGATGCCCAGAATGACGAAGCTGGCGATGATGTACAGGACTCCGGTGTGTACGCCGATATGGGACAGCAGGAAGAATCCCAATATCGGAAGCGTGAAGAAGCTGATGAACAGTGTCCGGTAAGCGATGCGGGTGATCAGGAAACCGAACACGATACTGGTCGGGATCGCCCCTGCCATAAAGGCCAGAGTCATATAGCCGGAGGCTGTCGGCGTCAGGCCCATGACATTCTGTGCAAAAAACGGGAACAGGGCGATGCCTCCCATGATGCCTAGCATCAGAGTGAAGACGAGGACGGAGAGGACGACGACGTTCCGGTTGCGGAACAGGTGCAGCGGGATGAGCGGCTCGCTCGCCCGCCGCTCGATGATTACAAACAGTGTGAACAGCAGAAGAGATGCCGCCAGCAGTGCAAGGATGACCGGAGATGACCAGGCATAGCCCTGGTTGTCAATCAGCACAGGCGCCAGAAGCAGAGTGAGCAGAGCGGACATCAGCGTACCTGCTCCGGCCCAGTCGATCCGGGGCTTATCTTCGCTGCGGGTCTCATTCAGCCCTTTGGAGAGCAGAATGGCGGCGAGAGCGCCTACCGGCAGATTGATCAGGAACACCCAATGCCAGCTGAGATGCCCGACGATGTAGCCGCCGAGCGTAGGGCCGAGCAACTGCGGGATAATCATGAGCGGGCCGAAGAGGCTCTGGATTTTGGCGCGCTGCTCCAGGGGGAAGAGCTCGCCGATAATGACGAGCGCCAGCGGCATCAGGCCGCCCGCGCCGATGCCCTGGATGGCCCGGCCGGCGAGCAGCATCGTCATGGACTGGGCGAGCCCGCTGATCAGTGAGCCGCCGATGAACAGCGTCATGCAGCTTAAGTAGATGCGCTTGCGGCCGTACAGATCGGCCAGCTTGCCGAGAATCGGCATGAACAGGGTGAGGGCGAGCATGTAGATGCCTGCCACCCAGCCGTACAGGGCCAGACCGTGGAGCTGGCGGATGATGGTGGGCATCGCCGTCGATACCACGGTCTCGTCAAGCTCCGTGAAGATCAGGCCGATCAGAAGGCCGGCCATGACCAGAACTTTGTTGTTTCTGGCGGATAAAGCGCCGGAATTCATGGAAATCACCTCGAATCAGAATGGATGGCCTCATGAAGGCAGGCCGGAACAGAGAGTATTTAACAGCATCTCTGTAAACGCAGTTTAAACCGGCCGTCCCTGAGCGGACCGGACTCAGAAGAGGCCCGGGACCTCTATAACGTTCCGCTCCTTGGCTACCGTTCAAGTATAAGCCGGCCTCTTGCCCGGCCAAACCGTCCGGGAGCCGATTCTAGGATCGGTCCGTGGTCGTAGACCGGGTGCGCAAGCGGTCGCCCGGTCCGCTATTTCCGCCGGAGCAGGACGGCTATGTGCATTCCGCCGTGCTGCTTGCCGGACTTTGCTTCGATGAGATGTACTCTTTTGCAGCGTACGTTCAGCCCTTTCCGAATCATGATTCAATGAATCGCAGGGGCGTCGCTGTCATCCGCTTCTAGTGCAGCGCTTTGTCCGGTGCACAGCTTATTTCGGCTGTCGAAATCTTGCTATCCTATTTCGGGGCCGTCTCCGGGGAACGCTAACCGTGTATAATGGGCGTTGTGGAGGGATTTTCGCATGGAGCAGGAACTGTTCGACCTTGTCTACCGGGCGGTCGTTAATCGCGACGCCGCCTATGACGGCCTTTACTATACCGGAGTCCGGACGACTGGCATCGTCTGCAGGCCTTCATGCAGGGCGAGAACGCCGAAGCCGGACAACGTAACCTTCTATCCCTCGCTGGAGGAGGCGCTGCAGGCGGGGTTCCGCCCCTGCAAGCGGTGCCGGCCCGAGGAAGGCGGGACGCTGCGGCCTGATGCCGTGCTTGCGGCACAGGCGGATGCGGTCATCGCCGCCGAGTACGGCCGGCGGCTGACGTTGCCGGAGCTGGCGAAGCGGCTGAAGATCAGCCCGTCCCATCTTCACCGCGTCTACAAAGCGGTGACCGGCGTGACTCCGGCCGCTGCGCTGGAGCAGGTGAGGCTTGCCCGGGCGCGGGAGCTGCTGCGGGATAGCGGCAGGCCTGTGTCCGAAATCGGCCGGGCGGTCGGCCTGCGCGGAGCCTCGCACTTCGCCGCCTGGTTTCAGCGGCATGAGGGTGTATCGCCTACCGCATACCGGGAACAACATCAAGGAGGGATCGCGGATGAACGCGAATGTAATGTACCGGCACACCCTTGAGCTGGGGAACCGGAAATGGACGCTGTGGGGCAGCGGCGCGGGGCTGTGCCGCTTGTCCTTTCAGCACGACACGGAGGAGACGGCGCAGGCGTGGCTGGACCGCTTCGCGCCGGGAAGCCTCGTCCTTGCCGAGGAGGCCCCCTTCCGGGAATGGGGTGCGGTAGCCCGGCTGGAGGATTATTTCGCCGGGAAGCTGGAGGATTTCAAGAGTCTGCCGCTCGATCTGCGCGGCACATCATTCCAGCGCGAGGTATGGACGGCGCTGGGCGGCATCCCCTACGGCCGCGTTATAACCTATGCGGAGCTTGCGGCCGCGGTCGGCCGGCCGAAGGCGATGCGGGCTGTCGGGGCCGCCAATGGAAAAAATCCGCTGCCCGTCCTGCTGCCCTGCCACCGGGTCATCGGGGCAAATGGTACGCTGACGGGCTATGCGGGGGGGCTGCAGCTGAAGCAGGAGCTGCTGCAGCTGGAAGGTATTCATCATGTAGCGGAGGCCGGCCATGAGCGATTTGCTTTTTGAGCTTCCGCTGCCGGAGCTGTTCAACTGGGAGGCGTGCCTGGACTATATGGCCCGTTCTCCGCTGGAATGCCTGTACCGGACGGACGAAGAGGGAGTGACCCGCCTGCTTCGTGGAGACGGGAAGCCGCTCTTGATTCGGCTGGTCTCTCCGGAGCCGGGCCTGCTGTCGGCGTTGCTGCTGGACGGGGAGCCGCCGGCAGAGGACGCTGTCGCGGGCCTGGCCCGCTATATCGCTGACTGGTTCGACCTTGACCGCGATCTCCGGCCATTCTATGAGCTGGCCGGGAGCGATCATCTGCTTGGTCCTCTGCTGGAGCGGTACCGGGGCCTGCGGATCGTCGGCATCCCCGATCTGTTCGAAGCACTCTGCTGGGCGATCCTCGGTCAGCAGGTTAACCTCGCCTTCGCCTACCGGCTGAAGGCGAGGATCGCGGAGCATTACGGGGAGTCGCTGCTGTGGGCGGGACACCGCTATCATCTATTCCCGGAGCCGGAGGCGCTGTTGGCGGCTTCGGAGGAGGAGCTCTGCGCCCTCCAGCTGAGCCGGGGGAAGGCGCGGACGATCCGGACCGTCGCCGCCTTGATCGCGGGCGGAGAGCTCAGCCGGGAGGAGCTGCTGGCACTGCCGCATCCGGAAGCGGCGGAGGCGCGCCTGACGTCCATCCGGGGGATCGGCCCCTGGACGGCGCGGTATGTAGGGATGCGGTGCCTGCGCGATGCCGGCGCTTTTCCGGTGACCGATGTGGGGCTGCATAACGCGGTCCGTTCCCTGCTCGATATGGACCGGAAGCCGACTGTGCCGGAGCTTACGGAGATGTTCAGAAATTGGCGGGGCTGGGAAGCTTACGCAACGTTTTATTTGTGGCGGGCGCTGTATTAAAGCGAACCGCCATTTTTATATGAATTGAACACAGAAGCCCTCAGAGCGCCCGCAAGCCGCTAAATAGCACATTGCCGCAAGCCCCGTTTTGTCGGGCTTTTTTTATGCTCGGGAAGGGGTAGCCGGGAAGCCTTTGCGTGGATTATTCTTACAGTAATGAATCGGCAGCAACGAATCGAGGAAGGCGCTTTGGGGAAAGGGGAGATTTTCTTGAATATGCGGGTGCCGAGACGGCACTGGCTGGACGGGGTCATGTTCGTGATCCGGGCGGTGTGGGGGATATCGGGAGTGTGGGACCTTCATCAGGGGCAGGTTCCGCCTCTGCTCTTCGAGCTTGGAGTCTTCGGATATGTCGTATCCTGCACGTTGCCCATGGCGCTGCACCGGAGCCTGAGAACTCCGCGCTGGGCGGCTCCCGCCGCCGAGCTGACGGTCACGGGAATTCTGTTCCTGCTGGCCGGAGGCGGCCAGGAGCATCTATTCCCGTTCTTTCAGGTTCCCTTCCTGACGCTTGGCTATCTCTGCGCGGGAAGGCAGTTGGCCTGGGCCGGGCCAGCCGCCCTGGCGCTTCCGATCATGCTGGCAGGCGGATTGCCGGAAGTCCCGAGAGGAGAAGCTGCCGATGCGCTGGCCAACTGGCTCGTGCTTCTGGTCATCGGCTTCTGCTTCCGCAAGCTGGTCGATTCCTACCAGCAAATCCGAAGCATGTACGGCATTATCCGGAAGCAGAACGCGACGCTGGAGCTTTACGCGAGGCAGATCGAGGAGCTGACGCTGGCCGAGGAGAGGGGACGGCTGTCGCGGGAGCTGCACGACACGGTCGGGCATACGTTTACCGCCTCCATCGTGGGGCTGGACGCTGTCTATTATTTGATGGACCATGATCCTGTGGAGGCCAAGGACAGCCTTCGCGAGCTGCTGGCGCATATGCGGAGCGGCCTTGACGAGGTGAGGCGGCATATTCACGCGATCGCCCCCGAGCGGGAGGAACGGCGGCTCAGCCTGACCTTGAGGCGGATCGCCCGCGAATTCGAAATGCATACCGGCATGAAGGTGCCGCTTGCCGTGGAAGGCGAAGAGTATCTTCTGCCGGACGGAATCAGACTGACGCTGATCCGCTGCCTTCAAGAGGCGCTGACGAATGCGAAGCGCCACGGCATGGCGCAAGAAGCGCGGATTACGCTGGCGTTCCATAAGAGCGAGGTGGTTCTGACCGCCGAGGACAATGGGATCGGAACCGATCAGCCCTTGAAGGGCTTTGGGCTGCAGTCGATGAGCGACCGTCTGGCCGGCTTGAACGGAAGACTTGAACTGTCGTCCTCGCCCGGCGCGGGAATGAAACTGGTCTGCACCGTTCCGGCCATCCGGGCGGCGGGCTGTACGATGATGGAGGAAGGAGCCTGAATATGGATAAGATTTCCGTGCTGATCGCCGAAGATCAGGATCTGATCCGAAAGAGCCTTGGCATTGTCCTCGGCATGAATCCGGACATCGAGGTGTCCGGCATGGCCGCGAACGGAAGGGATGCGGTGGAGCTGGCGGAGAGTCTGCTGCCCGATGTCGTGCTGATGGACATTCATATGCCGGTCATGGACGGCGTGGAGGCGACCCGGGAGATTAAGGCGAAGCTTCCGGAGGTGAAGGTCATCATCCTGACGACCTTTCAGGAGATGGACATTGTGACCGGCGCGCTGAACGCTGGCGCGGAAGGCTATATCCTGAAGGCTATCGACCCGGCCGATCTGGCGGGAGCGATCCGCCTCGTCCGCCGGGGCGAGACGATGATTACGCAGGAGGTGGCCCGCGCCTTGTTCGCGCGGAGCCTGTCTGGGAGCGGCGGCCGGACGGACGAAGCGTCGCCCGCGAAGGAGGCCTTCGGCGGCCTGACCGAGCGCGAGCTGCAGGTGCTGCGCTGCATTTCGGACGGTCTGGCCAACCGCCAGATTGCGGAGCGGATGTATTTGTCCGAAGGCACGGTCAAGAACTACATTTCCAGCATCTATTCCAAGCTGAACGTGCAGAACCGGGCCTCGGCCATGCGGAGGGCGGCCGAGGAAGGCCTGTTCTGACGCCCCGACCCCTACAGGCTATCGACCCGGCCTATGCCCGCCCAGAAGATAACAAGCCGGGGCCGTCGGTCATATGACCGGCTTTTACCAATATGACTTTCAGCCGGCTAATGGGGAGCGGTTCAACGAATCTGCCCTGCCAGCCCCTAAGCTGCACGCTCAAAGCGCGTCTTTCCTAACCGGGAAGGCGCGCTTTTCTTTTTAGCCGTTCGTCACTGACCGGGTATGACTTTTTTGCCGTAAGCTGAATCCATAAGAAATCAATTCCCGGCATGAACGGCCGGATGGAGAAAAGGATGATGAACGATGTTTACCGGATTGAAGGATTCCGTCAAGGCGGTGATTTATACGGGACTGGTGCTGGCGCTCGGGCTTGGATGCAGCTATATTCCCGGAATCAGCGGCTTCTACTACATGCTGACACCCGCTCTGGCGGTGCTGATTATGATGCTGGTTGTAACCCGCGACGGCTATTCCCGCAAGGGCTGGGCGGCTCTTGGTCTTAAGAAGCTGCCGGGATGGCGGGGGGCATTCTTTGCACTGCTGATACCTCTGATTCCCCTGGCTGTGGGCTCCGGTATTGTCTGGGCGCTGGGCTGGTCGAAGCTGGACATTCCGGCGGATTTTCAGGGAATCCCGTGGAAGGCGTTCCCCGCCGTGATCGTACTGGTATATGTGAAAGCCGTGTGCGTGGAATCGATGGGCGAAGAGCTGGGCTGGAGAGGATACCTGCTGCCGCGCATGATGGGAATGGGCGCGAAAAAGGCGATGCTGCTGAACGGTCTCATCCACGGGCTGTGGCATTTTCCGGTCATATTGAATACGACGGAATATCACAGCAATGAGAATCTGTGGCTTCTGCTCCCGCTTGCGCTGGCGAGCACGGTTGCTCTGGCTCCGGTGATCGGCGAGCTCCGTCTGCGGACGGGAAGCGTCTGGGCCGCCTCCATGCTGCATACAAGTCATAACCTGTTCTGGCTGCTCCTGTCCACCGTGCTCTCAGAGCAATCGGCGGCTGCCAAATATATTACGGGCGATATGAGCGTAGTAGTTGTCGTGTTCTATGCGGCTCTGACCTTGTACCTGTGGAAGCGGCGGACGCCGGATACCCGGGGTGCTTCTGACCGCAAAGCGGCTTGAATGTGCAGTTGCGGCTCTGCTCCGCCCTCTGTTTTTTTGCGGATAAGAAACGGGATTTCTAGAAAAAATAGGAGGGAAACAAGGAGGAGTCTATCAAAAGGTCAAAAAAGGTCAAATCAATGGAAATAGAAATCTAAACCCCGGAAAATGGGGTGGAACGGTTGATTTTGGCTCATTTTGCGTGATAATGCCCTTTGAAGACATCGGTGCAACGGACTATAATTAAGACATAAGGTCAAATAAAGTCAAAGTCAAATCGACCTGGCCCAAACTTGAATTTTGAGAGGAGAATGCAGGATGTTTGATCTGGTTCCATTTGGAAAACGCCGTGACGAGGCCTTCGGCCAGTTGGCCAAAAGCTTCGGCGATCTGTTCAGCGACGACTTTTTCGCTCCGATCAAGAGTTCCACGCTGTCTTTCCGTACGGATATCCGCGAGAAGGATGGCAGCTATCTGATCGAAGCAGAGCTCCCCGGTTTTAATAAAGATGAAATTGATATCGACTATACGGCCCCGTACCTGACGATCAAGGCGGTGCGCGGCGAAGAGAACACTGAAGAGAATCAGGAAGGCAAGACTGTACGCAGAGAACGCCGATATGGCGAATTCATTCGCCGGTTCTATGTCGAGGACATCGAGGAAGAAGGCATCCGCGCTTCGTTGAAGAACGGTGTCCTGAAGCTCGAAGTTCCGAAGCGGCAAAAGCCGGGCGGCAAGCGCATCGAAATCGAAGGCGAAGATCAATAAGAATGGCGGGCGCTGAGGCCGGGCAGCCGGAATCAACACAGACTACCGGCTTGGGCATGGCCCAAAAGACGATATAACATCAGTCATAGATGGAGCGCATTGTAGATGGCCACCCCCGCTATAATGCGCTTTTTCTTTGAAACCGGGCGGATTTGCGTTTATTCTCCCGATAATAGGTGAAGAACAAGGCAGAGGATGAAAGGAGGTTCGAAAAAGTGGCGGAGATGAGCTATTATGACGTGCTGGGAGTCGGCAAGAACGCGTCTAAGCAGGAGATCAGGAAAGCCTACCAGAAGCTTGCGAAGCAGTGGCATCCCGATGTGAATAAAGCGCCGGAGGCAGAGGAACGGTTCAAAAAAATCGCCGAAGCCTACGAGACGCTCGGGAACGAAGAGAAGCGGAAGGCCTATGATGAGGCTCCCGCCTACGGCTTCGGACGGGGGACATCGCCAGGAGGCTCGTCCCGGGAGACGCGGGACGGCGGATGGAGCTATTCATTCGGCGGCTCGGATATGCCGGACGGCGATCTATTCGAGAGGTTCTTCGGCAGCCGGGGCGCGGCGGACCGGGCGGGCTTCGATTTCTTCTCCGGAGGCGGAGGGACCGGATTCGGCGGCATGGGCAGCATGGGCGGTATGGGCGGCATGACGGAAGCCCAGCTCGACATTACGCTGGACCAGGCGTACAAGGGAGGCAGTGTCACCGTCCAGGCGGGAGGCCGGACGGTGACTGTCAGCATTCCGCCCAGGGCTGGAGACGGCACGGCGGTAGCGGTCCCGGGAAGAAGCGGCCGCCCTGAAGAGGACGAACTGCTGATTGTGCTGCGGATTCGCCCGCATGACATCTACGAGGTCAGCGGCGGCGATCTGCGGGGCACGCTGCGGATCGCGCCCTGGCAGGCCGTGCTTGGCGGCGGGGCCAAGGCCGTGCTGCCGGACGGAAGCGCGGTCAAGCTGAAGATTCCCGCCGGCATCGCGCCCGGCCAGACGCTGCGGATTCCGGGCAAAGGATTGAAGAAGGAGAACGGCACCGATGGGGATGTGCTGTTCGACATCGAGATTGAGGTGCCGCAGCCCGTAAGCGAATCGGAGAAATCGCTGTACCGCCAGCTTGAGCAGGCCTCGGGCTATGAAGCAGGATTGAAGAAGCGGGGGCAGCGGCGCGGAGCGGCCTTCCGGGGATAACCTGAAATGGACGAAGCCCGGAAATGGGCTATCCCTGAACGGACTATTCCTCGGCAGTGGGCAAACCCCGGGGGGCCGTCCCGGAAACGGATTATCCCCGGCAGCGGGCAAACCCCGAAGGTCGTCCCGGAAGCGGACTGTCCCCCGGCAACGGACAATCGCCGCCGGAATACGTTCTTACGCATCAATTGTCCCGTAATGAATTAATTAATTGTTCGAGTACTGCAATTTGGAGAGGAAAGGAATGGGGCATCTATGGATTTTAACAAATTGACACAGAAGCTGCAGGAGGCGGTGGCCGAGGCGCAGTCGCTGGCGAGCGCCGCCGGACATCAGGAGATCGACAGCCCCCATCTGCTGAAGGCGCTGATTCAGCAGCAGGAAGGCCTGCTGCCCCGCCTGCTGCAGAAGATGAATGTGCCTGTGGCCGAGATGCTGCGGGGAGCGGAGGAGCTGCTGCGCCGGAAGCCGTCCGTTGGCGGTTCGGGCGCGTCGACAATGCGGCGCTATGCCTCGCCGGCGCTCATCGCGGTTCTGGAAGAGGCCGAACGGGAAGCGGCCGCGATGCAGGATGAGTTCATCGCCGTGGAACATGCCGTGCTGGCGATGGCTTCCGGCGGGGCGGCGGGGAACGGCGAGGTTGCCCGCGTCTTTCAATCCCTCGGCGTTACCCGCGAGAAACTGCTGCAGGTGCTGGCGGAGATTCGCGGCCATCAGCGGGTGACAAGCCGCGAGCCGGAAGCCACCTACGAGGTGCTGGAGAAGTACGGACGCGATCTTGTCGCTGAGGTACGGGCGGGCAAGATCGATCCCGTTATCGGCCGCGACGGCGAGATCCGGCGGGTGATCCGCATTCTGTCCCGCAAGACGAAGAATAATCCGGTATTGATCGGGGAGCCCGGGGTCGGCAAAACGGCGATCGTCGAAGGGCTGGCCCACCGGATCGTCCGCCGCGACGTGCCGGAGGGACTGAAGGACAAGACGATTTTCTCGCTCGACATGAGCGCTCTGGTTGCGGGAGCGAAATACCGGGGCGAGTTCGAGGAACGGCTTCAGGCTGTGCTGAAGGAAGTCAAGGAGAGCGACGGACGCATCATTCTGTTCATCGACGAGCTGCATACGATTGTCGGCGCGGGCAAGACGGAAGGCGCGATGGACGCAGGCAATATGCTGAAGCCGATGCTGGCCAGAGGCGAGCTGCACTGTATCGGCGCGACGACGCTGGACGAATACCGCAAGTACATCGAGAAGGACCCCGCGCTGGAGCGGCGCTTCCAGCAGGTGCTGGTCAGCGAGCCAGACGTGGAGGATACGATCTCGATCCTGCGCGGCCTGAAGGAGCGGTTCGAGGTGCATCACGGCGTCAAAATCCATGACAGCGCCCTTGTGGCGGCCGGTGTTCTGTCGAACCGCTACATCACGGACCGCTTCCTGCCGGACAAGGCGATCGACCTCGTCGACGAAGCCTGTGCGATGATTCGCACCGAGATCGACTCCATGCCTGGCGAGATGGATGAGGTGACCCGCCGGCTTATGCAGATGGAGATCGAAGAGGCTGCGCTCAAGAAGGAGACGGATGAAGCCAGCAAGCGGCGGCTGGAATCGCTGCAGCGTGAGCTGGCCGATCTCAGAGAGAAGCATATGGAAATGACGGCCCGCTGGGAAAAAGAAAAGTCGGCCATCTCCGGCATCCGCGAGCTGAAGAAGAAATTGGAGCAGGCGCGCAAGGATCTGGAACGCGCGCAGGAGGAATACGATCTTAACAAGTCGGCCGAGCTGAGCTACGGCATCATCCCCGACCTTGAGCGGCAGGTGAAAGCCGCCGAGGAAGCCGCGAATCAGGACGGCGACGCCCGGCTGCTGCGCGAGGCGGTCACTGAGGACGAGATTGCGGACATCGTGTCCCGCTGGACCGGCGTTCCGGTGAGCAGACTTGTCGAAGGCGAGCGCGAGAAGCTGCTGCGGCTGGAGGAGACGCTGCATAAGCGCGTCGTCGGCCAGGACGAAGCGGTATCGCTCGTCGCGGATGCCGTGCTGCGGGCGAGAGCAGGCATCAAAGACCCGAACCGGCCGATCGGTTCGTTCCTGTTCCTCGGTCCGACCGGCGTCGGCAAGACCGAGCTGGCCAAAGCGCTGGCCGAAGCGATGTTCGACCGCGAGGACGGCATGATCCGGATCGACATGTCCGAATATATGGAGAAGCACAGCGTGTCCCGGCTGGTCGGGGCGCCTCCGGGCTATGTGGGCTATGAAGAGGGCGGCCAACTGACGGAAGCGGTCCGCCGCCAGCCGTACACGGTGGTGCTGCTGGACGAAGTCGAGAAGGCGCATCCGGATGTGTTCAACATCCTGCTGCAGCTGCTCGATGACGGCCGTCTGACAGATTCGCAGGGCCGCATCGTCGACTTCAAGAACACGATTGTCATCATGACCTCGAATATCGGCTCGCCGCATCTTATTCAGGGCACGGATGACAACGGCGATCTGACGCCTGCGGTGAAGGAGCGCGTCATGCAGGAGCTGCGGGGCCATTTCCGCCCCGAGTTCCTGAACCGCGTCGACGATATCGTCATGTTCAAGCCGCTGGCGCTTGAAGAGATCCGGCAGATCGTCGGCAAGCTGGCAGACGGCCTGCGGGCCCGCCTCGCAGACCGTCAGGTCGGTCTCGTGCTGACCGACGCCGCAGTGCGCTTCATTGCGAAGGAAGGCTTCGATCCCGTGTACGGTGCGCGGCCGCTGAAGCGGTTCATCCAGCGCAGCCTGGAGACGCCGGTCGCTCGGGCGCTGATCGCCGGCGAAGCCGAAGAGGGCTCGGTGCTGACGGTGGATTTGGAGGACGGCAAGCTGTCCGTGTCGATTGGCCGGCCGGAAGCGGCGTCCTCGGTGGCGCGGTAAGCATATAGTCATTTTCCTTGCATCCTTTTGCCTTGATGAGGCGGAGGGATGTTTTTTTATCGGCGAAATTTGACAGCGTACCGGGTCATTGCGAATTCACCGCATCCGGATGTCTCAGCCGGACATTCCAGCGCCTCGAAGAGCTCAGTTCATCGAATTTCACGGCAAAAATGTCCATGGAGTTCAGGTTTGTGCATGTTCCAAGGCGAATTCCGGCTATACAATAGCTTATGGATTGTTCATGGGCAATTCGGAGCTACACTTGGTGCGGAAGGAAGTCTTGAGGTATGCCTTTGTGGAAACGGAATTTGATGGTCTGCTGGTTCGGCATGTTCGTTACCGGCATCGGGATGAGCCAGATCGCGCCGATCCTGCCGCTGTACATCCGGCATCTGGGAGTGGGCAGCGACTCGCACATCGCCCAGCTCTCCGGCATCGCGTTCGGCGTAACGTATATCGTCTCCGCCGTCTTCTCGCCGATCTGGGGACGCGCTGCCGACAGGTTCGGACGCAAGCCGATGCTGCTGCGGGCAAGCCTCGGAATGGCGCTGGTCATCGGTTGCATGGGATTCGCGCCGAATGTGTACGTGCTGGTCGGACTTCGGCTGCTTCAGGGCGTCATCACCGGCTACAGCACGGCCTGCACAACGCTGATTGCGACCCAGACGGACAAGGCGCATGCGGGCGTAGCGCTCGGCACACTGTCGACGGCGAATATCGCCGGTTCGCTGCTTGGGCCGCTGGTCGGCGGGTACATCAGTGAGAGCTTCGGCATGCGGAACGTCTTCTTCATTACAGGCGCGCTCATGCTGGTCGCCTTCATCACGACGCTGCTATTCGTCAAGGAGACCTTTGTCCGCAAGCAGGTGAAGACGCAGAGCCTGCGGCAGGTCTGGAATCGGGTGCCGGAGAAAAAACTGACGCTTACGCTGTTCCTGACCTTCTTTATGATCTCGCTCGCCAACTACTCGGTGGAGCCGGTCATCACCGTCTACGTCGATCAATTGACAAAGAATGCGGCTCATATCGCCCTGCTGGCCGGACTGATCTTCTCGGCGTCGGGTGTGGCCAATATGCTGGCCGCTCCGATTCTGGGGCGGATGTCGGACCGCGTCGGCGCCCACAGGGTTATTCTGTATTCCCTGATTGCAGCAGGCATCTTCATCATTCCGCAGGCGTTCGTGCGCACTCCATGGGAATTGATGCTTATGCGCTTCCTGCTGGGGCTTGCGGTGGCCGGGCTCAGTCCCTCCGTCAATACGCTAGTAAAAATTATTACGCCGGATGATATGACGGGCCGGATATTCGGATTCACCATCTCGGCCGGATACCTGGGCGTCTTCGGCGGATCGGTGCTAGGCGGACAGATTGCCGGCTATCTCGGCGTCCGATACGTGTTCCCTTTTACGAGCGCGCTGCTGCTGCTGAACGCGGTCTGGGTGTACATGAATGTGTACCGGAAAATGAAGAAGGTGAACGGACAGAATTTTGCTGTGAACGCCGGACAGAAGGGCGAGGCTTGAACAAAATGATGAACCGGAAATGGAGAGGATATGATGAACGAAATGATTAATCACAACGTGGAAGCGCTCGACCCGAACAAAACAGCGCTGGTCGTCATCGACCTGCAGAACGGAGTCGCCGGAATCGCCCAGGCCGCGCCTCATTCAGGCGCGCAGGTTGTGGAGCAGGCGGTGAAGTTGAAGGATGCTTTTGCGGCGCGGGGCGCGTATATTGTGCTCGTCACCGTCTCCTGGACGGACGGTAAGGATGCGCCGGCTCCGAAGACAGACCTGGAGACGAAGCCCGGAGCTCTGCCCGAGGGCTTCGACCGGCTCGTGCCCGAACTGGCCGACGTTCCCGGAGCGCATCTGATCGTCAAGCGCCAGTGGGGCGCTTTTTACGGAACCGATCTGGACCTGCAGCTGCGCCGCCGGGGCATCGACACCATTGTGCTCTGCGGCATCTCCACCTCAATCGGTGTGGACACGACGGCCCGGGAGGCATACCAGCACGGGTATAACCAGGTCTTTGTCACGGACGCCATGACCGCCAGAAGCGCCGAGGAGCATGAATACGTCTGCAAGACGATCTTTCCCCGCCTCGGCCGCATTCGCACGACAGAGCAGGTCGTGGAGCTGATGAAGATGGAGTAATCGCGCCGGTGCTTATTTTTAGCTCGGCTATGCTTATATGATTGCCTCGATGAACGGGGAGGCGGGCGGGCATACCGGCATGTGCTGGAGGAGATGAATGAGGTGCTGCCGCAGACGAAGCTTGTGCTGTGCGAGCCGTTCATCCTGAACACGGGAGCTCCGGCAGAGAAGTGGAGTGAATGGGAGTCGCATTTCAAAACGCCATAAAGAATGCCCGGTTCAGGAACGAACCGGGCATTCTCGCGCAGTATGGATGCTGCGGTGCAGCTTATGACTATTGAACCGTTACACTGTCCACATAGACGGCCGATTGGCCGCTGCTGTTCGAGGAGGCCAGAAATTGAACTCCGATTTCCTTGACCAGGGACAGATTCGGGATACTGCTCAGGGACAGGCTCAGCGTCGTTCCGCCGGAAGAGTTAATCAGCGTCGCTCCGCTGTCGTACCAGGTCCATCCCGATCCGGTCTTCACATACAGCTTCGCATAGATTCCGCTGCCGACGCTGCCCCAGGAAGCATGTTTGACCGTCGCCTTCAGCGTGCTTTTGCCGGATAGGCTTTGGTCGCCGGTATAGTACAGATAATGCGCAGAATTGGATGAGAAGTTCACATCACCCTTCAGGGAATAAGTTCCGGTCGACTTCCATTCGTTCGTCGTCCAAGGCCCTCCGGACACGTTGCTGCCTTGCCAGCTCTGGGTTCCGGATTCGAAATCGTATAAAGTAGTTGCAGAGCTTCCGGGATCAGGATTCGTACCGCCACCACCACCGCCGCCGAACACGCTGCTCAGCACAGAGGTGGATTTGATTCCATAGCTGCCGTTCACGACCGTATTGCCGAAGGAAGTAAGCGAGCTGCCCGCCCAGTCATTTGCCATATCCAGATAAGCCAGATCGCTGCTGTTGCCCTTCCAGGACCAGGCCAGCCAGCCGACGCTCTTCTCCTGGGAATAGCTCATGATAGTGGCTTCGTCAACATCGCCGTTCGTATGCTGTCCGCCAAACTCTCCGATGATGAGCGCGAGATTCTTATTCAGGACTCCGTCGATATTGGATTTAACGGTCGTCGCATTTCCGCCTGCATATTCGTACATATGGATGGAGAACATCGTGTTCTTCTGAGGATCGGCATTGAACACTTCAGTACCGTAGTTAATGATGGACGCCGGATACTGGCCCCAACCTGCCGAATCAACGATAAGGGTATGATTCAGGCCCGCATTACGCAGCTTCGGAATGGCTTGCTTGTAGCCATTGGCCCAACCGGATCCATCCCATGTTCCATACCATTCGTTGGCAATATTGATGATAACGCGGTCCTCTTTGCCGATGAGCGCGCTTTTGATGCTGATCCAGTAGTTGACTGCGTCGTCCAGATCGGAATAGCTGTCGCTTCCTGTGGCATCATGCACTTCCAGGATGGCGATCAGTTTGTTCTGCTCGCAGAGGCTGATGATATTTTTTACGGTATTTACATCGTCAAGCGACCATTTCTTGCCGTCGGACAGCACGATCCGGACGGTATTGGCGCCGGTCTTAGCAATAGCCGAAAGAGCTGTCGAGAGCTGATCCTTATACCAGTTGTGCGCATGGTTGACACCCCGCATAACAAAAGGGCTGCCGTTGGAACCAATTAGCTTGGTTCCGCTTACATAAAAGCCGCTGGCCGCACTTACTTTTGCCGGAGGAACAACGATTACTGAGAAGAGCAGAACAAATGCGACCAAGGTCATGGACCACTTACGCAAAGACACTCATTACCACCTCATTAAATTTTTTTTATGCAAACCCACGCGACATGAAAGCAAGCGGTTTCACAAATAAACTCCCTGCTTGGCATGATATGAGGGCAACATATTTGGTTGCGCTTACAATAGAGCCGAATACTCTCATCCGTTTTCTGCTGTTCTCCTTCTCTGTACATCGGTCTGTTATCCAGCATCGCGTTAAGGAGTATCGATTTGTTATTCAGATATTAGCATATTGTTATGCGATTACATATAACTATTTTGTGCTTTTTAGTGGTTTTGTGGAAAAAAATTTCTTGAGTTGAGCGAGGTAATCCGGTAATAAGTGAGAAATCTTCAGTAAATAAACATGAATATCTAAAATAAACATGAATATCTAATGAGTAAACAAAAAATGCAGGGGGCAAACAAAAAAAGTAGAAAATAGACATAATAGATCATTATTTTGTTATGTAACTAAGCAAAAAATAAAATGCTGATGTGTTTCACATTCCGTTGCTGGGTGACACCGGCGAAGTGCTGAAGAACGGCGAATGGCTCTGTCGAATCCAGAGATGGTGCCTGTCAGGCGGCGTTCCATTAATTCTATTGCCGGACGGGATTTCCAAAGGACTGATTCGCCGTTCAAGCGGAGCCGATCCTTTAACTCCTGCGGTGATTTTCGTATTATCAGGTTAGCCAGTAATTACTGGTTGGCCTTTTTTTATGGTCGTTTTACGATGAGGAAGCCGGGAGAACGTGGTGGTTTTAGGGGCAATGACCCCGTCACAAAAACTGTTCTCCCACGACCTCCAATGACCATGTTTGAGCTGGTAGAGGCTATTGACCTCGCATCACAAGCGAAGCTATGGGTTTGGAACCATCGTGGGATAGCCGGTAAATCTTTTATTTGGAGGTTGTTATGGAACCAGTTATAGGTGTGGATGTGGCAAAAGGGTTTAGTGTGCTTCAAGCCTTTACGAGACGAAACGAACCTTATGGAAGGGCAGAAAGCCTGTCGCATGAGGAGCACGGGCTTGAACGGTTGGGGGAGCTCCTCGCGGAGTTGCAGGAGACAACAAAATGTACTCCGGTAGTGGTTTTGGAAGCGACAGGGCACTACCACCGGGTACTGGTAGCGTATCTGGAGCGTGGCGGCTGGAGGTACTTTATCGTGAATCCGTTGCAGTCGAAACGGGCCAAAGGAACGCAACTGCGCAAGGTTAAAACAGATGCTGCAGATGCATGGCATTTAGCAGATATGTATTACCGCGGAGACGTTACACCACATCGTATATGGGACGAAGCGTTTACAGAGTTGCAGCATGTGACCCGGCAACATGAGTTTGTGACGGGGATGTTTGTGCAGGCGAAGTTAAACACCAGAGCTTTATTAGATCAGGTTTTCCCGGGGTACGAGAAGGTCTTTCGGGATCTGTTTTCGGTTACGTCTCTAAAGGTGCTGGCGCGTTGTCTGGAGGGAGAACCGGGAGATCTTCATCAGATCATCGAGAACAGTGGCGCAGGGAAGTCGCGGTCGAAACGCTGGGTTCAAGAAAAAGCCGAACGGCTCCAGGAAGTGCTGACGCATTGGAAAAAGCAGAGGAGAAGTTCTTCTCAAAGCGTTGCTTTGCACGGTATGGTTAGCTTATTGCTTCAGTTTTCGGAGCAGCTAAGTACATTGGAGAAGCAAATGGAGAAGATGGCATCCAGTCTCCACGAAGTAGAACTAATGAAGAGTATACCTGGCGTAGGAGATAAGCTTGCAGCAGCCCTTGTCGCTGAAATAGGGGACGTAGGACAGTTTCAAAACCCGAAACAACTCGTTGCTTTTGCAGGCTTAGACCCTGGCATATTCAGCTCAGGGAAGTTTAAGGCGACAAGCTCGAAGATCACGAAACGTGGTTCCAAGAGACTGCGACGTGCTTTATATTTAGCGGTACAGTGTGGGATACGCGGGAGCATCAACCGTAAGCTTCGAGATTATTATGATAGAAAAAGAAAAGAGGGCAAGGCTTACAAGGTGGTCGTGATCGCTTGCGCCAACAAGCTTCTTCATCACATATTCGCCATCCTCAGTAAGAACCAGCCCTATAACCCTTAAATCCATATTTCCCCAAATATCCTTTACTCATGAAGGTTATTTGTCATGCTCATAAAATAGTATACCAACAAACCATTTGCAGACCAAGAGCAAAAAGCTTGACAAGTATTAGCTGGTTTTTGTGCTTTTTTCATAATTTCAAGTCCGATTACGTAACTTTTGTCCGGGGAAGCCGTCAGAACATATGGAATAATTTTGAAGGCTGGGGTGGAGTATGAAAATCAAATTCTTCAAGAAGAGGTTGGTCCTGCTGTTAGGGATTGCGCTGCTTGCCGGTGAAAGTCTGTCATCTGCCGCAGCTTCTGCCGAAGGGAGCGCGTCTGCGGCCCGGGATGTTATGAGATTCGATTTGATCGGGCACGAGATGAAGATCAGCTTGTCCGACGGGAGTGCATCCCTTGACGGACAGCCCTTCAAGATGTCCGCGCCCGTTCGGCGGGCCGGCAGCCTGTATGTGCCTCTTAAGGCTCTGAGCGGCTCGGGAGCTGCCAGTTCCGTCCTTTGGGATTCTTCGAAGCGTCAGGCCCGGGTAGTTACACGCTGGGGCGAATTCCGCTTCCGCGCGGGTTCAACTCTCATATACGATGCGGAGGACAAGGCGCTTCCGGCCGAAACGTACACAATTCCGGCTCCGCTGCTGATCAAGGGAGCCCTGTATATTCCGGTTCGGGCGCTTCCTCTGCTCGGTGTATCAACCGGGATGTCGAATGGCCGTCTTGTCTGGGGATGGAGCGACAAGAAGGTGGAGGTTCTGCAGACGTTCTGGGAGACCGGCGAGAAGCAGGCGGTCTTTACCGTTCTATACGATAAGCGGCTGTATGCGCCGAGCGCGCTGTCTGCCCTTGGGGCAGGGTCCTGGAACGGAGAAGTCCGCTCACAGATCGTCGGAAAAGACATCGCGCTGAACGGGTCGCTCTATAACCGGATTCGAATGAGCGTTAAGCTGGAACCGGGCATCAACCCGCTGGAGATCAGTTCCTCTGGAATGGCAGCAGCGGGTATACGGGTGAGGTATAATCCGGTCGATCCGGCTCTGATCCCGGTAAGCCTGACAGAAGCCGGAGCGAAGGCGCTGACCCTAACCTCCCCGTCCGGGGGTTACCTGGAGCTCAAGGCTGGACAATCCGTCACTGTTGCGGGGAGAGTGGCCGAAGTTCCTGAACATCCGGTCCAGCAATTGAAGCTGGTCATTCAGCGATACAAGCCGGACGGCGGAGATGTCATGCAGGATTTTAAGACGGTAGCTGCCCAAGATTGTCCGGTAAAAGATGGGGCATTCAGCGGCACGGTTACCCTGAAAGATCCGGGGTCCTATCGCATTTATATCAATGCTCCGACTTTCAGCGTCCTTCCGAGCGAGGGCGAGGCTGCCGAGAACTGGGGAGCAATAACAGCGGAAGTGTCGGAATAGCATGGGTGGAGGACGGCGATGAGCAGAACAGCATTCAAATCCATGACGTTTATCGCCATAGCTCTGCTCGCAGGCTGCGGGGCAGGGAATGACGGGGCGCAGCCATCTGCAAGCAGCGGTGCCGGTGCACCGCAGGCTTATGAAGCGAAGGCACCGCCGGCTTCGCTTCAGCCGGAACCGCCGGCAAGTCCAGCAGCAGTCTCGCCGGTTCCCTCAAGCCCTGAGGCTTCAGCTTCAGACGCAGCAGGGAGCTTGCAGCCCGGTGAACAGGCTGAATTCCCGGGCTACTATTCGCCGGGAGAAGCCGTGAGCTTAACAATCTCCGCTGAAGAGACCCGCTGGGAGGAAGGAGACGTCACAGTTGTCTTCCGGAAGGCCGACCGCAAGATCGATTCGGCGGTATTTGGCAGTTGAGATGAGTTACGACAACCTGGGATATGAGCTTTCGTTGGCCGATTTGGATAAGGGAGGTGTATTCTCTTTTAATGACATGCTGAGGAAGACAGTATTCAGCATGCTGGAAGAGGTAACCGCCTTTAATTGGTCCCCTGATGAAGAAATTCTGGCTTTTGCTTACGGACGCATAGCAGAGCTTAAACCGGCGCTGTACAAGGCAGAGGACGGCTCCGTTATCCATCTGCCCGTCAAGCAGCTTTATATCAGCCTGCCCTCGGTCATGTGGAGCAAGGACGGCAAGACGATCGATTATATCGCCGAGTATCCATCCGACCAATTCAAGCTGTACCGGTACGTTCTTGGCGAACCGGACGTCCGGTTCGTCAAGGATGTCCCGAGAAGCGAATTGAAGCAATACCAGTCTTACGTTCCTCCTTATCTATTCCAATCAAACAGAAGGGAAGCTCCGTCATATGCAGAGCTTCCCTTCTGTTTGATCTGCGCCGCGTTCTCCGCTTACAAGAGCTCGCCATGCTTCTTCAAGTAGCAGTACAGCGGCAGCGCCGACAGGCAGCAGAGCAGCGCGCACAGGCCGATAAATCCGTAGCCGGCCTGAAGCCCGCGCAGCAGCCCGTCCTCGGCCCCGCTGACGGCGGTGACGGCGCGCCGGATACCGCTGATGATCGCGCCGATAGCGTAGTTGCCGATCACGCTCGCTACGCCCATAAGCGTGACGATGAAGGTGATGGCCGCGTCGCTGTCCTGCCTGTAACGCCGGGCGATCAGCGCCATCACGGTGGGATAGACCGGCGCGATGCCGGCGCCGGCCGCGGCGAACAGGAACGCGCCCGGCTCACCAGCTGCAATGGCCGCGAAGGTCAGAATGCCCGACACCGCCGAGAAGATCATGAGCGACAGCGTGAAGCCGACTTTATCGGTGACGGGACCGAGGAAGAGCCGGGCGAAGGTGAAGCAGAGAAAGAAGGCGGACAGCATGCCTGCTGCAGAGGAGCCGTCCCAGCCGTAGGCCTTCTCCAGAAAGTTGACCAGCCAGCCGCCGACCGCAAGTTCCGAGACGACCCCGAAGGAGAGAATGAGCACCAGCATCCAGATGACCGGGTCCTTCGAGAGCGTCTTCAGCGGGACTCGGTCCGCCTCCGAATTCCCGCTTTCATCCGGGAAGCGGCCAAGGATGGCCGGGATCATCGGCAGAACCGCGAGCAGCAGAATGATCAGGTAGACATCGCGCCAGTCCAGAAGATGTCCGCCGACATGCAGGGTCATCAGACCGGAAGCGATCATGGGCGCGACGGTCGAGCTTAGGCCGTAGAAGAAATGCGACAGATTCATCATCGTCCCCGTGTTGCGGACGAATATCCGCGCGCCCAGCACCGCCAGCCCGATTTCCAGCATCCCGTTGCCGATATACATGAAGAAGAAGGAAGCCGACAGCGAAGGATAGCTGTGGGAGAGATAGATGAACACGCCCGACACCGCCATGGACCCGAAGGACAGCAGGCAGACGGCCTTGATGCCGATCCGCCGGATCAGATAAGCCGTGAAGCTGCAGGCCAGCAAATAGCCGAGAGAGTTCAGCGACAGCAGCGTGCCAATGCGCAGTTCGTCAAGGCCCATATCGAGCTGGATGCGCGGAATGGCGGGGCCTTTGACATTCTCGGAGAAGCCAAAGATGAGGAAGCCAATAAAGACGGTAAGGAGTTGAAAGACATACATCCGTTTGGATAAAGGGCTTGAGACGGGTTCTTTTTCAAAGCTGTAATCGGTTTTCAATGAGAGCGTCCTCCATCGGATGCAGATTGCCAGACAGCTGCCAGACATATTTGCATCCGGAGCCAATTATTGTATTATACACGGGTTCGAGCGACAGGGAAAAGCGTATGAAAGAAAGGATTTTATGCAAAGCTGAAACACATGGCGGATTATGTCGTATAGCATAGAGAGTGCGGAGAATCACAGAGTAGGGTAGAATGAAATGTAGTGTCAAATGCAGGCGAATGGAGAGAGACAATGGAATTGCTTAAGCGTTATTTTTCGGACTTGACCGTCCGCAGATTCGGGGTTTTACTGCTGGTATGCTTGCTGTTGTATGGAATTCGGGATATGCTCAATCTGGTGCTGCTGACTTTTCTGATCGCCTATATCATGAACAGCTTCCAGGTGCTGCTGAGCAAGCGGATTAGCCGCTATATGCGTGTGAACAGCAAGGTGATCATTATCATCCTCTACTTGGCCATGATTACCACACTTGTGCTGGCGCTGGTTCATTATCTGCCCAAGGTATTCGATCAGGTTAGGCAGCTGACCAATTTCCTCATCTCGTTAACTCCGGAGAACATTCCGCAGAATGATATCGCTCAATATTTGTTCACCACGGTGAAAGATCTCAATTATGAGAAGTACCTGCAGGGCGGGTTCACTTATATTACAACGATCGGCAACTGGGGTACGACGTTCGTGCTCTCGATTATTCTGAGTTTTGTCTTCATTCTGGAAAAAAACCGGATCGTGTCCTTCACCTCCCGGATGAAGAACAGCAAAATCGCGTGGTTCTACAACGAGCTGGAATACTTCGGGCAGAAGTTCATTCTGTCCTTCGGCAAAGTAATCGAGGCGCAGATTCTGATCGCATTGTTCAATACGGCCTTCACCGTGGTCGGGCTGACCGTGCTCGGCTTTCCGTATTTGTTCGCGCTGGGCGTCATGATCTTCCTGCTCAGCCTGATCCCGGTAGCGGGATTTATCATCTCGCTTGTTCCGCTGTGCATCATCGGCTACAACATCGGCGGCCTGATGATGGTGGTGTATGTGCTGATCATGATCGCCGTGCTGCACTTTATCGAAGGCTACTTCCTGAATCCGAAGCTGATGTCCTCCAAAATGAATCTGCCGATGTTCTACACCTTCATCGTGCTGCTGTTCTCCGAGCACTATCTGGGTGTGTGGGGCTTGATTCTCGGCATTCCGATCTTCGTGTTCGTGCTCGATATTCTGGACATCAAGCGGTCGAAGGAAACGAATTAATTCGTATGGCAGGCCGGGGGCTCCCCGGCCTTATTTGTTGACCGCTATTGTCCGCTACTAATCGCACCAAGTCCGGCGGCCAGGCTTCGAATGCTGGCCGCCATTTTGGCGTTGACCGGATATATGCCTTCGATATAATTCAATATCGCCAGGGCGGACTGCGGTATGTTCTCGTAGCCTTGCAGCATGGAGTTCAGCCGGCTGGAGAACTCGGGGAATCTGCGCTCGATTCTCCGTTCATTACGGAAAGAATCCGGGTAATATGGAACCTCCTGCTCATACAGATGAAGGACCGAGACGACCTGTTCAAGGGCGTGCTGCTCGATGAACCGGACGCTGGACAGGCGTTCCCCCCTGGCATACCGGCAGAGGCCGACGTACAGATTAGTAACCGCTTCGTTAAGAGCATATTCAGGCGAAGTGCCCCGGGGCTGCGGAGTTCGACCCCCCGAAGGGTCTATCCGATCCGGAGAGCACTCCGGGTCTATCCAGACGATTCGGCCTGGAGCATAGGGAATTCCGCTCAGTTCCTCTTCTTCAAACACGGCAAATTCTCCGTAAATGCCGTCGGCGAACATGATTTTGCTGCCGTCCGGGGTGTTCTGGAAGGCAAAAGCGACCGGGCTGATGCTTTCCAGCCAGTCCAGCCGGTCGATGAACCGGGCTTTGAACCCCGGCTTTGCGATCACGAAGAAATCGAGATCGGAGTAGGCGTCAAGGCGTTCCAGCTCCACGCCGACCGATCCCACGCCAAGCAGGGCCAAGGCTTCTCTCGTCTCCTCCAGGCTTGCTCCGATTGCGTCAAGCCTTGCCAGCAGTTCAGTTGCATTCATAGCCATTCCTCCTTATAGTTCCCTTTGGATATCGTAATGTATTTTATAAATATCGAATGTAAATAAGTTATATCCGATTTTATATGATTATACATTTTATATTTATCGAATCCAAGTTTTTTGTCCACTCTGATCAATCTAGAAAAAACAAACCTCAATCCTTTATTTTACATCTTGTTGGAAGCGCTGTACTGAATAATAATGAAGACATCACAAAGCACAGGGGGTTACGATAAATGGCTACAGGAAAGCGATTCAAAACGCTGTCCATCGCATTAACCGCCGCCATGGCGCTCAGCCTGACAGCATGTGGAAATTCAAATAACAACGAGGGGAATACGTCATCATCCAGCGCCAGCCCAAGCTCGGGCAGCACTAGCGGAGGAGATAGCGGCAAGAAGGTTACGATTACTTTTCAGAACATCTACCCTGACCCGACGACACCCAATTACAAGATGGTGCGCCAGCTGGTCAGCCAGTACGAGAAGGAGCACCCCAATATCCACATTGAACTGGATACGCTGAACACTGACCAGCAGAAGGTGAAGCTGAAGACCCAGGCAGCGTCCAAGGAAATTCCCGATATTACGATGGTGAACCCCGCTGCGCAGATGAAGCCATTCGTCGATGCCGGTCTGCTCGCTCCGCTGAACGATGTGATCGACAAGGGCGGGCTGAAGGATACCTATCAGGCCGGATTGCTCGACTACTACAGCTTCAACGGCAATGTGTATGCGCTGCCGGACGGGAACAATATCGAGGTTGTCTTCTACAACAAGGACCTGTTCCAGCAGGCCGGCATCTCCGCACCGCCGACGACGTTCGACGAATTCCTGCAAGATGTGAAGACTCTGAAATCCAAAGGCATTACGCCGCTGGCCATTGGAGAGAAGGATTCCTGGACCGGTTCGTTCCTCTTCATGAATATTCTGCTTCGCACGAACGGCGGCCCCGGCTTCCTGAAGGACGTTGTTGACGGCAAGAAGACCTTCAATGACCCCGCCTTTGTTGAAGCGGTCGACCGCTTCCAGGATCTTGTTCAGGCCGGCGCGTTCCCGGACGGCGCGACATCGATTGACGCCAATGCAGGCGGCAACATCTTCAAATCAGGCAAGGCGGCCATGTGGATTATCGGCACCTGGGAGACGGGCGCTATCGACGCTTCCTCTGTTGCCGGCAAGGTTGGAGCGTTCCAGTTCCCGACCGTTGACGGCAAGGGTGATCCGAACGAGTTCATGCTGGCCCCGGGCAGCGCGTTCGCGATTTCGGCGAACAGCGAGCATCTGCAGGAGACGAAGGACTTCCTGAACTATTTCACGCTGAACCTGCCGAAGACGCAGTTCGATCTGAAGAATGCGGTCGGCATCGGTCAGAAGGTTGACGGCGACCTGAAGGCTGCCGGTTATTCCGATCTGGCTATCACCGTTGCAGGTCTGTTCAACCAGGTCAAAGGCGGGGACCTCTCCTTCGACAATACGATGAACCCGGCAACCTCGCAGGTGCATCTCAGCAGCATCCAGAATCTGTTCGTGCAAAAAGTGGATTCCGCCCAGGTCGCCAAGGAGCATCAATCTGCATACGAATCCAATAAATAGAAGAAATCATAGAGTTTAAGCGGCAAGGCGCAGCGGGGGCCCGGCTTTAGGGCCTCCCCGGCGCCGAATCCGGGGATAAAGGGGCGGAGAACTATGAAAGTACTGAAGGTGCCTGCACGGACGATTGCCGTCTTCGTGCTGCCTTGTCTAGTGCTGTATGTATGTCTTGTATTTATGCCGATTGCTGTATCGTTCTATACCGGTCTCCTTCAGTGGGATGGCATTACCGGCGCGAAATTTGTGGGACTAGCCAATTTCAAGACGATGTTCACTAGCGACCCCATCTTCTGGCCGGCGGTCCGGCATACGCTGCTGTACGCCGTGGCGTCCATGCTGGAAATCCCGCTCTGTCTGTGGATGGCCATTATGCTGAGCCGTCATGTGAAGAAGGGCAATACGCTCGTTTCGATTTATTTTACACCCGTCATCCTGTCGATCGTGATCATCGGCCAGCTGTGGAAGACGATCTATAATCCGGTCTCGGCGGGCGGCATGCTGAATGGCGTGCTGGTGGCTCTCGGACTGGACAGCTGGACGCATAACTGGCTTACCGAACCGAAGATTGCCATGTTCGCCCTGTATTTCGTATCACTCTGGCAGTACTTCGGCTATCATCTGCTGATTCAATACACCGGTGTTCAGAACATTCCCGACGAAATCTACGAAGCGGCCAAAATCGATGGCGCGGACGGCTTCAAGGCCGACCTTCACATTACGCTGCCGCTAATCGTGCCCATATTCAAGGTATCGCTGGTGCTGGCGTTCATCGGCTCGCTCCAGGCTTTCGAACTGGTCATGGTCATGACCGGCGGAGGACCTGCCCACGCCACGGACGTTATCTCTACGCATATGTATAACAGCTCGTTCCTGTCGCTCAAATACGGATACGGAAGCGCCATCGCCGCCTTCCTGGTCATCCTCTGCCTGATCTGTACCGTCATCATCAATACGGTTATGGGCAAGCTTGAACGAAAATTCAGCTAGGAAAGGAGAGTGCGGGTCAATGATCGAAGTCAAGAATAAACCGGTTCGCCGTCTCTCCCGGGAGAGAGACGTCCGTTATCCGGTACAGTCCGAGCCGAAGTACAAGAGCCGGACTAAAGGGCGGGCCAGAATCAAGAAAGGGCTCGTGTATGTGCTGTTCGCCGTTCCTGTCGTTACCCAGCTGTATCCGCTGGTCTGGCTGCTGTTCTACTCGCTCAAGACGAATGAAGAAATTATGGACGGAAGCTTCTTCTCGCTGCCGAAGGTATGGCAGTGGCATAACTACAAGGAGGCGTTCGAGTCCGGGAATTACCTCAAGTATTTATCGAACAGCGTGCTCGTCACGGGAATTACGATGATCTGCGTCATCGTGCTGAGCTCGATGGTCGCCTATGCGATCACCCGCTTCCGGTGGCGTTACGGCACAGCAGTCATGACCATCTTCCTGATGGGGATGATGATCCCGATGCAGGCTACGCTGCTGCCGCTGATGATTATTTTCAAGCATCTGCATATCCTGAACACTCATCTGTCCCTGATTCTGCCCTACATTGCGTTCTCGACGCCGATCTCCGTGTTCATCCTGAGCGGATTCATGAAGGGCATTCCCCATGAGATTGAGGAATCGGCTTTTATCGATGGAGCCAGCGTTTACCGGATTTTCCGTAGCATCATCATGCCGGTGTCGGTCCCGCCGATGATGACGGTCTGCATCCTGACCTTCATTTCGATCTGGAACGAATACATCCTGGCGGCGACCTTCATCTCATCCGAGCGGCTCAAGACGCTGCCCTTCGGGATTTACACATTCGTCAGCCAGTATTCGGTGAATTACGGAGATATCGGGGCCTTCTTGATCATGGGCGCACTGCCGGTTATCCTGATCTACTTCTTCCTCTCGAACCAGATCACCAAAGGCATGGTGGCAGGAGCGGTGAAGGGCTAAGTTAGGACGAAGGCTTGCGGCATAGCCTCATCATAAGGAACGCAGGGAATTTGGAACTGAAGGAGCGTTAGCGTTCGCCTTTATCTTTGGATTTCATCCGCTTGGCTTAAATCCCATCAGAAATCCAAAGATAACAGCGACCGTAAGTTCAAATTCTCCGGAGTTCCGGGTGAAGTGGGCCAATACTTGTCGTAAGCGATTGTTCAAGTCTGAAAGCGATTCATTGAAAAGGGCAAAAGCCCGATCTATAATAGAGACACAGCGGAAACGCCAGGATGAGGGAGGGAGTCTGTTTTGCGAGGAGGCTTTCATTCCATACATCACCGGTTGTTTCTGCTGTTTCTTTTTTGCATGTCGGGACTTCTGCTGGTGGTCAGCCTGCTGTACTACAACCGGACAACGGTTCAGCTGCATGAGAAGATCAGCGACCTGTCGCAGAAGAATGCGGCGCAGACGGCCGGCCTGTTCGGCTTGCTGTATCAGGGCTATGACAGCCTCTCCAAGTCGCTCAGCAACAATTTCGACATGATCCGGCTGCTTAACGAGGAGACGACGGAGCCGGCGGTCGCATACATTAACGAACGAACGATCACGAATATACTCGGCGCCATTTTTTATTCGCGGGATGATCTGGTCGGCATCCATGTTCTTACTGATAAAGGCAAGGTGTATAATTACGGCAACTATTTCAATGTGCTGGACCCGAATTACCGCAGCGAAAGCTGGTATCATCAGGTACAGGCTTCCTCGGGCAAAATGGTCTGGCTCGGCGTGTACAAACAATCCCTCATCGACCGGGAGGAGAAGAGTCCGGTGTTCGCCTTCGGGCGGCAGATCTATGATCTGAACGAGCATAAGCCGATCGGCATTGTGCTGTTCGAGATGAATCCCCAGCCTGTGCTGAACGCCCTGGATAATCTGAAGCTGGGGCAGCACAGCCAGGTCTATCTGATGTCGAAGTCGGGCAGCATCATCTCCTCTTCAGAGGGGGCGGATCAGGAGCTTAAGGATCTTGATTTTCTGGACGATGGCCAGGATGTGGTGGTAAGGCAGAACTCGGACCGGCTGCTCGCCGCCTCGAGACTGCCCTTCTCCGATTTATGGGTTGTCAGCGTCACGCCGGACCGGGATCTCAACGTGGAGCTTATGCAGATGCAGCGTTATATTCTCATCGTCTTCACCATTTTGATTATTGTGTCCACGCTGATCGCCTCCATGGTCTCCCGGACCATATCGTCGCCGCTCAAGAAGCTGATCCGCGAAATGAAGCAGGTGGAGATCGGGAATTTTCGGGGCACGTTGAGCGTAGCCTCTTACCAGGAGATCAACATTCTGGTCGCGTCCTTCAACCGGATGGTCTGGCGGATTGAGGAGCTTATTGAACGGGTCAAAATCTCCTCCGTCAGCGAGAAGAACGCCGAGCTTCATGCCCTGCAGTCGCAGGTCAACCCGCATTTTCTCTATAACACACTGGATATGATCTATTGGATGCTTGATGAAAAAGGCAATGACCAGCTGGGCGAGCTCGTACTCTCCCTGTCGTCCATGTTCCGCTACAGCAGCCAGTGGGATGGCGGCACACCCGTTACGCTGCGGGAGGAGCTGGAGCAGATCGGCCATTACCTCAACATTATCTCGATCCGGCTGGAAGGAAGGCTTCAGGTCGTGACGGACATCGACGAGCGGTGGCTCGACGTTCTTCTGCCGAAGATGTCCGTTCAGCCGATTATCGAGAATGCGGTGAAGTACGGCCTGGAGCCGCTGGACCGTCAGGGCCTGCTCCGGGTGTACACCCGGGAGGATGGCGATGCGCTCCGGATTGTCGTGGAGGACAATGGCGCAGGCTTGTCGCAGGAAGCGATGGAGCGTCTGCGAAGCTCGCTGGAGGAGGAGAGTCCGAAGGAATCCGGCAAGGGCGGAATCGGGCTGCAGAATTTGCACAGCCGGCTGCGGCATATGTTCGGCGAAGGCTATGGTCTGCATATCGAGAGCTATCCCGGGGAGGGAACGCGGGTTGCCATCGTCGTGCCGCGTCCGCGGAAAGGAGAAGCCGACTCATGAATATATTGATTGCCGATGACGAACGCCCCATCCGGGAAGGAATTGGCCGCACGATTGCCCAGCTTCACCCGGAATACCATGTCGAGGTCGCCGCTTCAACGGAAGAGGCGGTGCGCATCATGGAAGAGCTGCGGATCGATATCGTGCTGACCGACATTTTGATGCCGGGCATGAACGGACTGGACTTTATGCGAATTTCCAAACGCAAATACCCGTTTGCCAAATGGGTAGTCATCTCGGCCCACAGCGAATTCTCCTACGCCCAGGAGGCGGTGCGGCTCGGCGCCCGGGACTACCTATTGAAGCCGATCGGCAAAATCCGGCTGCATGAGCTGATCGACAGTCTCGCCGAAGAGATCCGCCGGGAGAGCCGGCTCTCGCTGGAGGGCGAGCGGCTGAAGACGAGCCTGAAATATTTGCGGGAAGGCGTGTTCCGGAGGCTGGCGTCAGGCCTCGACCTCGGGAATCTGGATATCGGCCCTTTTGTTGAAGACTATAAGAGCTTCTATTTGACGATGGTGCGGATGGAGGGCGAGAACAGCCTGCGCCTGGAGCATTTTATCGTGGAGAATGTGTTGTCCGAGCTGATCGAACAGCACGGCTGCGGCGTGGTCGTCAACTTCGGCCAGGCAACGCTGCTTGGCCTGATCAGCCTGAAGGACGGGGAAGGGATCAGGGACTTCCAGGAGAATGTCAGAGGCCAGCTCGGACGGGTGCTCAAGGTTCCGTTCCAGATTATCCACTCCGGGCTGAACACGGATTTTAATGCGGTTCCGGACGTCGTGAAACGGCTGCGGGAGGCGTTCGACACCCAGGCCTTTGAGCCGGAGAACGTCAAGCGAAGCAGCGAGAAGGCTATAGATGCGGCATTGCAGTACATCAAGGAGCATTACCGCGAAGAACTCTCCCTGGAGAAAATGGCGTCCGTCGTCTATCTCAACGCGGCCTATTTCAGCCAGCTGTTCAAGCAGAAGACGGGACTCGGCTTCAAGGAATACGTCACCTCGCTGCGGCTGGACCAGGCGAAGCTGCTGCTGCTGAACACCCCGCTCAAGCTGAGCGAGATCGCCGAATGTGTCGGCTATCAGGACATGCGGCATTTCACCCAGATCTTCCGCAGAAGATTTCAGCTGACGCCGACCGAATACCGGCAGAAGCAGAGCGTCCCTGGACGGGGTTAGACCCGTCCGGTTCCCGTTCGGCTTAAGGGAAGCATTTGCCGATGGAGGTTTCCGGTAATAAATTTCCGGTAATAACAGACACGACCCGCCCTCCAAGCTATGGGGGCGGGTCGTCTGCGTATGTGCTGCGTTTTATTGATGTCGCTTACAGCTTACAACTGATAGACACTACTTCGGATGATGTCCGGCACCTCCGCTATGTAGTCGTTATACTGCTCCCGGGTAATGCTGCCGGAAGCCAGACGCTCGCCAAGCTGGGCGATGAGCTGTTCGCTCTGCAGCTGGACTACCTGCGAGACGTCGGCTCCGCTGCCTTCGGCAATATCGGCCAGCGACTGCCCTTCGTACAGGGCGTAGTAGAAGTCCTCGTCCGAGGACTGGTTGAGCGCTCCCAGCAGATCATCCCGCTTCGAGGTGGACACCGTTCCGGCGGCTGCGGCAGGAACGGCCGCAGAGAGCTTGGCTATGGGGCTGGCGCTGACGCTCTTGGCCGCCCAGCTGTTCCCTCCGATGGACATCGCGACAATCATAGTTCCTACAATCATCACTCGCTTGATATTTCGGCTCAGATTCATATGTGATTCCTCTCTTCGTTTCGTTTGTTGGATTTGAATTCCCGGTACGCTCCGGGGAACGGCTGCCGTTCATGGTGCATTTCTTTGGCGAAGGCTCGGATTAGGTTCCGACATCAGTTATTACGGTCCGGACGGTAAAAGGTGCCGCCCATGACTCTATTTTAACCTCCGAATGTGACAGGAGCCTTAAAAGAGCTTTAAAAAAAGCTTAAGATTTCTAAATACCCACTTGACTAGTCAGAATAATGGGTTTATTATTCGAATATAATCTTTCAACGTTAAATTAATGAATAGTGAACGATGACGATGAGCTGATTGGACAGCCAAAGGCTCCTGCATCGCTACCCTTCCTATGGGCGCGCTGCGGGAGCCTTTTTTATTCGGCTAAAGTACAAGGTAAAGGAGCATGAGACATGCAGGAACCGGATTGGGAAAGGCTGGAGGAGGCAGACTGGCTGTTCCGAAAGATGGTCAGAAGGTTCGTGAAGGAGAGAGACCGGATCAGCGTCGAAGGGATCGCGCTGCCCGGCATGATGATTCTGCACAAGATCATCCGGGAAGGCGAGCAGCGGCTCAGCGATTTGGCCGAGCAGCTTGATTTGACCTCGGGCGCCATCACCGCGCTCTGTGACAAGCTCGATGCAGCGGGATTTACGGTCCGCAGGAGGAAGGAAGGCGACCGGCGCACCGTGCTTCTCGGGATTACGGACAAGGGCCGGGAGATGTTCGAGCGTCACCGGGATGTGGGATCGGCGTGTATTACGCTTCTGTTCGAGGGATTCGGGGCCGAAGAGCTCAACTCTCAGGCAAGAGCGTTCGAGAAAGTAATCATCAATCTGGATGGCTTCTCCGAAGCGGTCATGGAGATTGCGAAGCGGAATGCCGAGCCGTTAACACCCGGAGGAGGGACCGAACAGAAGCCGAAGTCAGTAACGACACAAAGCCGGTATTTGACGTATTAATCTAAATATAATTCATATAACAAGGGAGAAATGTGATCATGGGATTTCCTACTGTATATCCGACAGGGGCGACACTATATAATCCGGACAAAGCATGGAGCGGCTATACCATCTATCAGGCAGGAGATGAGGGAGTTGTTCTGATCGACATGAACGGCCGCGAGGTTCGTCTGTGGAAGGGGCTGATCGGCTTCCCTGCCAAGGCGCTTCCGGGCGGGTATGTGCTGGGCAGCACAGGGCGCAGAGATCCGAAGTTCGGCATCCAGGATAATGTCGATCTCGTTCAGGTGGACTGGGACGGCAACATCGTCTGGAAATACAATGGCTACGAGCATATCGAAGATCCCGGCTATGAGCCGCTGTGGTATGCGCGCCAGCATCACGACTATCAGCGTGAAGGCAATCCGGTCGGCTACTATGCACCGGGCCTTGAACCGAATGTGACCGGCGGCAAAACGCTGGTGCTTGCCCACAAGAATGTTCATCAGCCGGAAATCTCGGACAAAGAGCTGCTGGATGACGTCATTCTTGAAGTGGATTGGGACGGCAGCATTCTGTGGGAGTGGAAGGCCAGCGACCATTTCGAGGAGCTGGGCTTCGACCAGGCGGCCCGGAATGTGCTGTTCCGCGATCCCAACACGCGGTCCTTCGGGCATCTGGGCGGCGGCATCGGAGACTGGCTGCATATCAACTCGGCTTCGTATGTCGGGCCCAACCGGCTGTATGACGAGGGCGACGAGCGGTTCCATCCGGACAACATCATCTGGGACGCCCGCGAAGCCAACATCATCGCGATTACGGACCGGAGAACCGGCAGCATCGTCTGGCGGCTCGGACCGGATTACTCGCTGCCGGAAGTGAAGCATATCGGCTGGATCATCGGCCAGCATCATGCCCATATCATTCCGAAGGGTCTGCCGGGCGAAGGCAATCTGCTCGTATTCGACAACGGCGGCTGGGGTGGTTATGGTCTGCCGAATCCCGCTTCGCCATTTGGGCAGAAGAATGCGATCCGCGACCATTCCCGGGTTCTGGAGATCGACCCTGCAACGCTGGAAGTCGTGTGGCAATATACCGGAGCCGAGGCCGGCTTCTCGGTGCCGACCGACTCCTATAAGTTCTACAGCCCGTACATCAGCTCGGCGCAGCGTTTGCCGAACGGCAATACGCTGATTACCGAGGGCTCGAACGGCCGTCTCTTCGAAGTGACGGAGGAATATGAAGTTGTCTGGGAATACATCTCTCCTTATACGGATAAAAGAAACACCAATATGGTCTACCGCTCGTATCGTCTCCCCTATGAGTGGGTGCCGCAACTGGCGAAGCCTGAGGAGAAGGCCATTGAGCCGATTGATGCCTCTCAGTTCCGAGTTCCGGGCGCGGCCGCCAAAGGCAGCGATTCCGTCGTCAGCGTCGCCACTACGCTGCCCTTCGTGGAGGGCGCGGCCTGCGTCGCGACTTCAGACGAAGGCCGCCGCCGGGCGTGAACGGCGGCATCCAGGCCCGACATTCCCGAAAGAGGCGCCCCATCAGGGCGGGCCTCCCGGGTTTGCCGTAACAGCTGCTGATAACAAGCGAAGATGCATTCTTAACTACCTATACTTAATCCAAGAGGTGTATAACCGTGAATCATAAGTTAACCAAGTCCGCTTCGCCGCTGCTGCTTCTGCTCTCGCTTCTCCTGATCCTTTCGGGCTGCAGCTCCAAAGGCGATGCCGCAGCTTCGTCCGATTCCGCTTCGAAGGAGCTCTACAAGCTGAAGATCGCGGATACCGGCACGAACCCGGTGTTCCGCACAGCGCTGGCGAAGGGCTTCTTCAAGGACAACGGCATCGACGCCGAAATCGTCAACTTCGGAACCCCGGCTGAAGGCGTTAATGCGCTGTTCATCAAGCAGGTCGATGTGGCTTATGGCGCGGACTTCCCGCTGCTGAACGCCGTATCGAAGGGTGACTACGCCATCATCGCCTCGGCCGGTCAGGCGACCGATGAGGCGGCTGCGCAGTGGAAGCTGTACGTCCGGGACGAGATTAAGACGCCTGAAGATTTGAAAGGCAAGAAGCTGAGCTTCATGCGCGGCACATTCCTGCCTTATCTCTGGGATGAATATTTCAAGCAGAACAATCTGGATGTGAAGGATGCGGAGCTTGTCGGACAGGGAGCTTTTGATGAAGCGTACATTGCCCTGAAGCAGGGCTCCGTCGATGGAGCCTGGTTCACCGGGTCGGCGATTCTGGAGAAGGTTCAGGGTCTGCAAGGCGTCCACGAGCTGAGCGATATGTCGAAGACGAAGGTACGGCTCGGCACGGGCATTGTCTCCGGGAATGACCTGATCAAGAGTCATCCGGACGTAGTGGCAGGCTTCCTGAAGGCTGTCAGTCAGGCGGCTGAATACTCGCAGGCTCATCCGGATGAAACGGCCGACCTGATGTACAAGGAACTGAAGCAGCCGAAGGAAGCGACGCTCAAGGATCTGCCCAAGAACGTATGGAAAGTTGGATTTACACAGGCGGCCTATGACAGCCTTGCTTCACAGAAGAAATACATGGTCGATAGCGGCATTATCGAGAAGGATTTCGACCTGGCGGATAAAATCAGCCTGGACCCGCTGCGTCAAGCGCTGCCTGATCAAGTGACCTACACCAAATAGGAGGTGCATCATCATGTCCCTGCCCGCAGAGCGGAACAGCATTCATGCCGAACGGAACGGCATTCACATTGAAGCGCTGCGCAAGAGCTACAGCGAACAGACATCCGGAGAGGTTCACTATATCATCAAGGACGTCGATCTGGTCATCAAGGGGGGAGAATTTTTCATTCTTCTCGGTCCCAGCGGCTGCGGCAAGTCCACGCTGCTGAACATCGTCGCCGGATTCGTCGCCAAGAGCGGAGGCAGCTTGCGGATCGGCGGGCAGGAGGTGGAGCGGCCGGGAAAGGATCGGGCGGTTGTGTTCCAGCAGGCGGATTCTTCTCTTTTTCCTTGGCTGACCGTGCGTGAGAACGTGGAATTCGGACTCCGGATGAAAAAGACCCCCAAAGCCGAGCGCCGCGTCATTTCGGACCGTTATATCGGGCTTGTGGGCCTGAACGGCCATGAGAACAAATTTCCGAAGGAGCTGTCCGGCGGCATGAAGCAGCGGGTGCAGCTGGCGAGAGTGCTGGCGAATGATCCCGAAATTCTGCTGATGGATGAGCCGTTCGGAGCGCTCGACGCCATGACGCGCCGGACGATGCAGAAAGAGCTGGTGCGGATTTGGCGGGAGACCGGCAAGACGGTCATCTTCGTAACACATGACATTCAGGAGGCGCTGCTGCTGGGGCAGCGGATCGGCATCATGTCCGTCGGCCCGTCTTCGAGAATTACCGATATTTACGAGAACGCCCAGGCTTATCCGCGGGATGTGACAGCTCCCGAGTTCAACAAGCTGCTTGGGCAAATCGAAAGCCATTTTGAACACTAAAGGCGGGTGAACAGAACAATGAAATGGATCGAGCGCAAATGGGTCTCCGTGACCTTGTTGTGGGCGGCGGTGCTGCTGATTTGGCAGACAGGGGCGCTGGTGTATGGGCCGGACGTCATTCCGGGACCGTGGAGCACAGTTCGAGGGGGCCGCGAGCTGCTGATGGACGGCACGCTTATGCAGTATATCGGCATCAGCTTTCTCCGCGTCCTGATCGGCTGGACGCTCGGCAGCCTGCTGGCGATTCCGGTGGGACTCGCGATCGGGCGGGTGCGGATCATCCGGATTTTCGCCGAGCCGTTCCTGAATTTCATCCGGTTCATCCCGCCGATCGCCTTCATCACGCTGTTTCTCGTCTGGTTCGGCATCGGGGAGCAGTCGAAGATTGCGCTGATTATGTACGCGACCTTCTTCATCGTCGTGCTGAACACGCTGACCGGTGTGCTGGCCGTAGAGGAGGATAAAATCCGCTCGGCCCGCAGCATGGGCGCCAGTGAGTGGCAGATTCTGCTCCATGTGGTCATCCCGGCGACGACGCCCCATATTTATACCGGCGTGCGCCTGGCGATGGGCACCTCGTATATGGCCATCATCGGGGCGGAAATGATCGCCGCCAATGAAGGTGTCGGGTATCTGATCTGGAATTCGCGGCTGTTCTTCCGCACGGACTGGATATTCGTCGGGTTGTTCTGCCTGGGCTTCATGGGCTTCTTCACGGACCGCCTGTTCGGCTGGTTCGGCCGGAAGGTGCTGTACCGGTACGGAGTAGTGAACTCTGCGGTGCGCCGCAGCTAGGCTATGGGCGGGAGGCTGCCTCCACAATTAGGTATAAGATCACATTACATTTATAGAAAAATATGGTATAATCCTTGGAAATTAGGAAGGAAGGGGAGGTAGACCCGTGTTCCCCGATCACCCGAAATCCAACTCGGAGAAGGCCAGGGAGATCAGCTTCTTGGCCCACGACGAACCGGAGGAATACCAGCCGCGTAATGCGAGGGCCGCTGTGAAGCCGGGAGATTACGCCGGCGAGCGGCTGCTCAACGCGTTGATTGCGTTCGGCGCGACGGCTGCCGTCTTCATCCTGTTCCTCTGGCTGATGAATCTGGTAAGATAGAGCTGAAGCGAGGACAGAAATGAGGCGGTATGCGTTATGACGGATATAGCGGCACCAACGGCACAGACGGTAGCCGAATGGATGGTCAAGGAGATCCGGTTCACGGGGACCCTCTACCAGGCCGATGCGATCGACTATGTAAGAGCGAACTTTGGCGAGCAGTTCATCTATGTGAACGAGAACGGCAACGCTTCTCTGGATAAGGAAGTCAAGAAGATCTTCCGCAAGCTGCACCGAGGGCGGATCGCCTGGGACCGGGACGCTTTTTTGTGGGCCTGGACCTAGTGCCTTGGGCAAGTTAAGTCAAGGATTGATTTTGAACAAGTGACAGATGCGAAGACCGATCCCATGCTGATGGATTGCCAAAAACTCCGGCCGCGCCTCTTGAATGAGGGCGGCCGGAGTTTTTTTGGCTTCCCGGGAGCCGGCTATACCGGAACTTCCCGGGTTGTTCGGATCATTGGCGAGCCGCAGAGCGGGCAGGGCTTGTGGCTTAAGCCGTCATCGGCGCCGCCATTCTTGACCCGCATCCAGCCGGGGCAGGACCCGGCGGGGCAGCTCCAGACGGCGACGGTGCGGGTGCGCCCTGAGACGCGCGCCCCGCCGTCCGCAGCGCCGCCGGACCGGGCGCTGCCCCCGTGGCGCGCTGCGCCGCCGCCGAAGCGGCCGCTCCCGCCGGGCCTGGCCGGCCATGCGGCCGGGGCGTCCCGGTCCGGAAGGCTGGCCTCGGACCGGTCCAGCAGGGCGTTCTCGGCCGCCAGCGCTTCGGCGGCCGAGAACCCGGCGCGGCGCGATCCGCCCGCCGCGCCGCCAACATGGCCGGCGCTGCTTCGCGCGCGGCCTTCTGCGGCGCCGTGCGCAGCCGGCGCCGCGTCGCTTCCGGCGCGCCCTCGGCCCGCGCCGGGTTGGCCGCCGCTGCGCCCGGCGGCCGGGGTCCCGCCCGCCGCCTCCATAGCGGCGGCGTCGGGGCTGGCGCCGAAGGCCGCCAGCATGAAGCGGGACACCGGGGCTTTGCGGCCCCGGTGCAGCGCGGGAGAGCTGATGTACAGCTCCTCCCGCGCCCGGGTCACGGCAACGTAAGCGAGCCGCCGTTCCTCTTCCAGCAGCGCCTGCGCGTCGGCGCCGCCGCCTTCGGCCGTCTTGCGGTCCTTCAGACGGCCGGCGTCCAGCGCGGAGCTGTGCGGGAGAATGCCCTCGGAAGCGCCGAGGAGCATGACGACCGGGAACTCCAGCCCCTTCGACTTGTGGATCGTCATCAGGGAGACCCGGTCGCCTGCTTCGCCCGCGTTCCCGCCGGGCTCCTTGTGATGCGCATTCCGCGCCGTCACATCGTCGATGAAATCGAGAAACAGCTGGAGCTCGCCGAACCGTCCTGCCGACAGCTCCAGCTCGTCCAGCATTTCCTTCAGCGTCTCCCGGTGAAGCGTCGCCTGATGGCGTTCATCCGCCAGGACGAAGGAATCATAGAAGGAAGCCCGAAGCTGCCGGATGGCCTGAACCGGGGTCAGCGTCCGGATACCCCGGATCATCGCGAGCCGGTCCGAGATGGCCTCCTTGCGGAAGTCCGCCAGGCCGGGCAGGTTTAAGAGATAGACGAGCGGCCCTTTCTTGGGCTGCACAGCCTCCATCCGCCGGATATGGGTCATCCCCTGCTCCCGGTTCACGTACAGGGTGGGCAGAATATCCTCCATCGCTTCGAAATCCCGCCGGTTCACCGAGAGCCGCAAATGGCTGATCACCGGCGAAATGAGCCAGTGCTCATAGAGCAGCCGCCCTTCGCCGTAATCGACGTAGGGCACATTCTGAAGCAGCAGCCGCTCCAGCATGGCACGGCTGCTGCTCTGGGCCCGGTACAGGATGGCGAAGTCGCCATGCCTGCGCTCTCCCCGCTCCACGGAGGAGATGATCTCGTTCACGAGAGCCTCCGCTTCCTCATCGGCATTGGCGGGGCGGAGATACCGGGGCCGTCCGGCGTCCGGCACGGCCGCCCGCAGGCTTTTGGTACGGCGGCGTATGTTGCCTTGAATGATCCCGTTTCCAAGCCCGATAATGGACGGTCCCGAACGGTAATTGATATCCAGCGTAATCACCCTGGCATTCTCGTATACCTGCTCGAACTCCAGAATGAAGTCGCTGCGCGCGCCGTTGAACGAGTAGATCGTCTGATCGTCGTCCCCGACCACCATCAGATTGTTCAGGGGGCTGGCGATCATCCGGATCAGCTCATACTGCAGCGCGTTCGTGTCCTGGAATTCGTCGACCATGATATGGGAATACGTGCGCTGAAGCTCCGCCAGCAGCTCGGGACGCTCCAGCAGCATCCGGTAGCCATCCAGCAGCACGTCGTCGAAATCGATTTTGCCGTTGTCCCGCTTCCATCTCTCGTAGCGCAGCAGAATTTCCCGGATTTCCTTATCCGATTCGGTCAGATCCGGCAGGGTGTCTGCGCCCTGCATATTCATTTTGACGGAGGAGAGAATCGAGAGCAGCGATTCCGGAGGGTAGGCATCCTTGGCGAGGCCCATTTCACGCATGATCGTCTGCAGCAAAATATGCTGGCGGCGCGTCTCATGAAAAATATCCTCCCGTACTCCCTGCCTCCGCAGAAAATAGAGAAAGAAGGAATGAAATGTCCGGGCCTGAAGTCCGGACAGGTTCCGTCCCTGCACGCCCGGCAGCCGGCCGATCCGCTCCCGCATCTCGGCGGCCGCCCGGCTCGAGAACGTCAGCAGCAGCAGCCTGCCTGGCGGAATCCGGCGCACGGACAGCAGATAGCCCGTCCGGCATACGAGTACGCTCGTCTTGCCGGAGCCCGCGCCGGCGAGCGTCAGCAGCGGCCCGTCGCCATGCCGCACCGCTTTGATCTGCGCGGCGTTCAGCAGGATGCCGCCCGCCTCAAGCTCCCGGAAATAGGCAGAGTCCGGATCGTTCTTCAGCACCAGATCCCGGCTTGTCCGTGCTGAAGCCTGCGGCGCCCGGGGCGCCTTGGCTCCGGGTACGCCCTGCGGGGCGGAGTGAAACAGCAGTTGATTCATCGAACTCATCATCTTAACCTCGCGAACACTTCATTTTTGCCAACCTACACTATACCATCTCTCCTCCGAATATGCACAGCGGTGGCCCGTACCTGGCTTAATTCCAATGGAAACAACAAATGAAACGGCAATTTTTTTTATGGTTGACAAATAATAGAATATGAAAGTAATATATATGCAGATAAAGGGTTTACATTTCCATTTGTGCAAACGATTGAACAATGACATAAGACTAACTCCCCGAATTGCGTGATGCCAAATACTCTTAAGTGAGGTGCAGCGTGAAGGATAACTTTCTGCTACATTATTTTAAAGTATTTTCTGATCGCCCTTTCATTATTGAGCCCCAAAAGAAATTAATTCTGACCTACAAAGATATGGAGCAGCTTACGGCTAATCTAGCAGATATACTATGGTCTAAAAATGTAAGAAAAGGAGACAACGTAGCCGTATTTTTTGATAACGAAATTGAATTTGTAATTTCCTACTTCGCTATCTTAAGGCTTGGCGCGGTTTGTGTACCGTTGTCTACTACCTATGAGCCTAACAAGCTCGACAGTATTATTAGCAAGTTGAATCCGCAGCTTATTCTCCATAAAAGCCACAACGAACTTACTTTTCCGCTCATTCATACCTATGAGGTTGATTATACCCGATTAGTTCCGCAAGTTAAGCACACGTTCATGGATGCTCATCATACTCCAAACGATCCCATAGCTATTATGTTCACTACTGGGACCACTGGAGATCCTAAAGGCACAATCATTTATTGCGGTTCATTTATAGAGAATATCCAAGATTATGGGGATGATTTGAGTATCGATGAAAGTACTCGGTTTATCCAATCCATGCCTGTCTATCATATCGACGGATGGACATACAGCACGCTGCAACCTTTTATTTTTGGCGCTTCGACGATCCTAACAAGAACATTCAATGCTCAAATTGCTGCAGGATTTGATTCTCTCGTACACGATTGGGGAGGGAATTTATTTATTTCCGTACCCTCCATGCTGTCAGCTCTATTGCATATGAGCAATCGGTATAGCAGAAAGTTTCAGGGGGAATTGAAATATGTGATTTGTGGCTCCTCAAAACTTCATTATGATTTGATGAAACAATTTGAGTCATGTTTCCAAACTAGGATTCTGGAGAACTATGGTTCCACCGAAGCATTGCTTGTAGCCTACTATTCGCCTTCCATCCCTTACAAAAAGAATTCAGTAGGAAGGGTTCCGGAAAAATGTAATGTCGTCATTGGAACAGAGGGTGAAATTCTTATTAAAAGTCCATATTTATTCAGGGAATATTTTCACGATCCCCACAGAACTAAAGAAGCGTTTGAGAATGGATATTATAAGATTGGGGATATTGGATACCTGGACGATGATAGATACTTGTATTTGCTGGGCCGCAATCGGGACATTATTAATAAATCGGGCATTAAGATTGATCCGTCTGAAATTGATGAACAATTACTTGCTTATAACGGGGTAATTGATGCGGCAACTATAGGGGTTGAGAATTCATACGATAGTCAGACGATTATCTCGTTTGTAAAGACAAATATCCCTAACCTTAATTTATCTCAATTGCAAGACTATATACATTCGAAGCTTGAAACTCATAAATGGCCTCAACAGATCCATATCGTTCCTCACATCCCCAAAAATCATATCGGAAAAATCATGAGGGATGAACTTGTGAAGATCATTCATCAGCGGGAGGAGGTGAGATAGAACATGGTTAAATGCGATGAGAAAGTGATTGAAGTTTTGAAGAGAATTACACAACTCGAAGATATCACGATGGAAAGCAGCTTGACTAATGACTTGTTAATTGACTCTCTTTCGTTTATTAGAGTTATCGTCGAATTGGAAAATGGTTTTCATTTTAAGTTTGATAATGAGGATATGATAATCGAAATGTTTCCTAAGGTAATGGATTTAGCCCAGTATATCAAATTAAAATCCTAATCTAGGTGGTAAGCAGTATGAAGAACATTATTTTGTTTGACTTCGATGGTGTTATCATACAATCCGAACCAGTAATTAAAGCTGCCTTCACCTTAAGCTATCAGGATTTGATTAATGACGAAGTAGCCCCCCCCGTTGAGGAGTATTTAAGCCATATGGGCGAGTCTTTCGGCAATATCATGGAGAAAATGAAACTGCCGCAAAAAATGTACGAAGTGTTTTGTCATTACAGCAATCGGCTTGTGAATTTGATCGAACTGGTTGAGGGATTTACAGAAATACTGGATTTATTAAAAAATAGTTCAAAAAAAATAGGACTAGTAACGGGTAAGGATCGGAAAAGAACGATAGATATTCTTGGAAGATTACAGATCATCCAATACTTTGATGTGATTGTAGCGGGTGACGATGTGAAACATCCAAAGCCTCACGCTGAACCTATTCTAAAAGCTGTGAGTGAATGTAATGGAAAACATAGCGAAGCCATAATGATCGGTGATTCTCCTAATGATATTATCGCCGCACGAAATGCGAATATTGAAAGTTGCGCTGTTCTATGGGGGATAGGGAAAACTGATGAACTATTTCACGAAAATCCACAGTTTATCGTGCGTGATCCGGGGGAACTGTCCGTTTTGTTAAAACAAATTATCTCCCAACCTCAATTCAAGTACTGAAAATGTACTGAAAATATACTACTTAAAGAGGCAGGAGGATGAGATGCAAACCAAGCAAAACGATTTGTCAGAATATCTTACAACGCTTATGAGAAAGAAAGTTTCCGCAGCTAAGGAATCAGGACTTGATGTAATAGATTTCACAATTGGAAATCCAGACTTACCCCCACCCGCTGAGCTTTTGGAACAGTTGATACAAGAGATTCGATTAATAGAAAATCACTCTTATCCAAATAGGGAAACACAAGGCAGCCAGCAATTGTGCGAGGCTATTGCCACATTCTATCGTAACCGATTTCATGTGGAGCTAGATCCTGCTTTGAACGTGATGCCTCTAATTGGTTCTAAGGAATGTGCGCATTATTTATGTGTCTCTCTACTGAAGCCTGGAGATTTAGTCATTATCGTTGAACCGTGTTATCCAACTTACAAGGTGAATGCTGTATTGGCCGGGGCTGAAGTCTTCGAGTTGCAAACGGATGCTGACAATGATTATCTCCCCAATTTGGATGACATTCCGGAGCATATTTTGCGTCGAGCAAAGTTGTTCTTCACCAACTATCCGAATAACCCCACAGGTGCTACGGCCCCCTTATCCTTCTACAGCAAGTTGGTAGACTTAGCTCGTACATATAACTTCATCATTTGCAATGATAATGTCTACTCGGAGCTTTATTATGACGAGCACCCCCCTCATAGCATCTTGGAAGTTCCAAACTCTCTCGAGGTGGCTGTTGAGTCACACTCATTGTCAAAAACCTTGAACATATGCGGTTGGCGTGTAGGAATGCTATCAGGCAATCGTATGGTTATCAAAAGGGTTTTAAATGTCAAACAGTATGCCGATGCCGGAATCTTTATGCCAATTCAAATAGCTGCATCGAAAGCTATGTCGACCCAAGAACAATTTGTCAGTAATTTACGCAATATTTATTGCCATCGAAAGCAGGCATTGCAAGACGGACTGATCCGGAATGGTTATTGGGTATATCCATCTACTTCAGGAATGTATGTATGGGCTCGAATACCTGAACATAGAAATGCGCCTGAACATGTGGAGTTCCTTTTATCAAAAGGGATTGCTGTTAACCCGGGAAAAGCATATGGGGATTTCTATTCTGACTATGTAAGATTTTCATTGAATGTTCCCATAAATAGAATCGAACAAGCTATCGAAAGAATCGTGACTAATTCATAACTAGGAGTGAATTAACATGTTAAAAGGCAACCAAGTTCTAATCGTAACACCTTTTGATAATAATTATGAAGTTGATGAGAGCAGTCTAGTCAATTTGGTAGATCATTTGGTAGAGCAAGATGTAGCAGGCATTATTGTGCTTGGTACAACCGGTGAGTTCTTTAGTCTTCAAGATCATGAGAAAAAGCGGATTATTGATATTACGTCTGAAAGAACAAAAGATCGAACAGCTCTTATTGTAGGCGTTGCCCATTCAGGTTCGAGTATCTCAGCGGATATGGCACGTTATGCCGGAGAAAAAGGAGCATCAGCTGTTTTGCTTCCGCCTCCTTATTATCATGTGCCCACCCCAGAAGGGATGATTGATCATTTCACGATAGTTGGACAAAGAGGCAATGTGGATCTCATGGTTTATGACGGCGGTGGGGGAATCGAAGTTCCCATTCATGTGATCGAGAAAGTAAGGGCAGCTACATCTAAACTGCGCTATATTAAATTAACTGCTCCAAAGGTAACAAAGGTAAGGGAATACCATGAAACATTTGGATCCGAAGTTTCAGTTTTTGCCGGTGAAGATCTGCTGATAATGCCGGAATTACTCGAAGGCGCAGATGGGCTAACAACAGCTGCAGGTAATTTGCGTCCGAAAGAATTAACAGAAATCTTTAATCTAGTTCAGAATGAGAAATTCTCCGAAGCCCAAATGATCCACGATGCTCATATAGCCCCGCAAGCCATAGTTACCGGATCTATCCGCAACGAATTTATTCAATGTTTCAAAACTTCGCTTAAAATGATGGGAATTATCAAAACAGATACAGTCCGCCCGCCGCTGCATCGTTTGTCTGAATCCAGAATTCAAAACTTATCATTAATGCTCCAAAATCAAAAATTAATCTGAATAGGAAAAGATAAGGGGATAGTGTAATGAGGGGACTTTCTGGAAAAACCGCGGTGGTTACGGGGGGATCCAATGGCATCGGTTATTGCATTGCTCAACGCCTTAGCGAGGAAGGGTGCAATGTTATTATTATGGATATCGATGAACACGGATTGGATTCTGCTCAAAGATTAGAGCTTGAAACGGGAAATAGAGTTCGATTCATTAAGGTGAATATAGCAAATGAAGAATCGATTATAAAGGGATTCCATTTGATCAAGGAATGGGTTGACTCTGTTCATATCCTGGTCAATAATGCAGCAATTTTTCTAAGAGGCAGCGTTGAAGCAACTTATGATGAATGGAATAAAATTCTTGACGTTAATGTCATGGGTACATCTTTTGTAAGCAAGCATTGTCTGCCTCTCATGCTGCAAAGTGGCGAGGGTTCCATTGTGAATCTTTCATCGATTAGCGGAATTATAGGCCAAGCCAACTTCGCTGTATATAATGCTTCAAAATTTGCGATCCGTGGGTTAACAAAATGTTGGGCAATTGATTTGGCAAAACATAATATAAGGGTAAATAGCGTGTGCCCGGGTTATATTGAATCGCAATCTTCCCAAAGATATATCAATGACAATGGTTTAGATAAGTCCATCATTGACAGAAAGATTTCGCAGCTTCATATCTTGGGACGACAAGGAAGGCCGGATGAAGTAGCCAGTGCAGTTTGTTTTTTGGCTTCAACGGATGCTTCATTTATCACCGGAGAAGATTTAATGGTCGATGGTGGGTATACGGCGCGCTAAAAAGATTACGAATATTTATCTCCGGAAATGGTGTGACAATTATGAAAATAGAGGCTTTTTTTCGAAGCCGGACCGGGATTGTTGTAGCTTCCGTTATTGCAACAATACTGTGGGGAAGTGCATTTCCTTTTATTAAATTAAGTTATCGCGAGCTTGGTATCCAACAAGGTGATGTGTATCAACAGATTTTATTCGCAGGGTATCGCTTTACATTAAGTGGACTGATAATTATTTGTTTTATGAGCGTTAATCGGCAGCGAATTGCCTTAGTTCCTTCAACACTGAAGAGGATAGTCAGAGTATCCCTGGTGCAAACCTTTCTTCAATATTTATTTATATACATAGGATTAAGTCGAAGCTCTAGTGCAGTAGGTTCTATTACATCGGGGGCAATCTCATTTTTTCAGTTAATTCTTGCTCATTTTTTATTCAAAGAGGATCAATTAAATCCCAAAAAAATGGTTGGGATTGTCTTCGGATTTATGGGATTGATCCTGTTATTTTCTAAAGGAGACCACACATTCCAATTTGGAAGCGGAGACATATTGTTATTTTGTGGCGCATTTTCTGCGTCCCTTGGCAATATATTATCCAAAGTGGAATCCCGTCATATTTCTGTATTTTATTTAAATGCTTATCAAATGCTCCTGGGCGGGATTGCATTAATATGCATATCATCTTGGAAGATAGGCATCATTCCATTCCATTTTGAAACAAAATCTATGCTTCTCTTACTATATCTGTCGATGGTATCAGCTGTGAGCTTTATTTTGTGGAATTACTTGCTGAAATGCAATCCAGTGGGGAAAGTATCCATGTATATGTTTTTAGTCCCATTATTCGGAGTGGGATGGTCGATGCTTTTACTTCATGAGCATATACAGAAACTAATCTGGGTTTCTTTAGTACTGGTTATTTCCGGAATTATTATAGTGAACCGCGACTTTACTGAAAAAAAGGTGAACATTTATGGAAGCAGAAGCAGAAAATATTAAGTTGCAAGAATCGACCGGATTGTTATTGAGTCAAGAAAAAGAGGGCTCGCTATTTTCATCGATCTTCAAATTAGCAATTCCAATCATATTGCAAAATTTGATAATTTCGTCGTTGGGATTTGTTGATTTTCTGATGATAGGAGGGCAGGGCGAAGCTTCGATTGCTGCAGTAGGCTTGGCTAATCAGGTTTATTTTATCTACACTTGCATCCTATCATCGCTTTGCTCCGGTGCATCTATTTTTACAGCACAGTTTTGGGGGAAAAAGGATGTCCAACAAGTCGGAAGGATCCTTGGAATGGTACTATGCCTTTGCATTAGCATCGGGGCAATCTTCAGTATGCTATCGCTTTTTTATTCGAAAGGGTTAATCCATTTATATTCGAACGATGAGAAGGTTGTACTAAGGGGTGGAAAATTTCTATTTATTATTGGGATCAGTTTTGTTCCAACAGCTGTAACCTTCTGCTATTCAGCCATATTGCGCAGTATTGAAGTTGTTAAAATGTCCATGTATATCAGTTTTTTTGCTTTAAGCTTGAATACCGCTCTTAATTACCTGTTTATCAATGGTCTATTTGGCGTTCCGAAATTAGGGATAACTGGTGTCGCAATTGCAACTTGCCTATCAAGATTCATAGAAATGCTTCTGTTAATCTTCATGGTTTATTTTAGGAAAACACAATTGTCATATAAGAGTTTGAACCAAGTATTTGATTTTAATTTCAGCCTTCTCAACAAATTTTTGCGAACTGCAGTTCCGCTATTAGTTGGCACATTGTCTTGGGCATTGGGAATTTCAGTATACCACATGATATACGCGAGAATTGGTACTGATTCAATCGCTGCTTATAATGTTGCAAGTACCATTGAAAATTTGGCCTTTGTGTTCTTCATAGGACTATGTGGGGCAAGCAATGTAATAATCGGCAAAAATATTGGAGCTGAAAAACCGGATGTGGCATATCATCTTGGTAAAAAAATCGTACTGATTTCATTCATCGGTTCTATCGCAGTAGGCTTACTGATTTATGTATGCTCTTCACCGGTTTTATCCCTTTATGACCTATCCGCAGCAGGATTAAGTAATGCTGTGAACATACTTATGGTTATGTCTCTACTACTGTGGCTCAAGGTAATCAATATGACTCTGATACAGGGAGTATTGTATGGGGGAGGGGATACAAGATTTACATTAATCCAGGGGATCATTTCCATGTGGCTATTCGGTATTCCCGCAGCAATAATTGGACAACAGGGATTTCATCTCCCTATTTATTGGATTATGGTTATCGCAGTATTTGGTGAAGAGATGTCTCGTTTTATTATGGGGATTACGAGATTTATTTCAAAAAAATGGATCAATAATTTAACCAATGCGGTTTAGCATCGTTTTTTCAAATCAAAATAAGAAGCGGGTGATCGCTTGAGTAAAGTAAATCAGGATTATAAACTCCCAATGGAGCCAAACAATGATATTTGGATTAACTGCATTTATAATAACTTGATCGCTATATTGAAAATTCAAAATCAAAGCTATGGGAAGTTGTCGTATTCATTAAGCAGGAACTATTCCATATATCAATTTAAAAATAAGTTTAATGCACCTGAAGTAGAAATGAAAATTTTCGGAGAAGGTATTTTTGTACCTGAAGTACTTACTCAAATCCCTAAGATACAGGAATTGTTTGACATAGTTGAAGTGGAATATTGGAATTTCCCGAGCGTTCATGCAGCAATAATGACGTATCTTGAAAGGGGTTATTATTTATTTGTCGATTTGGACAGATTCTATTTCCCTGGCGGCATTGAGTACAACGTTAGAAGGTTTATCCATCCCTCATTTGTTTACGGATATAACCGGGATTTAAGGAAATATTATATGATTGAAGATTGTACGAAACCAAGAGTGTTGAATTATTATGAATTGTCACATGACCAACTAGAGGTTGCGTTTGACGAGATTAGAAGAAAGGGAGAAGGACTCTATTCCAAAACGGGAATTAAAGCATTCAAATTAATCTCAACTACAGATTATAAATATAAGATTACGAAAAGCGATGTTATTACCAATCTGGAAAATTTGTTAGCTGAAAGCCAGGATGATTCTTCAGAACTGTCCAAGTTGTACGATTTGAATCGAATATATGGATTAAATTGCATCCGACAATTTTCATCTGCAATTACAGATATATTCCCGAGAATCTCATCTCAGAACATAGTGATCCATTATGCACTGGCTTCTTTTCCATTGGATTTTCAAAAGAGCAATCTTATTCTTGTGGATATTCTGTTTAATGAAGGGTTGCTTTCGGAAAAAGCCTGCTTACATTTGCGTGAACAATACATCGCATTATCCCAGTTGTGGACACGATACAGAAATAACATTTTTTATTATATTCAAAAGAAGGAAATCAATCCTGATGAGCCTATAGATCCTTCTTATTTTCTGCCATTAAGTACTTTGTTGAATGAAATCTATCATAAAGAGACATTGGTAACCCAGTATTTTCTGGATACGCTTCAATCGTCTTAGCTCCGAGATCGCGGGTGGTGGTGCAATTCATGGAAAAGCATCCACCGCCCGCAAACGACACATTTTCTTGTCATTGCCTTATTGATAAAGATACCCGTAGTGTGATACACTCATCCCTACTTATTAAATCAGTTTAATAAGTAGGGATGAGAGGTGAATCCATGCACGAAGGAACGAATAGACCCAAAGCCGTACAAACGATGATTGTGCGAAAGATCCGAACAGCTCTGTTGAAAGCCGGCAGTTCGACCAAAGCGGAATTAAGTCGGCAATTAGGGATAAGCTTCCCGACGGTCGGAAAGTTTCTGTCCCTCATGGAAAAAGAAGGAGAGATCTTTCAGGCCGGTCTGGATGAATCCAGCGGAGGCCGCAGGGCGTTAAGGTATGCCTACAATCCGGAGCATATGCTGGGATTGGCCCTGTTTCTGGAAAGAACGGAAACGGGATACATGGTTGTTAACAGCTTGGGCGAAGTGAAAGATCGGGGGAACACTCCAGGTGTCCTGAATGCCGGGATAGAGAGCCTTGACCTGCAGATTCAAAGCTTTCTGGACCGGTACCCCCGGATCGGGGTGATCTCCATCGGCATTCCCGGAGCGGTCGATGGCACCGGCAAAATCATCCATATCCCCGATTATCCGCAATTCCACTACTTTGACCTCAAACAATACTGTGAATCGCGTTACTCCATCCCGGCCGTAGTGGAGAACGATATGAATGCGGCTGTGCTCGGTTACCACAAAAGTCGGGAGCATCAGCCTCACCAGTCTCTGGTGTATCTTTATTTCGGGCAGAACGGACCCGGGGCAGGGATCATGATCAATGGGGATGTCGTCCGGGGAAAAAGCTTTTTCACCGGCGAGATTTCATTCGTTCCCCAGAATAATGGCCTGAACTTTGGACAGTCGATGAAAGAGCAGGTGACGAGGGCAGACGGCGGCAGCGGCAGCCTTGATCCGGTGAGCCGGCTGGTTGCGTCGTTTGCCGCCATTTTGAACCCTCATGCGGTGATCTTCTGCAAAGACGAAGTGAGCGGGGCGATGCTGCAGGAAATCGCTTCGGGCAGCTCGGCGTATATTCCGCCGGAACATCTGCCTCTGCTTACCGTCAGCGACTGGAAGGAGGACTATCTGTACGGGCTTCAAAGTCTGGGACTTGATCTGATGATCCGGCAACCAGGCGGTTTTGCAGAATGAGATTGTGTCGGACAGGAGAATGATCAATGGCTACTTTCTTTTTAATTATTATTTATTTGGCTTTTATCAGCCTGGGGCTGCCGGATTCTCTGTTGGGCGCGTCCTGGCCGGTTATGCAAAAGGATCTTGGAGCGCCGCTCGATATGGCAGGCTGGCTGTTCATGCTCATCGCGGCGGGCACGATTCTTTCCAGTCTCGCAAGCGGACGCGTCATCTCACGGTTCGGAACGGGCAAGGTGACGCTCGTAAGCTGCCTCATGACCGCCGCCGCCCTGTTGGGCTACGCGGAATCGGCGTCGGTCATCTGGATGGTGCTGTTCGCCATCCCGCTCGGTCTTGGGGCAGGCTCCGTGGATGCGGGCCTCAATAATTATGTGGCGGCGCATTACAAGGCCCACCATATGAGCTGGCTGCACTGCTTCTGGGGCGTCGGGGCGACCCTTGGCCCTATTATTATGGCCCGTTTCATTGACGGGAGCGGCTCCTGGAGGGACGGCTATCTGACGATCTCCGCCATCCAGTTCGGGCTGGTGCTGATTCTATTCTTCTCACTGCCTCTTTGGAATAAGGTTGCGGGAATTCGAACGGCCGCTAACGGTATGGAGGAAGAAGGGGCGTCCAATGGGCCGGCGGAAAATGCGGCTGGCGCTTCTGCTTCTGCCAAGCCGCTCCGCATTCGGGGCGTGAAGCAGGGGCTGCTGTCCTTTCTGCTGTACTGCGGCGTGGAAGCGACGCTGGGTCTGTGGGGAAGCAGCTATCTGGTTCATGTCAAAGGAGCATCGGCCGTATTCGCGGCGCAGGGCGTATCGCTCTACTATGCAGGCATTACGGCCGGGCGGTTCATCACCGGCTTCATTACCTTCCGGGTGAGCAACCGGCTGCTCATTCGCGCGGGACAGATTACCGCACTCGCCGGAGTTGTGCTGCTGTGTCTGCCTCTGCCCGGCGGCTACGCGGTTGCGGGCTTCATGATTGTGGGGCTGGGGCTTGCGCCGATTTATCCCTGCATGCTGCACGAGACGCCGGTACGCTTCGGAAGAGAGAACTCGCAGACCATCATGGGCTACCAGATGGCTGTGGCGTATGTGGGAAGCACCTTGCTGCCGCCGCTGCTCGGCTTCCTGGCTTCCTTCTCGTCGATTGGCATTTTCCCGGTGTATCTGGGATTGATGGCAGCAGCGATGCTTCTGTTCTCGGAGAGGCTGAACCGTGTCATGGAGCTGCGGACCGGCGGAGGAGAAATCGGCGGGCAGAGCAAGGTTCATTAATCCGCCGGTTATATCCGGTTAATCTCAACATCCGAACCTGGTTAAGCGGGGAGCTTGGCCGGGTTCTTCTCTTTCCCGGTACAAGCTTGGCGCCCAATAAGGGCCGGCTGGAAGCTGACTGGTGTGAGTCTTTGGGCAGCCTGATTGTTAGCTCCTGTGGGGCATCCTGGAGCGGATCTGGGCTTCCGCCTTCCACATCGGCGCCGCGCTGATCATCGCCCATACTCCACTGGCCGCGCTGCTGATGATTCCGCTGCACAGCGCGCTCAACCTTGGCGCCGTCCGGCTATCCAAGACCTCTTCCATCCCGGTGGTCAGCCTCTTCGTCGCGGCGCTTGGTCTGCTGACGCTGGCTTCGGGCCTGCTCCTCTGGTAGAAGGGGCCGGGACCGATTTTGGCTTCAGGGGCAGGAGGCCCAAGCTTTTTCAGGGTGATCTTCATACGCTAACATAAATTGAAGAGTGGAGATGAAGTCATGTCCCCTGCCCTGAAAGGCCCAGCCATCGATGTGCTGATTCCGGCGATCGAGAAGGATCTGGCCACCCTGCCGCATGTCGTCGATGCGGTCCGGACCTATGTGCGCCACCCGATTCGCCGCATCCTGATTGTTGCTCCCCGTAAGCCCCGGATTATTGAGTTTTGCCGAAATAAAGGCTGCAGCTTCATCGATGAGAATACGGTTCTGCCTATCACCAAAAAGGATATTCACTACCGCTCCCGCACGTTCGAGCGCTCCGGCTGGCTGTTCCAGCAGCTGCTCAAGCTGAACGGCGACAAGCTGTGTTCAAGCGATTATTTTCTCGTAATTGACGCCGATACCGTGTTGATCGCCTCCCACCGGTTCCGCCAGGACGGGAGGACCGTGTTCTACTGCCGGAACTGGAGCCAGCCTGAATATTTCAGAACCTACCGCAAGCTGATGGGCCGAAAGGCGCCGTCTCCTTCCTCGTTCGTCACCCACTATATGCTGTTTGAATGCCGGCGTCTTGCAAGGCTGAAGCGTGAAATCGAGGCGATCCACGGCGTTCCCTGGTACACCGCCATTATCCGCAGCATGAACCGCTCGAAGCCGTTCGCTTTTTCCGAATACGAAACGTATGCCAATTACTTGTACACGACCGATCCCGGTGGAATGCTGCTCAAGAAAGCACGCAACAGAAGCCTGCACACCTCCTTCCGGAAGCTTTCGCGGTCTTCGGTGGCCGGGTATGCCCGGTCTTGCCGTTCGCTCTCTTTTCACCAGCGCAAGGCTTACAGCCGGAAGACGGGAGCGAAGTGAGACGAATGCCGGAGCAGCGAGTAAGGGGTCTGGAAGACCGGTTCCCGGGGGAGGTCCCCGTCATACGGAATGAAGGAGTGGATGATTATGCAGGTGGTGCTTCTGTCCGGGGGATCGGGCAAAAGGCTGTGGCCGCTGTCGAATGAAGTCCGGTCCAAGGCGTTCCTGCGTCTTCTTCCGGCGGCATCCGGCGGTCTGGAATCCATGATCGAACGGGTATGCGGCGGGCTGGAGGCGGCCGGTCTTCTCGGCTCCTGCTGCATCGTGACCCACCGTACCCAGGTGGAGATTACGCGCAAGTCTATCGGAGAGAGCATTCCCGTGCTGGCGGAGCCGCATAAAAAGGGGACGTTCACGGCTATTTCACTGGCAGCCGCCTACCTAAGGGAGACGCGCGGCAGCGATCCGGAGGAAGTCGTAACGATCATTCCGGTCGATTCCTTTGTGGAACCGTCTTTCTTCAGCCTGATCGCGCGCTTCCCGCAGGTGTTGGCCGAGTCCGGGGCGGATGTCGCGCTGATCGGAGCGGAGCCGAAGTCTCCGTCCACGCAGTTCGGCTATATTGTGCCCCGTATGCTGCCGGAAGGCAGTACTGGAACGGGAGCGGAGAAGACGGAGAGGTATTTCGAGGTAGCCCGCTTTGCGGAGAAGCCCGACGAGGCAGGGGCGAAGACGTTCATCGGCGAAGGTGCGCTGTGGAATTGCGGCGTGTTCTCCTGCAAGCTCGGCTTTCTGCTGTCGCGCGCGCAGGCCGGAGGGCTTCACACAGAATACCGGAAGCTGCTGGACAGCTACGGACAGCTGACCGAGCGAAGCTTCGACGTCGAGGTGATCGAGCGGACGCAGCGGGCTGTTGTTGTTCCGTACGAGGGAATCTGGGAGGATATCGGAAGCTGGGATGCGCTGACTCCCCAACTGGGTAAACGGGTAACGGGAGTCGGCACGCTCTCCCCCGATTCGGAAGGCTCTTTTCTGATCAATGAGCTGTCCTGCCCGATTCATGTGATTGGCGTCAGGGATACGGTCGTGGCTGCCGGACCGGACGGTATTCTCGTTGCGGGCAAAGACCGGGCCAAAGAGATCAAGAATGCCCTGACAGGCGAGCCGAAGAAGCCGATGGTCGAGGAGCGGCGATGGGGCATTTCGCGGGTGCTCGACTGGACCCGGCCTGGTGAGAAGGGCGAGACGATTGTCTCCAAGGTCACGCTGCTGCCGGGCGGACATACGAGCTACCATCTTCACCGGCATACCCGGGAGATGTGGACGGTACTGTCCGGAGCGGGAGAATACCGGCTGGAGAGCGAGTCCCGGCCTATCCGCGCCGGCGATGTGATCGCAGTGCCTTCTGGAGCCAGACATGCGCTGAAGGCCGGAGCGGAGGCTCTGGAGCTCATTGTTACGGAGATCCGGGAGCCCGGCGCCCCCGAAGAGGATATTGAGCGGATCACCTACGACTGGAAATCTCCTGCCGATTAGACAAAGCGCTGCGATGCGCTTTATAGTAGGGATACAATCGGACAGAGGAGTAGAATACCGTGGGGAAAGCGACAATCGGGGATGTGGCGGCGCGCGCGGGCGTGTCCAAAAGCACCGTATCCCAATTTCTGAACAAAAGATACCAGCATATGGGCCAGGAGACGCGGGTCAAGATCGAAGAAGCGATCGAGGCCCTCGACTACCGGCCCAACGTGCTTGCCCGGGGGCTGAAGCAGAAGCGGACCGGGGCGATCGGCGTCATCGTGGCGAACATTATGCACCGGCTGTCCACGGAAATATGCCGGGGTATCGAGGACTATTGCCAGGAGCAGGACATCAGCGTCATTCTGTGCAACAGCGACGAGGATGGGGAGAAGGAGAAGAAATATGCCGAAATGCTGCAGGCCAAGCAGGTTGACGGCATCATTCTCCTGCCTACGGGCAAGAACGGACCGTTATATAAAAACCTCGCCAAGCAGGAATACCCGATCCTGTTCATGGACCGCCGGGTTGAAGGCGTCAAGGCAGATACGATTGTGGTCAACAACCGGGAGGCGGTTACCCGGGCGGTGGAGCATCTGGCTTCGCTGGGACACCGGAGCATCGCATTGGCTACGGGACCGCTGACGATCAGCACGCGCACCGAGCGGACGGAGGGTTTCCGGGCGGCTATGAGCGGGCTCGGTCTGGAATGCGAGAGCCGCAACATCATCAATGCGGAGATTTCCTCGCTGAAGGAACGCTTCCGCAAGGTCTTCGAGGAGCCGGAGCCGCCGACGGCGCTTATTGCAGGGAACGACCTGGTGCTGCTTGAGGCGCTTGCTTTTGTCAAGGAACAGGGGCTCCGGGTTCCGGAGGATTTGGCGCTGGTCGCGTTCGACAACATACCGTTTGCCCACCTGCTCACACCGATGTTGACGACCATCAACCAGCCTTCGCTGGAGATGGGCAGAAAGGCAGCCGAGCGCATGATCGCCCGCATCCGGGCGGAGGAAGCGCCGGAGGCGGCCGAGTTCGTCTTTGAATGCGAGCTTGCCGTGCGGGAATCGTCCGGCCGTTCACGTTGAAGATGATGCGGGTGGTGTCATTCTTATTTGGATAAAAACAGCTTCAGGTCCTGGACCGGGAGCTGTTTTTTTGTCGGCTGGCCTCAACCGTACCCCCGACATCTGCGGACTCCAGAGCCCTTATTTCGGAAAAAACAGCCCTTTTTCGAAGCTTATGGACCTGGGAGCCGTTATATGTGGATTGGCCGGCATTTGTGGAGGCCCCTGGACTGGATAAGTTTCCGCTCGGTCCGTAAGCACTGGGAAATAGGCTGATTTCACCCAAACAGCGCATTCTGACAGCGCTTTAAAGAAAGGGCTTGCAAAAAGAAAAGGGCGGGATTATAATGAGCGCATACCCTTTGTAAATCGGTTTACTAAATCGATTTACAGAAAGATCGGCATTACTGGCATTACAAGCCGATCAAGCCATAAACAATTAATCTCACTTTATTGGCCGCAGTGGACGGTATAGATCATCGCTCATCGAGCATGAAGGAGGATGGTAGGATGAAGGCGGTCTTTGTTCCAACCTCGGTTTTTGGCAATACTCCAGGGCCGCAGCATGAATGGACGCAGACGATTCGCGCTGCGGGCGCCGATGGCATCGAAATCAGGCGGGAATTGTTCCCGCCGGGGGAGCTGCCGCTTGTGGAGTGCCGCGAAGCGAACCGCAGCAGCGGCCTGCGCTGCGTATACTCGGTCCCGATGGAGCTGTGGGACGAAGCCGGAAGGCTGAATGAAACGCAGCTGTCGGCGGTTCTTGAGGAAGCGGGCATTCTGAGGCCGGATATGCTGAAGGTGTCGCTGGGGCATTTCAGGGCAGCGGCCGGGAGCGATGCAGAGGCAAGCGTGACGGATGCGCCGGAAGCCTGCAAGGCTGGGGCAGCAGAAGGCCAGGAGAGCCGGAACAGCCATGAGCGGTTGACCCGTCTGAGCAGGCTGCTGCAGCAGTACCGGACCTTGCATGGGCCGCTGATCCTGCTGGTAGAGAATGACCAGACGCCGCATGGAGGCGACGCCGGAAACTTGAGAGCATTCTTCCAGGCGGTGGGGCGCTCCGGACTCGGCGGAGTTCACATGACGTTCGATACCGGCAACTGGATGTATGCCGGAGAGGAGCCCGTCCGGGCGGCGCTGGATTTGGCGCCTTACACCGCCTACATTCACTGCAAGCATGTCGTATATTCGGAGGACGATGTTCTGCAGACGGTTCCCATTCCCGTGGAGGAGGATGCGTTCTGGCGAGAGCTGCTGGCTCTGCTGCCGGACCGCGCATCACGGGCGATTGAATTTGCGATTCCCGGACCGGAGAGTCTTCCCGGTTATCTGAACATGCTGCGGCAAGCCCGTGGGCATGCCGGGAAAGGGACGGAAGCGGAGAGACTGAAGGAGGGATGGCAGCCATGCTGAAAGATTCGGTAACTTTTGGAGAGGCTATGGTTATGTTCGTCGCGGGCAGGCCCGGCGCCCTGAAGGACATCGACACCTTCAGCCGCCGACTCGCCGGGGCGGAGGTCAATGTCGCCGTCGGCCTGTCGAGGCTGGGGCTGTCTTCCGGGTGGATCAGCCGGCTGGGCGAGGATGCCTTCGGCGAGTACATCGCGGAGTATCTCGCCCGGGAGCAGGTTGATATCTCCGGGATTACCCGCGATTCCCGCTACCCGACCGGGTTCCAGCTGAAGTCGAAGGTGCTGGAGGGCGATCCGCAGGTGCAGTATTTCCGCAAAGGTTCGGCCGCAAGTACGCTCGGCGAGGCCGACGTGGACTCTGGCTATCTGACCGGCTTCCGGCATCTGCACATGACCGGCATTCCGCCAGCGCTGACGAAGAGCACCCGCGCTTTCGCCTATGCGGCACTGGAGACTATGAAAGGCGCGGGCAGGACCGTCTCCTTTGATCCCAATCTGCGTCCTTCGCTCTGGTCTTCAAAAGAAGAGATGAAGGAGGTCATCAATGACCTGGCCTGCCGGGCGGACTGGGTGCTGCCGGGGATCGAAGAAGGGGAATTTCTGACCGGCTCAAGGGACCCGAAGGAAATCGCCGGATTTTATCTGAACAGGGGCGTTACAATTGTTGCCGTCAAGCTGGGTCCGGAAGGCGCGTATTTCCGCACCCCGAGTGAAGAGGGAACGGTTCAGGGATTCAAGGCGGAGAAGGTTGTGGACACGGTCGGGGCCGGAGACGGCTTTGCCGCAGGTCTGATCGGAGGACTTCTGGACGGTTTAAGCGCCGCGGAGGCGGTGCGGCAGGGTAACGCGATCGGCTCGCTCGCAGTGCAGTCCGCAGGCGATCACGACGGATATCCGACGAAGGAAGAACTTAAGACGTATCTTCATTATCATCTGACAGGAGTGAGAACGAGATGAACAACTCGAACAAAGGCGGCTTCGTCGCCTCGCGCTGGCTGCGTCTGATGCCGATTGTCTTCGTTACGTACAGCCTGGCCTACCTCGACCGGGCGAACTACAGCTTCGGCGCGGCCGCCGGCATGGCCAAGGATTTGCAGATTACGTCTTCGATGTCTTCGCTGCTTGGCGCGCTCTTCTTCCTCGGGTACTTCTTCTTCCAGGTGCCGGGCGCCCATTACGCCGAGAACAAGAGTGCCAAGAAGCTCGTTTTCGGGTCGCTGATTTTGTGGGGGCTGCTGGCGGCGGCTACCGGCATTGTCCATAACGTTCATTTTCTCATCGTCATCCGGTTCTGTCTCGGCGTTGTTGAAAGCGCAGTCATGCCTGCGATGCTGGTCTTTCTGAGCCACTGGTTTACGAAAAAAGAGCGCTCCCGCGCCAACACGTTCCTCATCCTTGGCAATCCCGTAACTGTACTGTGGATGTCGATCGTCTCCGGGTATCTCGTATCTTCGGTCGGCTGGAGATGGATGTTCATCATTGAAGGTCTGCCTCCGATTATTTGGGCGTTCTTCTGGTGGAAGCTGGTCAACGACAAGCCTTCGGAAGCGAACTGGCTGACCTCTCAGGAGAAAAAGGAGCTTGAGAGCGCCCTGCATGAAGAGCAGAAGGGGCTGAAGCCCGTCAAGAACTACGGCGAAGCGTTCAGATCGCCGCTTGTTATCCGGCTGTGCCTGCAGTATTTCTTCTGGAGCATCGGTGTGTACGGCTTCGTGATGTGGCTGCCTTCCATTATCAAAGCGGCTCCGGACATGAGCATGGTTGCTACCGGCTGGCTGTCCTCCGTTCCTTATGTGCTCGCGGTTATCGGCATGCTGACGGCTTCATACTTCTCGGATAAAACACAGAACCGGAAAGCCTTTGTCTGGCCGTTCCTGCTGGTCGGCGCCGTCGCTTTCTACGCTTCCTATCTGCTTGGCGCGGATCATTTCTGGATTTCCTTCATTCTGCTGGTCATCGCCGGCGGCGCCATGTACGCGCCTTATGGACCGTTCTTCGCCATCATGCCGGAAATTCTGCCCCGGAATGTCTCGGGCGGCGCCATGGCGCTGATCAACAGTATGGGTGCGCTCGGCTCTTTTGCCGGATCGTATCTCGTAGGCTATTTGAACAACACGACCGGCGGCTTCGGCGCCTCTTACATCTTCATGGCCGGTTCGCTGCTGCTGTCCGCCATTTTGACCATGACTGTGGGTAAATCCCGGAAGTCGGCCGAATCGTCTCCGGAGGGAAAGCTTGAGGTGTCAACGAGATGAACATTCAACTGGCGCTGGACCGGATGAGCATACAGGAAGCCATCGATATGGCGAGGCTGACGGAGCCTTATATCGACTGGATCGAAGTCGGGACCTCGCTGATCAAAGAGTTCGGCATGGCGTCCGTGGAGGCGATGAAGCGCGAGTTCCCGCACAAAGTAATCGTAGCGGATGTCAAAACCTTCGATAACGCCAAATACGAGTTCGAGCTATGCTATAAGGCGGGGGCTGATGTGGCGACCGTCATGGGCGCCGCCCCGCCGGTCACGGTCAGCCTCTGCCTGGAGACGGCGCGGACATGGGGCAGGCAGGTCATGATCGACCTGCTCCATACGACGCCCGAGGAACAGGCGGCGCTCTCCCGCTACAGGGAGGCGGTCCACTGCCTGCATGTCAGCAAGGACCAGCAGGAGGGCGGCGGCTCCCGGCTGACCGGGCCGGGCGCATATGGGGCCGCCCGGGGCGCCAGGGGATCAGTCGCCGCAGGCGGGCTGCTGACGGACGCTCCTGCACCGGGCGGCGGCTGCGCATCTGCGCAGGCTGATGCCGCCGCATCCGGCGCTCCTGGTGCCGCAAGCGGCGGCCCGGCGGAACTACGGATCGCCGCCGCGGGCGGGATCACGCTGGAGTCGCTGCCGGGGCTGCTGGCGCTGGAGCCGGAGGTTCTGATCGTCGGCTCCGCCATTACGAAGGCCCCGGACCCCGCTGCCGCAGCCCGCGCGTTTCGGGAAGCGATCGATGAGTTAAGGAGAAGGTAGCGGGTGCTGCCCCGGCTCATCCAGGGGAGAGCATATGTATAGACAGACTGGCGAAATGCCGTCCGGACTACGGCCTTGGGTTCAGCCGAATGCTTCCGGAGGCAGATGGGTTCAATTTAATTCCGAACAGAGAAGGAGAGACTGAACGAATATGAACAAGCTGATGACCATACTCTCGGAAGCCGGTGATGTGCTGGCGCGGGTAGACGAGAGCGCCATTAATGATACGGCCGCCCTTCTGGCGGGCGCGCCCCGGATCTTTGTTGCCGGCGAAGGCCGCTCGGGCCTGATGGCCAAATCCTTCGCCATGAGGCTGATGCACCTCGGCGCGACCTCGTACGTGATCGGAGAGACGATCACACCCTCGATCGCCGCGGGCGATTATCTGGTCGCCGTCTCCGGCTCCGGAACGACGCATAGCGTCGTCTGGACCGCAGAGAAGGCGCGGGAGCTTGGCGTGTCGGTCATCGCCCTGACGACCGACACTGAATCCCCGCTCGCCCGGTCGGCCGCGCGGGTGCTTGCTATTCCGGCGGCGACGAAGCACCGCCGGGAAGGCGAGAGCGCGAGCGTGCAGCCGCTCGGCTCGCTGTTTGACCAATGCGTCCACCTCGTGCTGGACGCGGTCTGCCTGTGCTACGCGGAGTCACGCGGCGTCGATAACGCCGCGGCGTTCAAGCAGCACAGCAACGTGGAATAGCGGCGGCCGTACCTTCGCCGCTGCTTCCCCAAAACAAGCCACCCTGGCGCTAGTCAGCCTGGGCGGCTTGTTGGCGTGCCCGCCTTTTACATGCATAATCCCCGTCTCAGGTCTGTTTCGAAAACAGGTAGGGTTCGTGGTACAATGTGTGTTACGTAAGACCGCCGGGCTATCTTCCCGGCCGATTTCGGTCTTATGTCCAGCTTAATCATTCGGAAAAGGTACTGAAGGCAGGGGGCAATCAATGAAATCCAGAAATTTGGCTACGATATCGCTAGCGGTCATGGCGCTCGGGTTCCTGATCACGCTGCTTCTCCCCGACAATACGGCGGTGGAGCTGCTGCGCGGCGGCTTCGAGGCAGGGCTTGTCGGCGGCATCGCCGACTGGTTCGCGGTGACGGCGCTGTTCCGCCATCCGCTCGGACTGAAGATTCCGCATACATCACTGTTGCTGAAGAACCGGGACAAAATCGTCCAGTCGCTGATCTCCGCCATGGAGAACGAGCTGCTGAATAAAGAGAGCATCGAGAACAAGCTGCGCGGCATCCGGTTCCTGTCGCTGGCCTCCGCGATGCTGACGCGGTTTCTCGGCCGGAAGAAGGCAAGAATGGAGATTCTGGACCGGGCGGCCGAGCTGGCCGGCCGGATTCCCGTGGAGAAGGCACTGCCGTTCCTTCAGTCGGCGCTGGCCGACTATGTGCGCAGAGCCGATCTCAAGGATATCGCCGACAAGGGCGTGATGCGGCTGCTGCAGGACGGCAAGGACATGGAGGCGCTGGATTACGGGCTTGCGCAGGCCGATGCGTGGATCGCAAAGCCCGAGACACAGACGATGCTGGGAAGCCTTGCGGCCTCCAAGCTGTCCGAGGTGAAGCTCGGCGGGTTTAAGGGTATGGCCTTCCAGGCTTTCGTCGGCTTCGTCGACGAGGATATGCTCGGCGATCTGCTGCAGAACATGCTGCGTTCCGCCATCCGCGACATGCAGGCCGAGGACAGCGTCTATCGGGAAGGAATTGTCCGCGAGATCCGGGTAGCGCTGTTCCAGTTCGTGAACGACGAAGAGAAGATGAAGTCGCTGAGCGATTGGGCTGTCCGTGCTCTTCAGGCGGAGGAGACGGGCGCGTTCCTGCTCGCCCGGATGGAGGAAATCCGCGCCGTGGGCATCCGGCTGCTGGAGGAAGACCGGGCAGCCGGCGGGCGGAAGCTGTTCGCCGCCTATGCCACGCTGCTCCGGCGGGCAGCCGAGGAGCGGGAGTGGATCGAGGAATACGAAGGAAGAATCCGCTCCTCGCTGATCGGCTTCGTGGGCGCAAACCATTACCGCCTGGGAGTGCTGGTTAAGGAGAATCTCGACAAGATGGACGATGCGAGCCTTGTCGCCATGCTGGAGGAGAAAATCGGAAAGGACTTGCAGTGGATTCGCGTCAACGGCGCGGTATGCGGCTTTATCGTGGGACTGGTGCTCACCGTTATCGGGCTGCTGTTCTAGGCATAGAATAGGGAGGCTCCTCCGAAGCTTGCAATAGCTTTCGGGGGAGCCTCCCTATTTATTATCTATATGTTTTTATCGGCAAACGTCTGTTGTCCGAAGGAGGTCCGGTAAGGTGCTCATCCTTGGGAGAGAACAGGCGCTTGCCCTGCTGCCGACATCGCCAACGCCCATGCAGAATTGGGGTCTGGTAAGGTTCCGCCCGGGCACTTCGCCACCTGATGATTACAGTTCTTTTTTGCCCGTGCTGATTGTATACGCTTCCAGAACCGGCAGAACAAATATTTTGCCGTCGCCGAAGGAGCCGTTATCGCCTGTTCTTGCCGTCCGCTTCACGATATCGACAACCTCTTCCTTGTCATCCTCATGAATGACCATCATCAGCATCTTCTTGGAGATCTGGTTGTAATGGTTCGTGCCCACCTGGATGCCTTTCTGCTTGCCGCGCCCCAATATATCCATTTTACTGATGGATGGGAATCCTGCGAGCAGCAGTTCCTCCATCACTTCATCCGCTTTCTCCGGTCTTACGATAATTTCGAGCATTAACATAACAATCCACCCTTTCTGGATCTGAAGAATATGCAGGGTGTTGCCGACTTAGGCGCTGTATGGTTATTCGGAATGGCAACGCTTACAAATCGATTATACAACGTATAAGACTAGATATAAGCGAATAAAGTCACAGCATTTCTGGAAGCGTATGGCTGCCCTGAAGAGAACGGGTGGGCAGGCTGTCCCGGCTTCCGGATGGGGCGTCGTACTCCCTGCGCGCAGGGGAATGCTCCCGGGCGCGGCAGAGCCCGGCAAAGAGCAGCTCCAGCCTGGATGCCGTGCGCTCCCAGTCGAACGCCTTAAGGGCGGTGCGCCGGCCTTCAAGTCCCATTGCGGCGGCGGTCTTCGGAGCGCGCGCAAGGCTCTCGATCGCCCGGGCGAAGGCGGAGGCTTCGCGGTAGCGGTCAACGAGCAGGCCGGTCCGGCCGTGCTCGATGACTTCCCCGATGCCCCCGATCCGGGAAGCGATGACCGGAAGGGCGGCCGCCATCGCCTCTACATTGACAAGGCCGAACGACTCATGCCGCTGCGAGGGGCAGACGAAGCAGTCGGCGGCCTGATAGAGCCGGTGAATGTCGCTGTGGGGAATGCCGCCGGCAAAAATCACGGGGAGGCGCAGCCGCTTCGCCAGCCGTTTCAGTCTGCGCTCGTAGGATGGGTTCCCCGATCCGGCAATGATCAGCTGGACAGGCCGGCGTCTGTTCAGGAGCGCCGCCGCCCGGATCAGGACATCCGCCCCCTTGCGGGGAATCAGCCTGCCCGTGAAGAGAACCGTGAAGCGGCGGGGCAGCTGCAGTTCCCGGCGCGTCTGCTGGCGCTGCTGCGCGGAGAGCGGCGAGAAGCGGGAGAGATCGGCCCCCAGGGGCACGACACGAAGCGGCGGGAGCAAGCTAGGGAAGCGGCGCAGCAGGCGGTCCGCCAGTGATCGGCTGTTGACGGCGATCAGATCGGCGAAGCTGAGGCTTCTTCGTACCTTCGCTTCTTGCGGAACGAACGTCAGCGAGTGCAGAAAGAGGACGACCGGTGTGCGGGGCAGGGCCTCTTTGACGGCGGCCGCGACATGCGGCCGGTTGTCGACCTGAACAATTCCGAAATTCCCGCTCCGAATGATGTTCAGCGCCTCGGCGAGATAGAGGCCGGGCATATCGGCGGGCAAGCGGAGCAGCCTTACGCCCTCCCGCTTCTCCTGGTGGGAGAGCCCCGGGAAGCGGCGGCTGATAACGGTGACGTCATGACGGACCGCAAGCCGTCTGGCCGTCTCCCAAATGCAAATTTCCACAGACCCGCTGCCCGGAAGCGGAAAGCGGCCCGGCGCGATCATGCAAATCTTCACAGCTCCCCCTCCATTCCGCTTCGGATGCCAGTTCTTCTGCATGATATGCCGCCGGTTCGGCAAAGGATACCCAACTTTCGGGCGCCTGAGGCGTCTACCCAATGCCAAAGCGGACTCTGCCGCATAGCTTACCTTGGAGAATAATTTTGGCAGGAGCACAAGGAGTGTGGCAGAGGGGAATGAAAGTGAAATCTACATTAACGAGCAAATGGATTAAGACGAAGGTCCTGCTTCGCAGCCCGGAGATTGCGGTGCTGATTCCAGAGACGGTCAAGCTTAACCGGGACAGCGCCAAGCGGATGCTGGACAAATACGGCATGGTATATGTGAAGCCCGAGGTCGGAACCTATGGCAACGGCGTCATGCGGGTGGAGCGGCGGGCTGATTCCTCGGGAGTCACGTACCGCTATCAGCAAGGAACCAAAGCCCGGACCTTCAGCACCTTCGAAGCTTTTTACCAGTCGCTCAACACGGCGACCCGGGGCCGGCGTTATTTGATCCAGAGAGGGATCAATCTGCTCAAGGTAGGCGGCCGCCGGTTCGACATTCGCGTTATGGTCCAGCTCAGCCCCAAGGGCAAATGGGAGACGACAGGGCTGATCGGAAGGGTGGCGGCCAAAGGGAAGATCGTGACCAACTATCATGCCGGAGGCAAGCCGACAGCGGTCGAGAAGCTTCTCTCCCCGCATATGAGCGCCGCCCAGCAGGAGATCGTAATGAAGCGGCTGAAACGGCTCGGAGGGGACATCGGCCGCTTCCTTCAGCGGCATTATCCGGGCTTTAAGCAGCTTGGCGTCGATATCGGGCTTGATCATATGCTGACTCCCTGGATCATCGAGGTCAACACCAATCCGGACCCGTATATCTTTAACCAGCTTTCCAACAAATCAATGTACAGGAAAGTAATGGCTTACCGGCGGGCGCAGAAAGGAACTTCATCTCGTTCCCGAACCCTTGGAGTGAAACGCAGAAAGTGATAAAAATCATGAATAACTTGATTTTTATGTTTAGACCTGCACAATAAAGGGTAAATACAAAAAAATTGCGCGAATACCGGAAATACTGCGGCGGAGGATTGGCTGTGCCAAATCCATACGCCGTTTGGCTTGTGACTCATGAAGCTGTGTGTGATAGCTCGCAGTATTCATCCAAGGCCGGTGCGCAGATTGCCTCTGCAGTTGATTTCCTGAAGAAAGGGTGGGGAGTTTGAGCGATTCTATGACGCTGTCGGTAGCTATTTGTACCCGAAACCGGCATGAGGACCTGCGCATATGTCTGAGTTCAATTTTTAGGCAGCGGGATATGGAAGGTTCGCCGGTCGAAATTATGATTGTCGACGACGGCGATACCGAAGAGTCCTGGCTGGACGAGATCAGGCGGGAACTTCCCTCCGGTATGGAGCTGGTCTACTATCGGAAAAAGCGGGATGAGGCGGGGTTGCTGAGATCCCGGATTTTTGCAGTGAAGAACGCCCGTTATGAAACACTTCTGTTCCTGGATGATGATGTCGAGCTGGATGAAGGTTACCTGGCCGGTCTTTTGAGGACCTTTCAGCAGTATCCGGATGTCGTCGCCGTTGGCGGAGTCGACCAGAAGTTCTCTTGTTCCCTGAAAGGGAGACTGCTGATGCTGGCCAGCGGCCGAAGCCGTCTGGCGCCCGGCAAACTGTCGTACAGCGGATTTGCCTCCGCGATGAATCTGTGGAATCGGCAGAAGAAGGTGTTCCGGACGGAATTTCTTCACGGCTGCAACATGTGCTTCAAGAAGGCGTCGCTTCGCGACGTGCAGCTGGTGGATTGGCTGAACGGTTACAGCCTGGGCGAGGATTTGTACCTGTCGTATTTGGCGGGGCTCCACGGTCCGATGATCGTGAATCCGGAGCTGAAGCTGCTGCATCACGGCTCGCCGGCTTCCCGCGACAAGGAAGAGATCGTAGCCTATACCAAGGTTATCAATCATTATGAGCTGTTGAAGCTGCGTACTCGCGTCACTCCTTTCCGTTACGCCATGCTGCTGTGGACGATCGGATTTCTGTATATGGAGACTGTCCTGCAGCGCCGAAAAGAAGCAAGCAGCGGTTACCGGAGAGGCATACGGGACCTTAAGGGTGTTCAGGCCCGGAGAGGCTCGCTTGGCGTCTGAATATGAAATCATCATACCGAAGCTCGTGAAGCACCCGAAGTCCTGGCAGCAGCCCGGACTTCGGGTGCTTCCGCTGTCAACGGCTGCCGGGCTCTCCGCTCCTTTCTCCGGCGCCTGCGCGCGGGCTGAATCGCCTCCCGATCTGCTTCAGCCTGAACAGTCTTACTCTGGATAATGACCGAATCACGGGTTGCAAGAGAAAGGAGTCCTGATGGAATGGACCACCACTTGGCGGATAATGATTCGATATATGACCGGATCTTGATGAAAGCCCCAATCGGGATAGCACTCTTCAGAGAAGAGGGAGAGCCGCGGCTGAAGGCGAACGAAGCGTTCTGCACCCTTCTGGAATGCCCGGAAGCTCTGGTTGAGAGCCGCTTCCCCGGGCTTCCCCGGTATGCGGAGATCCGGGCGTGTCTCCCTTCTCCGGACAGTGTACACGAAAGAGATCTTCAGCTGCTTCTGGGCGGAGGGCGCACCCGTCGGCTGTCCCTCCGGTATATGTGGGCCGAGCCGGGCAATTCCCGGGCCGGGATTTTGCTGTATGCCGAGGATATCGGCGGCCGGCTGGCGGACAAGCAGGCGATGGTCGACAGCCAGGACCTGTACCATCTCATTACCAAGAGTCCGATGAACATTTTCTCTATCAGCATGCCCGACGGTACGCTGACCTTCGTGTCGCCCTCGTGCAAGCCGCTGCTGGGCTTTGAGCCTGAGGAGCTGATCGGCACGAATCGGCTCGGTTACTATTTTCCCGAAGAAGGGGAAGAGCTGAATGCGCTGCCCTTGGAAGAGTTGGGCCGAAGCACACGCATCCGGCGGGTGCGCCATAAGGACGGCCAATTTGTCTGGTTCGAGATCTCCTTCCAGAATATCGCCGGCCCGGATGGCAGTCTGTCCCGGATACTGTGCATTGCGAGCAGCGTGAATGAACGCATGGAGAGCGAATTCGCGCTTGCGGTCGCACAGAAGGTGGCCAAGGTCGGCTCCTGGATGTGGGATATGAACAAGCGGAAGCTGCAGTTCTCAGAGGCGGCTCGCCGCCTAAGCGATTACTCTCTGCCCGAGGGCGAGATTGCTTATGACCAGTTCAGACTGCATGTCGATGCACAGGATCTTCCCGAGCTGGATCAAAAGGCCGGTGAAGCTTTCGGACAAGGTATTGCGGGGGAGGTCTCATTCCGCCTGCTGCTGTCGGATGGCCGGATGATCGATGTGCACTCCCAGTGGGAACCCGTTCCCGGCCCCGGCGGGCAGCCCGGCCGGCTCGTAGGCATGATGCAGGATATTTCCGAGCGGATGGAGATCGAGCGCCAGCTTAGGCAGAGTGAGCGGAACAACCGGCTGACTCTGGAGAATTCCCTGGATTTGATTACCCGCATCGACCCGTCGGGAAACACCATCCTGTACTGTTCACCGGCCAGCCGGACGCTGCTTGGCTACGAGCCTGAGGAAATAGTGGGGATGAACGCCTATGCCTATCTTCATCCCGACGATCTGCTGCGGGTGAAGCAGGCCGAGGAGCAGACCCCGCATTCCGGCGTCAACCCTCCCATCACGTACCGGTACCGCCGCAAGGACGGGGAGTATGTCTGGTTTGAGACGAACAGCCGCTACATCCTCGGAGAGGACGGAACCAAGGAGCTTCTCGCCATCTGCCGGGACATCACCGAGCGTAAGCAATTCGAATCGATGCTCCAGGAGAGCGAGCAGCGTTACAAATCCCTGTTCGAATATAATCCTTCCGCCGTGTACTCGATGAATCTGGAAGGCGACTATTTGACGGCCAACGTCAATCTGGAGGCTCTGACCGGCTATGCGCTTGATGAGCTGATCGGCATGTACTTCGGTCCCATTGTCGCGGAAAAAGATATCGAAAAGACGCTTTACCACTTCAATCTTGCGGCGCAGGGCTATCCTCAAAACTACGACCTGACCATCATTCATAAAGACGGTCATGAAATCGAAATCAACACCACGAATATTCCGATGATCGTGGGCGGCCTGGTCGTAGGCGTCTACGGCATTTCGCGTGATATTACGGAACGCACCCGCTATGTGGAGCAGATCGAGAAGCTGGGCAATGAATACACGCTTATTCTGAATGCGGTCTCCGAAGGCATTTTCGGCCTCGACCGCGAAGGCAGGGTGACGTTCATCAATCCGGCCGGGGCGTATATGCTCGATTTCGAGTATGACGATATTCTCGGGCGCTCTTACCGGGATATCATTCACCAGACTGCGCTGGACGGCACCCCTTATTTGCCGGAGGAGGCTCCGCTGCTTAAGGCGATCGGAAGCGGTGTCTCCCATCAGGGCAAGGAGGCCGTGCTGTGGCGAAGAGACGGCACAAGCTTTCTGGCATCTTACCAGCTGACGCCGCTGCTTGACAAAGGCGACTATGTAGGCGCGGTCATTGTCTTCCGCGACATTACGGACGAGCGGGAAATTCTCCAGGCGAAGGAATCAGCGGAGAAGGCGGACCAGGCCAAGTCGGAGTTCCTGGCAATCATGAGCCATGAGCTGCGCACGCCGATGAACGGCATCATGGGCATGACCGAGCTGCTGTCGCAGACGGGACTGAACGAGGAGCAGCGCGCCTATGTGGAGATTATTGGCGACAGCAGCGACTCGCTGCTGAATATCCTGAATGAAGTGCTGGACTTCAGCAAGATTGAAGCGGGCAAAATGGCGATCACCCGTGAGCCCTATGCTCCGGGAGAGGTGCTGGAGAGCGTGATCGAGCTCTTCCGGGCCAAAGCCCGGGAGAAGAATCTGGACCTCTCCGGAAGCATGGGGCCGGAAGTTCCCGAGGTAATCGTGGGAGATGCCGCCCGGGTGCGGCAAATTCTGGTGAACCTGATCAGCAATGCGGTGAAGTTCACAGAATCCGGGTCAATCAAGATTGAAGTCGGCGCGGAATATGGAGGCTCGCCGGGCCAATATGCGCTGACTGTGTATGTCCGGGACACCGGGATCGGGATCGCGCCGGAGAAGCTGCCGCTCCTGTTCCAGTCATTTTCCCAGCTGCATCCGTCCATCAACCGCAAATATGGCGGAACCGGCCTCGGGCTTGCCATCTGCAAGAAACTGGTCGAGCTCATGGGAGGCATGATCGGCGTGGAGAGCGCTCCGGAACAGGGCTCGGACTTCTACTTCACCCTGCCGGCCGATACGCTGGAGCGGGAGGAAGACGGAGAGCAGGCGGTGAACGGGGATAAAGCAGCCTCCGCAGACCGGGACGAGTCCTCCGGGCAGCCGCCCGCCGGACCGAAGTTCGGCCCGCTCCGCATCCTGATCGCGGAGGATCAGCCCGTCAACCGGAAGCTGCTAAGCACCATTCTGCAGAAGCGAGGGTACGAGGCCGACCTCACGGAGAACGGCGAGGAGGCCATCCGCGCCGCCATGGAAGGCCACTATGACGTGATCTTCATGGATGTCCAGATGCCGGTCATGAGCGGATTGACGGCGGCTGCCCGCCTTCGGGGCATGCTGCCTGCGGACCGGCTGCCCTACATTGTGGCGGTCACGGCCTATGCCGGCAAGGAGGACCGGGAGCGCTGCATGGCTGTCGGCATGCGGGATTTCATCAGCAAGCCTTTTCTCTCCTCCGAGATTGAAAGGGTGCTCCGCGCCCGAATGGAAGCGATGCCCTGATGACGGACTTCCATGGCCGCAGACTGAATGTAGAACCGTATACCCAGTGGGCTCCCGGCGTTCATTCATCTTCATCGGCATGCGGACCGGCGACGATGGCTGCGATCGCGGAGTACTGGGGGCGCCGTCTCGGGGTGTCCGGAAGAATCGGGCTGGAACGTTTTGGTTCCAAAGAGAATCAAATGAATCATTTATACCGAAGATATGGAGGACGGCCCTGGGGAATGAGCGCTGCTGCTTATACCAGGGGAATGAGAGCGTTTCTTCGAGACTCGCTCGGGCAATCCCGGGTTATCGGGACGAGGCGTTTTAACAATTTCGACCAATATAAGGCTGAGATCGACGCGGAACGACCGGTCGCCGTCAAGTTCGATAAATGGTTGTCCTTTCGCTGGAGAGGGCGCTATGACTTCGACTACCACTGGACCGTCGGGATCGGGTACGAGTTGACGGAACAGGGGCCGCTGCTTCTAGTTCAGGATAACGGCTTAAGGCGCGGAGAAGGCGTCTTTATCCCGAGCCGGGAGCGAAGGATCAGCTATGCCGGGAACGCGGACGTGCTGTCCATGGTAGCTCTGCGGATCGAATAGCAGTCAACGGATGATGGCTTGAAAATAGAATGACTTATTTTGCAGAAAACGTAGGGGGAAGTTGGTTTGACAGCCAACTTCCCCCATTGTATAATCCCGGGTGAAAGTTGTAGAAACGTTTGCACTGGGAGGGGCACGCCTCCTTAAGTGCTATGGGATAAAGGAGAGGTGTCTGGATTGTCGGTACAAAGGGAGATGGATGAACCGATTCGCTACGGCGATTCCGCGGTAACTGGCGGAGTTTCGGTCTTCGATGAACGTTTTGATGAGCTGTTCGGTTATGACGGAGATGATTTGGGGCTGAGCTATGCCCCGGAGCAATCGTCTTTCCGATTGTGGGCCCCGACCTCGGAGCAGGCTGAGCTTGTTCTGTATGCTTCCTGGCAGGGAGAACCCGAAAGAGTGATCTCCATGGACCGGGGGACCGGCGGTACGTGGACCGCAAGCGTAACAGGTGATCTGGAAGGCAAGTACTATACTTACCGTGTGATGATTGAAGGCCAGTGGAACGAAGCGGCGGACCCCTATGCCAGAGCTGTCGGCGTCAACGGCGACCGCGGCGCCATTCTGGATCTGCGGAAGACGGACCCGGAGGGATGGTCTGGCAGGATGCCGGCATTCGGGAACCCGGTTGATGCCGTCATTTATGAGCTGCATGTGATGGATTATTCGATTCATCCTGAAAGTGGTATCCGGCACAAAGGTCTGTTCGCCGGGCTTGCGGAGAACGGGACGCGGGGCCCGGGGGGGATTTTAACCGGACTCGATCATATCGCGGACCTGGGCGTTACTCATGTGCAACTGCTGCCGGTGTATGATTACGCCACGGAAAGCGTGGATGAGACGAAGCTCGACCTCCCCCACTACAATTGGGGATATGACCCGAAGAACTATAACGTTCCGGAGGGCTCCTATGCTACCGATCCTTATGAACCGGCGTCCCGAATCCGGGAGCTCAAGGAGCTGATCCAGAGCCTTCATGACCGTGGAGTGCGCGTTATTATGGATGTCGTCTACAATCATGTCTACGACGGATACCGCGTCAATTTCACGAAGCTTGTACCCGGCTACTATTTGCGGTATAAGCCGGACGGCAGCCTCGCTAACGGCTCGGGCTGCGGCAACGACTGCGCCACCGAGCGGAAGATGATGTCCCGCTTCATTGCGGACTCCGTCCTGTACTGGGCGAAGGAGTACAAGTTCGACGGATTCCGGTTCGACCTGATGGGACTGATGGACGTGGATACGATCAACGAAATCCGGCGGCGGCTCTCGGAGATCGATCCGTCCATCATGATGATCGGCGAAGGCTGGGACCTTGACACGGAGCTTGCGCCAGAGCGCAAGGCAAGCCAGCATAATAGCGAGGCGATTCCGCTCATCGGCCAGTTCAACGACAGATTCCGCGATGTAGTGAAGGGCGACATTTTCCTGCATG